>DASUHI010000057.1:0-28202 GCA_036273575.1 Streptosporangiaceae bacterium | reverse complement strand
CGTCCAAGCGCCCCTCGGACGTCGTCAGGTCGGCCCTGGCCTGCCTGGAACGGATCAAGCCCGCGCCCTCAGGCCCGACCAGGTCGCTGGCCGACTGGGAGGACAAGCTGAAGATCGCGCTCGAGACGGTATTCCCGTAGTTCTCGGGGTACGGGGGTGCTTCCAAGGCACCAACCGTGGCCGCCGGTCGTTGCCTGAGCGGCGGCGGATAGGCGGCGGGCGTGACGAGAGGTACGCACGCGGACAAGTTTCCGGAACCCTGAGGCGGTGAGCGGCGTTGCGCCATCCTTCAGATATGGGGGACCATCAACAGGCGCCTGGCGGACGCCGGGATCCGACCAGACGTGCCTTCCTGAGCACCGCGGCAGGGACGGCGGGCGCCGTCACGGTCGGCGCCGTGGCCGGCTGCACCTCGTCGTCAGGCGGCAGCGGCGGGCGGACTCCGAGACCCGCCAAGATCCGGCTGCGCCCCTCGAAGGCGGAGAACACGCTGCCCGGCGAGCAGGGCTGGTGGATCAAGCACGTCGGCGCGCCCGGCGCGATCCAGGGCTTCACGGGCCAGGCGAGCGTCCTGCAGGGTGAGCCCGTCACGCTCTACGTCTCGACGACCGCCCGCGAGTTCCGCGTATCGGCGCTGCGGATGGGCTGGTACGGCGGCAGCCTGGCCAGGCAGGTCTGGCGGTCGGGCTGGATCAAGGGTCACAAGCAGCGCAAGCACACGCTCTCAGCGGGCACCAGGACGGTGAGCTGCGACTGGGACCCGTGCCTGACCATGCACACCGATGACTGGCCAGAAGGCGCCTACCTGCTCAGGCTCGACGCCTCTTCTGGCGCGCAGCGGTACGTCCCGCTGACCGTGCGGTCGTTCACGACGGCAGGCAAGGTCGTGCTCAAGAACTCGGTCGCTACCTGGCAGGCGTACAACACGTGGGGCGGCTACGACCTGTACACGGGTCCGAACGGGTACGACGACCGGTCGCTCGCGGTGAGCATGGACCGGCCGTTCAACGGCAAGGGCGCCGATCAGTTCCTGGTCTACGAGCGCAAGCTGATCAACATCGCGGAGCGGCTCGGCCTTCCGCTGGCCTACACCACGAGCATGGACCTGGACAAGGACCCGCACGGGCTCGGCCGCGCCAGCGCGCTGATCTCGCTGGGCCACGACGAGTACTGGTCGCCGGCCGAACGGGCGCACGTGACAGCCGCGAGGAACGCGGGCGTGAACGTCGCCTTCCTTGGCGCGAACGCGATGTTCAGGCGCATCAGGTTCGCCAAGACCAAGCTCGGCGACAACCGGCTCGTGATCTGCTACAAGACCAGCTATCAGCAGGATCCGATGTACGGCAAGCACAACGCGCTGGTCACCAGCGACTGGCGGGAACCGCCGCACGTGGACCCAGAGTCGTCGCTGACCGGCACGTTGTACGAGTCGAACCCGGTCACCGCCGACTACGTCGTCGTGGAGCCAGACTCCTGGGTGTTCGCGCACACCGGGGCCAAGGTCGGCACGCGGGTGCGCGGTCTGGTCGGCGACGAGTACGACCGCGTGAACCCGATCTACCCGGTGCCCAGGCCGATCGAGATACTCGCCCACTCGCCCCTGACCTGCCGCGGCATCCGCAGCTACGCCGACACCGCCTACTACACCCACGAAGGCGGCGCCGGGGTGTTCAACACAGGGACGATGCGCTGGGTGCAGTCGCTCGCGCGGCCTTACGGGCGCGAGATGTCGGCGCACGGCAACCATCTCACCAAGACCGTGACCGTGAACCTGCTCAAGGCGTTCGCGCACGGGCCCGCGGCGGCCAAGTTCCCCGCCAAGGACAACCTGTCGGCCATGCACGAATGGCCAGGTGATCCGATCGCGGCGCAACACAACCTGTGGCCGCCCGTCGTGCGCTAGCGCAGGCCGCGCGGCGCCGCTGGGTATGCTGCCAGTGGAGGTTAGCGGATGACACAGCGACCCCGATTCAGAATCAGGCCACGCTGGGCTCTGCCCGGAGGCGCCTTCGTCGTGGCGGCGTCGGTCCTGGCCGGGACGATGCTGGCGAGCGCCGCCGACCCGGCCCTGCCGAAGCTCACGCCCGCGCAGCTGCTCGCGGCCATGCACAGGGCGAAGCCGCCCGCGGCGCTGACCGCGACGGTGTCGCAGAGCGCCAACCTCGGGTTCCCCGCGCTGCCTGACATCGGCGGCATGGACTCCTCGCCGCTCTCGCCCGCCGCTTTGATCTCCGGAACGCACACGATCCAGATCTGGTACGGCGGACCGGGCAGGCTCAGGATCGCGCTGCTGGTTTCGTTCGGTGAGACCGACATGCGGATCAACAGGACGCAGGCGTGGCTGTGGGAGAGCCAAGGTCAGAGGGCCACGAAGTTCATCCTGCCGCGGCCGCGCGGGATCGCCGTTCCCGCTGAGCCAGCGCAGCGGGCTCCAGTCCCAATGACCCCCATTCAGGCCGCCGACCGGTTCCTCAGGCTGATCGGGCCGACGACCAAGGTCACCATTCCAGGCACCGCGACGGTCGCGGGCCGCAGCGCCTACCAGCTCGCGATCGCGCCGCGCAGCGGCCAGTCGCTGATCGGCAGGATCGAGATCGCGGTCGACGCGCAGACGCATCTGCCGCTCAGCCTGCAAGTCTTCGCGCGCGGAGCCTCAAGCCCGGCGTTCGCCATCGGCTTCACGTCGCTGAGCTTCACGAAGCCGGCGGCGTCCAACTTCACGTTCACGCCGCCGCCCGGCGCCAAGGTCAAGACCGTGCACGTCCCGGCCGGCCATCCGGGAGTCATGCCGGGACACCATTTGAAGCTGATGCCTCGCCACGGGCGGCTGCGGCACCCTGACCACGGACCGCCGCCCTGGCTCGCTCCTGTCGCGGCCGGACCGCGGACGTTCGGCACGGGCTGGCTGACCGTGGTCGCGGTCCCGTTCGGCGCGGCGATAGGCGGCATTGTCCCAGGCGGGAGCGGCGCATACCACTCTTCGCTGCGGATCTCAGGTCCTGCGGCACAGGGCCTTGGACTGCTGAAAGTCCTGCTGAAGGCGTCGAAGCCGGTCCACGGCGCCTGGGGCTCGGGGCATCTGCTACGGACCAGCTTGCTGTCGGTGCTGCTGACGAGCAAGGGCGAGATCCTGGCCGGTGCGGTGACCCCGGCCGTGCTTTTCGCCGACGCCGCCAAGGTCAAGTGACGCAGTCCGTTCCGGCGCCGCCCGAGGGGGCCGCAGGGCTGGCAATCGCTACGAGCCGGCTCTCGATGCGGTTCAGGAGCGGGCAGCTCGCGGTCGACGAGATCGACCTGGCCGTGCCGCCCGGCAGCGTCTATGGCTTCCTCGGGCCGAATGGCTCAGGCAAGACCACCACGATCAGGATGCTGCTCGGGCTCGTGCACCCGACTGGCGGCACGTTCAAGCTGCTGGGCACCGACGCCGGCGACCTGGATTCGGTGCTGACCAGGGTCGGCGCGCTGGTCGAGGGCCCGGCGTTCTACCCGTTCCTGTCCGGTAGGCAGAACCTGGCCAGGTGCGACGCCGCGGACCCCAGCGCGGACCTGCGCACGGCGAGCGCCCGCATCGACCGCGCGCTCGACCAGGTGGGCCTGCTCGCCGCGGCCGACAAGCGGTACCGCGCGTACTCGCTCGGCATGAAGCAGCGGCTCGGCATCGCGGCCGGGCTGCTCAGGCCCAGAGACCTGATGATCCTGGACGAGCCGACAAACGGCCTTGACCCGCAGGGCACCCGCGAGATCAGGTCTTTGGTCAAGCAGATCGCCGCGGACGGCACGACCGTCTTCGTCTCCTCCCATCTGCTCGCCGAGGTCGAGCAGATCTGCTCCCACGTCGGCGTGATGAGCACCGGCAAGCTGGTCTTCCAGGGCACGCTGGCCGGACTGCGCAGCCGCGGCGAGCGCAAGATCCTGATCCGCAGCAGCGAGACGGCGGCGGCCGCCGACGTGCTCGGCAACCTCGGCCTGTCCGATATCGCCGTCGCCGACGGCCAGGTCACTGCCGGCCTCGGCGAGCACGCGCCCGAGAAGATCAACGCCGAACTTGTCCACGCCGGCGTGCCCGTGGCCGGGCTGGAGACGGTGCGGCCGAGCCTGGAAGACCTGTTCGTCGAGCTGACCGGGGAAGGCTTCGATGTCAACGGCTAGCGCCGTCCGCGCCGGGACGGCCAGGCCTGGGCGACATCCCGCTGCTGTGCGGCACTGGCTCCGCTTGTTCCGTTCAGAGCTAAGAAATGTCTTCCTCAGGCCGCGGAACATGGCCATGCTCGCGGTCATAGCCGGAGCGCCGGTCTTTCTGGGCGTCGTGCTGCGGATCAACACGCCGGCGCCTGGATCCGGCGGACCAGGCGCCGGCGTGTTCATCGGCCAGATCGCCGGGAACGGGGTGTTCCTGTCGCTGTTCGCGATCTACGTGCTGCTCACCGTGCTGCTGCCGCTGGCCGTCTCGGTCGTCGCAGGGGACTCGGTCGCGGGCGAGGCAGGGCTCGGCACGCTCAGGACGCTGCTCACCGTGCCTGCCGGGCGCATCAGGCTGCTCCTGGTGAAATACGTCATGATCGTCACGTTCTGCCTGACCGCGACCATGCTGGTCGCGGGCGTGGGCTTGCTGATGGGCGTGATCTTCTTCCCGGTCGGGCCCGTCACGCTGCTGTCCGGCACGACCGTGTCGCTGGCCGCCGGGCTGGCAAGGCTGGCGCTGATCGCGCTCTACGTCGCGGCCGCGCTGTCCGCGCTCGGCGCGATCGGGCTGGCGCTGTCGACGTTCACCCAGCACGCGATCGCGGTGATGGCGACGGTGCTGGTGCTGGTGATCGTCAGCGAGATCCTCGACGCCGTGTCGCAGGTGGCGGCCATCCATCCGTACCTGCCGACCCACTTCTGGTTCTCCTTCGACGCGCTGCTGCGGACGCCCATCGCTTGGTCGCAGGTCGGGCACGGGGTGGTCTCGTTCGCCGCCTACACGGTGATCTTCGGCGCGGTGGCGTGGACCAGGATGCGGCGCGCCAACATCACCTGCTGAGGGGCGGCCGGGGGTAGCGTTCTGGTTCATGCCGGCCAATCCCCCTGACTTCGCGGCGGACGTCGACGGCCTGCTGGCCGCCGCGGTCGCCGGGATCGGCGGCGCCGAGCGGCCAGGACAGGTCGCGATGGCCAGGGCCGTGCAGGCCTCGATCGAGACGGGCGAGCACCTGGCGGTCCAGGCCGGCACCGGGACAGGGAAGTCGCTGGCCTACCTGGTGCCGGCGGCCAGGCACGCGGTCGGCGAGAACGCGACCGTTGTGGTGTCGACCGCCACGATCGCGCTGCAGCGGCAGCTCATCGACCGGGACCTGCCGAGGCTCGCGGACGCGATCGCGCCGGCGCTTGGACGCGAGCCCGTCTTCGCGATCCTCAAGGGCCGCAGGAACTATCTGTGCCTGCAGCGGCTGAGCGGCGGCCCGGCGGATGACGAGGGCGAGGCCCTGTTCGATCCTCGCGCGGTCTCCGCGGTCGGGCGGCAGGTGCAGCGGCTGCACGAGTGGGCCGCCGAGACCAAGACAGGGGACAGGGACGAGCTCGTGCCAGGCGTGCCCGAGCAGGCCTGGCGGCAGGTCTCGGTCAGCGCCCGCGAGTGCCTCGGCGTCCAGCGCTGCCCGTTCGGCTCCCAGTGCTTCGCGGAGCTGGCCAGGGAGGAGGCGGGCAAGGCCGACATCGTGGTAACCAACCACGCGCTGCTTGCCATCGACGCGCTCGAGGAGTTCGACATATTCCCCGAACACGACGTTGTGATCATCGACGAGGCGCACGACCTCGTCGACCGCGTCACGTCGGTCGCTTCCGACGAGCTATCCGCCGTCGCTGTCGAGACCGCGGCGCGGCGCTGCGGCAAGATGATCGGCGAAGGCGCGGTGAGCCGGCTGCGCGACGCGGGTGCGGGCCTGGACAAGGCCGTCGCCGGCGTCGCCGCCGGACGGCTCGATGTGCTCGACGAGGCGCTGGCCACCGCCCTCGAGGCGGTCAGGGACGCCGCGGCCGGCTGCGCGACCGAGTTCCGCACGACCGCGAAGAACGCCGAGGAAGAGCCGGACCGGCTCGCGGCGCGCCGGGCCGCGCTCGCGGCGGTCGGCGAAGCGGGCGACGCGGCGGACCGGGTGCTCGGCGCGTTCGGCGCCGCGATCGCCGACCGGACGCACGTGGTCTGGATGGACCGCCAGGAAGGGGAGGACTCGGGTCGTCCTCCGACTCTGCGGGTCGCGCCGCTACAGGTCGGCGGGCTGCTGGCGGGCAAGCTGTTCGGCCGGCGGACCGTGGTGCTGACGTCGGCGACGCTCGCGCTCGGTGGCTCGTTCGAGCCGCTCGCCAGGCAGTGGGGTCTCGCCAGAGCCGCCGACATGCCGCCAGCCGGCATGCCGGAGGAAGGACACGCCGAAGATCGCGAGCAGACGGAGCCAGCGGAGGGTGCGGAGCCGCACCCGATGGTCTGGTCGGGGATCGACGTGGGATCCCCCTTCGACCATCCGCGCAGCGGGATCTTGTACATCGCCAGGCACCTGCCGCCGCCCGGCAGGGACGGCCTCGCCGACTCCTACCTCGACGAGATCGCCGAGCTGATCGGCGCCGCTGGCGGCCGGACGCTCGGCCTGTTCTCCTCGATGCGAGCGGCCAGGCAGGCGGCCGACGCGCTCGCCGGCCGGATCGGCTTCCCGCTGCTATGCCAGGGTGACGACCAGACCGCGCAGCTTGTCAGCCAGTTCGCCGCGGACGAGCCGACCTGCCTGTTCGGCACGCTGTCGCTGTGGCAGGGCGTGGACGTGCCGGGTCCGTCGCTGCGGCTCGTGATCATCGACCGGATCCCGTTCCCGCGTCCCGACGACCCGCTGGCGTCGGCGCGGCAGCGCGCGGTGGCGTCCCGCGGCGGCAACGGATTCATGTCCGTGGCCGCCTCCCAGGCGGCCTTGCTACTCGCCCAGGGCTCAGGCCGGCTGCTGCGCACGATGACCGACAAGGGCGTGGTCGCCGTGCTCGACCCGCGGCTCGCCACGGCGCGGTACTCGGGGTTCCTGCGGGCCTCGTTGCCGCCGTTCTGGACCACGACGGATCCGCAGGTCGTCCGCGGCGCGCTCCGTCGCCTGGCCGGCGAGACGGCCGGCGAGGTCGCGGCGAGCTAGCCCGCTAGGTCTGCCGCGGCCAGACGACCGGGAAGAGCGGGTGGTCCATGGCCGCACCTGCCGGGATCTCGGCGTCGAGGCCGTCGAACGGCGGCGAGGTGCGCCACCTCCGCGGGGCGAGCGTGGCGGCCGCGGACAGGTAGCGGAGCGACAGGACCCGCCGGCGGCCCTCGAACGGGAAGCCGGGCGCCCCGTGCACGCTCAGGAAGTCGAAGAAGACGGCGTCGCCCGGCAGCAGGTCGTAGCTGCGGATGTCGAACGCGTCCCTGCCGGCCTCGATGTCGGGAATCTCGGCCAGGCTGCCCTCGGGGAACCACCGGGCCTCGCCGAGCATGAACGTGCGCGGCATCAACCACGGCCCTCGGTGGGTGCCGGCCACGACCTCCAGGCAGCCCGCGGCCGGCACGGGGTCGACGGGTATCCACGCGCTCACGCCTGGCCCGTCGACGTTGTAGTACGGCTGATCCTGGTGCCACGGCGTGCGCTGCCTGGTTCCGCCGTCCTTGACCAGCACGTGGTCGTGGTAGAACCTGACCTGCTCGGTGGCCAGCAGCGCGGCCGCGATCGCGGGGACGCGCGAATGACCTGCAAGCCGTCCGATCGCTGGGACCTGCTGCCACCGGCAGAAGTCCTCGAAGAAGCTGCCGGGGTCGTCGGGCCTGCTGGCAACCTGGGCGAGCGGCGAGGGGTCAGCGAGCACGGCGTCGATCGCGGCCGCCGCCTCAGCCAGCTCGTCCGCGTCCAGCACCTGCCGGACGCAGACGACGCCTTCCCTGGCGAAGGCCTCAGCCAGCTCAGAGTCGATCACGTCCTGCCCCGGCGCGCTGTAATCGTGCATTTCGGCCATTGTGACACAGTGCGCGGCAGGCGGGCCCTGCCACATTGAACACCTAGGTGACATCGGTGTTCTTCTAGGAACACCAATGTGACATCAGTGTTCTATGCGGCGGTGCCGGCCGGGCGATCAGAGGACGTCGTGGCCGGGGTGCGGCTCTTGCGGGATCTCGGCCCGCCGGGCCGGGATCGTCCCGAGCCTGCCCGCCTGGTAATCCTCGAACGCCTGGACGAGCTCGGCCCTGGTGTTCATCACGAACGGGCCGTAGGCCGCGACGGGTTCCCCGATGGGCTGACCGCCGAGAACGAGCAGGTCCATCGACTCGCTCGGGCCGTCGGCTCGCTTGTTCGCCGCGAACGTCAGCGCGTCGCCCGGGCCGAATACCGCGAGCTGCCCTGTCCGCACGGGGCGCTTGTCGGCGCCCACGGTGCCGGACCCGGCCATCACGTAGCCGAGCGCGTTGAAGTCGGACCGCCACGGCAGTCTCAGCTGCGCCCCTGGCTGCAGCGTCGCGTGCAGCAGGGTGATCGGGGTGTGCGTGATCCCGGGGCCCGGGCGCCCGCCGACGTCGCCGGCGATGACCCTGACCAGGGTGCCGCCGTCTGCAGAACTCAGCAGCGCGACCTGGCCGGCCCTGATGTCCTGGTAGCGCGGCGCCGTCATCTTCATGGCGCCAGGCAGGTTGACCCAGAGCTGGAAGCCGTGGAACAGCCCGCCGCTCATGACCATGTCCTCTGGCGGCTCCTCGATGTGCAGGATGCCACCGCCCGCGGTCATCCACTGGGTGTCGCCGTTGGTGATCAGCCCGCCGCCGCCGTTGGAGTCCTGGTGCCGGAACGTGCCGTCGATCATGTAGGTCACGGTCTCGAAGCCGCGGTGCGGGTGCCAGGACGTGCCGCGCGGCTCGCCGGGCGCATAGTCGACCTCGCCCATCTGGTCCATGTGCACGAACGGGTCGAGGGCGCGCAGGTCCACGCCGGCGAAGGCGCGGCGCACAGGAAATCCCTCGCCCTCGTATCCCGACGGCGCGGTCGTGATCGTGTGCACCGGCCGCTCCCTGGCCGCCGCGCTGTCAGGCTCGGTGATCCTGGGCAGAAGCAAGATGTCCTCGACGGTCACTGCTGGCATAGCTCGATCCTCCCACCTAGGCGGAACCTAGCCCAGACCGGGCACGCACCGCCATCTCCATCCTGTCAGTCAGCAACAGTTGTTGAACGCGCAACATTCCCGTGCCGAAGGGTGGTACTTGCTACCGGGTCGACCTGGTCTCGCTGCGTGCGCTGCCCGTTCTATACCTGAGGCCAATGCGGGCCAAGGTACGGGTCGGGCTGGTCGTGTGCCCATCGGTCGAGTGCCTTGGCCAGCGCGGCGGCTTGCCCGCCTCCCGGAGGGAGGTTCTTCTTCAGTACGAAGACCAGGACCAGGTCGCGTTCCGCGGCGTAATCTGCGACGTTCTCCGTCACGACGGCGCGGCCTTCTGCTCTCCCTGTAGCTGCGACCACGGTGTCGTCGGCCGCCTGTAGCCCGACCTCCGAGACGTGGACAGCGTCGTGGCCATACTTCTCGCGCAAGAGGCCTGCCGATGCCGGTGCGAACATCTCGTCGATCAGGAAGGCAGTCACGCCAGCAGCGCATCCCGCTGCATGGCTGTGGCTCGGCTCCGCTCCGCCATGGCCCGGTTGTGATCGATACGGCGGCGGATGTCGTCGGGATGCTCGGCGGCGTAGTCAAGGGCGATGCGGATCAGCCGGGGGTGAAGGTCCGACTCCTTGCTGAGCAAACTGACCCGTTGCTCCTGGCTGCCGTCGAGTTCTTGCAGCCGCGCAACGACCTCCCAGACATCCGGGCCGGCGGCGAGCGCGGCGCGCCGGTCATTTGCCGGGCCCCGGAAGATGACGCCAGGGTAATCGAGCTGATCGGTACCCTCGACGATGAGCCGGTCGAGCAGGGCGGTGGCGCTGATCCCCTCCAGCGCGGCCCGGGCGGCCAGGCGGGTCCTGGCTGCACGGCTGATTCGGAACGATGTGCTTGCGGCCACAGTGTCCCCTCATGATGGCCGCTCCAGTGTAGCGCATAAGTGGTACAATGCGCTACGAGCAGTGGCGATACTGTTGCCCGCGGTCGACAATCAGGTCGTGATCGTAGATCACGCCGTCGACCCGCACCGACCCGAATGAGTAGCCGGTGAAGCGCATGCGCCAACGACGGGGCCTGTGCGCGCTGCTACATGTCAGAGCGGGAGGCCGGCTTCGAGCTGGGCGAGCGCGGCGTCGATCCGGTCGAGCATGTCCGTATGCGGCTGCGCCTCTGCCCACTTATTCCACGGCATCGTCGCCGCCATGATCACGCCGACGATCGCGCCGGCCAGGATCCTGACCGCGAAGTCATTCGGGTCCCGGCCAGAACGCCTGGCGGTGGCCTCGGCGATGACCGCGATCGTCCTGGCGTACTCGTCCATGGCCCTGGCCCGCAGCTCGGGCACGGTGAGCGTGAGCTCGGCGGTCTCGCGCAGCTTTGTAAGGTCCTCTTCGTCCAGCGCGGCGAAGGCCTGCCGCGCGGCCGCGCGGAACGCGGCGACAGGCGAGAGGTCGATTGGCTGTTCCTCGAACGCGCCGATGGCGAGCACGTCAAGCTCGTCCTGCAGCACGACGTCTTCCTTCGTGGGGAAGTACCGAAAGAACGTGCTCGGCGACACGTCGGCCGCCTCCGCGATCTGGTCGACCGTCGTGGCCGCGTAGCCCTGCTCGCGGAACAGCCGGAGCGCGTGCTCCCTGATGGCAGCGCGGGTCCTGGCCTTCTTGCGTTCCCGCAGCCCGGGCCGCGGTGCGACTGGTGCCTCCCTCATGTGGTCATTCTGCCCTTGTCCAGCGCCGATGTCGCCGGCTGAGCGCGGTCGCCGATCGTGTCTTCCGCCGTGCCGTCCGCGGCCGGCTCTAGCTCGGGCTCGGGCTCGGGCGGCGCGGACGTACGGCCGGGCAGGAACGCGAGCGCGAGCAGCGCCGAGACGATCGCGATCCCGCTGCACACCCAGAGCATCACGTCCAGGCCGTGCACGTACGCGAGGCGGACGCTGTCGAGCAGCGGCGCTGAGCCCGCAGCGTGCGCCGTCGCGACGCCGCCTGCGACGCTCTGCCTGATCGCGCCCGCGGCCGCTGCAGGAAGGCCGGACAGGTCCAGGTGACTGCGGTACACGGTGGCGAGGACGGTGCCGAGCACGGCCACCCCGATGGTGCCGCCGACCTGGCGCATCGCGGTGATCAGCGCGGAGCCTGACCCGCTTCGCGACGGTGCGAGGGCGCCGAGTGCGGCGTTCAGGGCGGTGGGCATGGCGACGCCGAGGCCGAATCCCGTGATCGCGAACCACGTCGCGGCGAACCCGGTGCTGCTGGCGATGGTGGTGCGGGAGCCGGTCGCCAGGGCTCCGGCCATGATCGCGAACCCGATCGCGACCAGGATCTTCGGGCTGACCGGCGTCCTCGCCTCGCCGGCCGCGCCCGCGCTTGCGCGGCTCTTGCGCGGGGTCTGCAGCCGCTGGCCGAACGCCAGCCCGAGCGCCAAGCCGCCGATCATCGGCAGCATCCGCAGCCCGGCGCCGAGCGAGTCGACCCCGCGCACGTCGAGGAAGTACTGCGGCATCGCGAAGACGAGACCGAACAGGGCGAACGAAACCAGCGTGGACAGCACCGTCCCCCAGGTGAATCCGGCCGAGCCGAACAGCCCGAGGTCCACCAGCGGCTGCCGGATCGTCGCGGCCCGCTCTTGCCTGCTGATCAGGCGCTCCCAGGCGGCGAAGGCGGCGAGGGCAACCACGCCCGCGACCATCGTGACGATCGCGACGCGGTCTGACCAGCCGTCGTCGCCGGCCTTGATCAGCCCGTAGGTGAGGGAGGTCAGGCCCGCGCTCGAGATGACGATGCCGGTCACGTCGACCCTGGCCCGCCGCTCGCCGTGGGACTCCGGCATCAGGACCACCACGGCGACGACGGCGATGATGACGACCGGGATGTTGATCAGGAAGACCGAGCCCCACCAGAAGTGGTCGAGCAGCCAGCCGCCGAGTATCGGGCCGATCGGGTACCCGAGGAACGTCGCGCCGCCGACCGCCGCGATCGCCCTCGGCCGCTCGGCGGCGGTGAACAGGACGGGAAGGACGGCAAGGGACATCGGCAAGATTACGGCCGCGGCGAGCCCGAGCACGGCCCTCGCCGCGATCAGCGCTCCGGCGGAGGTCGAGTAAGCGCAAGCCAGCGACGCGAGGCCGAACACCGCGAGCGCGATGGTCAGCATGCGCTTGCGCCCGAACCGGTCGCCGAGCATGCCGGCCGGGAGCAGCGCCGCCGCGAGCACGAGGCTGTATGAGTCGACGAACCATTGCAGGTCGCCAGAGGACGCGTGCAGGTCGGATGAGAGCGTGGGCAGCGCCAGCGTGAGCACGAACAAGTCGAGAGCGACGACGAGCACGCTGAGCGACAGCGCGCCGAGCGCCCACCAGCGGCGGGAGTCCGATGCAGTCACGGTAGTCACTTCCTTGTGCTAGTCAGTGTCAAAATCAAGCTATACCGTTCTGAGAGTCACTGTCAATTAGTTGTGAGACCCGGATCTTCGGTCGCGGGAGGCGCCGCCTCGGCGCGGAAGGGCTGACCGGCACTGCGTGCCGTTGACACGGTGGGAGACACTGGTGTCGAGCGGTGGCCGCCGGCCTGCAGCCGGCGGCCACGAACCCAGGTCCGAGCAGGAGACAGTGATGCCAGAGCCAGAGGGCAAGGAACTTGAGCGGGTTCGGGCGCGCCGCGCAGAGCTGCGCGAGAAGTACCTGAAGCCGAAGGGCAGCAGGCCGCCGACGACGGTTCAGGGTGTGCACCACCTGGCGCTGATCAGCCGCGACACGGAGGAGACGATCAAGTTCTACCAGGAGTTCCTCGGGTTCCCGCTGGTCGAGCTCGTTGAGAACCGCGACTACAAGGGCTCCAACCACTTCTTCTTCGACATCGGCAACAACAACCTGCTTGGCTTCTTCGACTTCCCAGGGCACGAGCACCCGGCCTGGATGGAGACCATCGGCGGGGTTCAGCACCTGGCCATCTCGGTCTCGCCCGCCCAGTTCGACGCGGCGAAGAAGAAGCTCGATGAGGCGGGCGTCGACTACCTCGGCCCGGACCGCGGCGTCGAGGAAAGCATGTATTTCCGCGACCCGAACGGCGTCGGGCTTGAGCTGTACCGCGAGGAACTCGGCATCTTCAACGGCGAGCCGCTGCTCGACTGAGCTAGCGCAACTCGCGCCTGATCACCAGCCGCAGGGCCGACCAGGTTTGGTCGATCGCGCACACCTTGTTGTCGACCAGGCCGGTCGGCAGCGCGATCTCCCTGATCACGTTCTCCGTCATGTCCGTGGGCACCTTCGACGCCTTCTTTGGCCAGGCGATCCACAGCCCGCAAGCCGGCGCCATCCTCGCGCGCAGCAGGTCAAGCTGGTTCTGCATCTCGGCTCGCCACGTGAAGAACGCGACGATCACATCGAACAGCGCGGCGTCGGCGAGGTCGGTGTGGATATCCGCTTCGTCGGCGACCTGGCTGCCCAGCCGGTCAGTGAACCCGTCGGGGGCGCCGACGACCACCACCTCGTCATCCTCGCCGATGCCGAGCTTGCGCGGCAGCGGCGTGCCCGAGTAACCGGCTTGCTCGCTCATCTCGTCGGCTCGTCCTTCCGGGGGTCGTCAGAACGCCCGAGTGGCAGCTTAACGCCCGGCACCACACCGGGCCCCTCGACTCAATGCCGCGGCGGGCGCGGGCTAGTCGAAGCGGAAGCCACCTGGACGTTCGTTGCGGTCGGCGATCAGGCCCGCCAGTGTCGCGATCGCGATCTCCGGCGGAGTCTTCGAGCCGATGTTCAGGCCGATCGGCCTGTGCACCCGGGCGACCTCGTCCGGCGCGACGCCGAGCAGCGCGAGGGCCTGGATGTGCGGCGGCTCGGCCCGCGGGCTGCCCATGATCCCGACCCACCTGGCCGGCGTGGCCAGGGCGTCGCGCAGCATCACGCCGAGTTCCTCGCGGTGGTGATCGGTGACGACGATGTCGGCGCTCGCGTCGGGGATCGAGCCGACGCCCGGGTACACGTCGAACCCGTTCGCGTCGGCTTCCTTGGCGAGCTCGGGGTCGGGCTCGACGAGGACGGGCCGGTAGCCGGCGTCGGCACCGTACCAGAGCAGAAACTGCGCGACCGGCGTCGCGAACACCGCGACCAGCATCCGGCCGTCGTAGCTGGCCGGCGCGGCGCCGTGCGCGACCGCGCACGCAGCGTCGTGGATATGACCTGGCTCCCCGTGGTCGTGAGCCCCGTCGTCATGATCACCTTGGTGATGAGCCCCGGGCACGTGGTCGCGCGTGTGGTGCGCGAGCCCGTGATCATGCCCGTGCTCGTGCGGTTGGCCGTGATCAAGTTCGCTGGTCATAGGATCGAGCTTGCCACGCGCCGGCCTTGCGCGCCATGGGCGGAATGTTCATCCGTTGAGCAGATCCGCGACCGCGTCGCGGAGCGGCTCCATCCTGGCCCTGGCGGCCCTGCGGGCCTCGGTCA
This sequence comes from Streptosporangiaceae bacterium, assembly GCA_036273575.1. Classification (GTDB taxonomy): domain Bacteria; phylum Actinomycetota; class Actinomycetes; order Streptosporangiales; family Streptosporangiaceae; genus Chersky-822. The sequence continues at coordinate 13,642 of DASUHI010000057.1, read as the reverse complement.
GCCGGCCGGCGAGGACCGGCTCGACGACCTCGAGGTAGGCCTTGATCTTGGGTTCTGTACCGCTCGGCCTGACCACGACGCGGGCTCCGCGCAGCCAGTACCTGAGCACGTCGGCCGACGGCAGCTGATCGGTGCCGCCGCTCAGGTCGGAGGTGGCGGTGATCGCCTCGCCGCCCAGTTCCGCGGGCGCCTCGATCCGCAGCCGCGACATCACGTGCACCGGCTCCTGGGTTGGCACGGTGATCTGGCTGGTGAGGTGCACGCCGTGCGCGATCTCGAGCGCGTCGTACGCCTCGATCAGCGACTCGCCGCCGGCGCGCGCTCTGGCCGCGAGGCTGAGCACCGCTAGCGCGGCCCCGATCCCGTCCTTGTCCCGCACGGTGCGGCCGACCGTGTAGCCGAGGGCCTCTTCATACCCATAGAGGAAACGGACCTCTGGACGTAGATCCGCCGCACGAGAGATCCACTTGAACCCCGTCAGCGTTTCGGCGTAGGCGGCACCAGCCGCCGCGGCGATCCTGGACAGCATCGTGGCAGAGACGATCGTGCTGGCGACGAGCGGCTGACCGTCGGCTTGCGGCTGGCCTGCTCCCGTTCCGCCCGACTGGGCGACGTCGAGCCCGAGCAGGTAGGCCCCGAGCAGCGCGCCGAGCTGGTCGCCGGTCAGGGTCCGCCAGCCGCCCGAGGCTTCGTCATCGGGCACGGCCACGGCCAGCCTGTCGCCGTCCGGGTCGTTGGCGATCACGAGTTCAGCGCCAGAGCGCCTCGCCTGAGCGAGGGCGAGATCGAGCGCGCCAGGTTCTTCCGGGTTGGGAAACCTGACCGTACGGAAATCAGGGTCGGGGTCGAACTGTGCCTCGACAACGTCCGGTGCGGGGAAGCCTGCCTGCTCGAACGCGCGCAGGGCGACCCCGCCGGCCACGCCGTGCAGCGGCGTGTAGGTGAACCGAAGCCACGCCGCTCCCTTCGGCGCGGGCGAGGCGGCGCAGATCGCGCCCAGGTAGGCGGCCGTGACCTCGTCGCCGTGCCTGGTGATCAGCGGGTCGTTGTCGGGCGCGATGGGCACCTGCGAGAGCGGGCCCAGCGCCTTGGTCGCGGCCTCGATCTCGAGGTCTGCTGGCGGCACGATCTGCGCGCCGTCGCCGAGATAGAGCTTGTAGCCGTTGTCGGCGGGCGGGTTGTGGCTGGCCGTGATCATGACGCCCGCCGCGGCCGACAGGTGCCTGACCGCGAACGCGAGCACGGGCGTGGGCAGGCGCGGCGGCAGGAGGTGCACCGCGACGCCGGCTCCCGCCAGCACGCGAGCGGCCTCGATCGCGAACTCCTCTGACCGATGGCGGGCGTCGCAGCCGATCACCACGCCTGAGTCCGCGGCGGCGGGGTCGACGTAGAGCAGCCACCCGGCGAGCGCGGCCGTGGTGCCGCGCACCACGGCCCGGTTCATCCGGTTCGGGCCTGCCGCTACCGCGCCCCGCAGTCCGGCCGTGCCGAATTCGAGCCTCGTCGCGAACCTGTCGGTCAGGTCGGTCACCGCCGCCTCAGCGGCGCCGGCATCTGATCCCTCAGCGGCGCGCAGGAGCGAGGAAAGCTCGGCGCGGTCGCGCTCGTCTGGGTCGTCGGCCAGCCAGGTCAGCACCTCGCGGTGCAACTCGTCGCTGATCACGCGAGTTTTCCGTCGTCGACGTCCGGGATGACGCGGGCAAGCAGCGAACCGACGCTGGCCGCCGACTCCCTGCCTGCGGCGAGAACCTCGGCGTGGTCGAGCCCGGATGGCGAAAGGCCAGCGGCCGGGTTCGTGATCAGCGAGATCGCGAGCACCTCGGCACCGAGGTGCCGGGCCGCGATGGCCTCGAGCGCGGTCGACATGCCGACCATGTCGGCGCCTGCGGCCCGAAGCATCCTGATCTCGGCGGGCGTCTCGTAGTGGGGTCCGTGCAGCGCGGCGTAGACCCCCTCGGCCAGGTCCGGGTCGGCCCGCCTGGCCAGCGCCCGCAGCCGCGACGAGTACAGGTCCGTGAGGTCGACGAACCTCGACGCGTAATCGGCGGGCGGCTCTGGACCCGTCATCGGGGACCGCCCGGTGAGGTTGAGGTGGTCGCTGAGCAGCACCGGTTGGCCGACGCGGTAGCCCTCGTTGATCCCGCCCGAGGCGTTGGTCAGCACGATCACGCGGCAGCCGGCCGCGGCGGCAGTCCTGACTCCGTGCACGACGGCGTCGACGGGGTGGCCCTCGTACAGGTGCGTGCGTCCCAGATAGACCAGCACGCGCACAGATCCGGTCAGCACCGACCTGGCGACCGGCGCGTGCCCGGCGACGGTGGGCTTCGCGAACCCGCCGAGTTCGGACAGCGGAAACTCGGCGGCAGTGTGGCCGAGTGCGTCGGCGGCTGGGAGCCAGCCGGACCCCAGCACCACGGCGACGTCATGAGCAGGCTGACCGCTGATGTCGGCCAGCCTCGCCGCGCTTGACTGCGCGGCCGCGTACGCATCAGTCACGTTGTTGTCACCATCGAAGCAGCGTAGCGAGGGGCCCTGCGGTCATGCCTTCACGTATGGCCTTCCGTCGGCGGCCGGGGCACGGACCTTGCCGACCAGGCCGGCTACCGCGATGATCGTGGCCACATACGGCGTCATCTGCAAGATGTTGGTGTCCAGCGGCACGTTGAGGGTCGATATCACGGCGGCGAGCTGAGCGGAGAAGCCGAACAGCAGCGCGGCGGCCACCGAGCCGAGCGGTGTCCAGCGGCCGAAGATCATCGCCGCCAGCGCGATGAACCCGTAGCCCGAGCTGATGTCCTTGTTGAAGAACCCAACCGAGCCGATGGTCAGGTAGGCGCCACCGATCCCGGCCACCATGCCGCCGAGCACTACGTTGCGGTAGCGGGTCCACAGCACCCTGATGCCGACCGTGTCAGCGGCCTCCGGGTGCTCGCCGACGGCGCGGACCCGCAAGCCCCAGCGGGTGCGGAAGAGCCCGACCTGGATGACGATGATCAGCGCGTACGTGATGTACAGGAAGATCGTTGAATCGAAGAAGATCGGCCCGATGATCGGGATGTCGCCGAGCACCGGGATCTTGATGGCGTTGAACGTGTTGCCCGAGTTGAGGTCCTGGTTCGGCACCATCAGCCGGTCGTAGAGGAAGCCCGTCAGGCCGAGCGCGAGCACGTTCAGCACGACGCCGAGGATGATCTGGTCGACGAGGAAGGCGATCGCAAAGACCCCGAGCAGCAGGCCGAGCAGCCCGCCGGCGAGGGAACCAGAGATCAGGCCCAGAGTGAGCGAGCCGATGCCGCTGGCGACGATCGCGCCCGTGAACGCGCCCATCAGCAGCTGACCCTCGATCGCGATGTTGATGACGCCAGACCGCTCGCACATGCAGCCGCAGAGCGCGCCGAGCACGAGCGGAATGGACTGTGCAAAGGACTGCTGCATCAGGTTGACCAGGTTGACGGCCGTGGTGTCGCCAGCATCCGCCCAGCACAGCAGCGCGACCAGGAAGGCCACGAGCACCGCGCCGATCGCCACCCGCTTGGCGGCCAGGCCAGGTTCGACGACGAGTCGCAACACGCCGAGCAGCACGGAGACCGCGCCGACGGCGTAGCAGACCGCCGCGGCGGGCACGTGCAGCTCAGGGATCTGGACGCCGGAACCGGAGATCGAGAACTGGAACGACGCGTCCCCGGCGTGCGAGAACAGGCCGAAGATCAGGATGTCGACGACGCCGAGCAGGATGAAGGTCCCGGCCGCGAGCTGACGTCGGCCCTCGGTGGCCCGCAGCCTGATGGTGGCGGTGACGGTGCTCATTTGCGCACCTCCGGCACGACGGTCATCCGTTCCACCCCTTCGCGACCGCTTCCATGCCGGTTTCCCTGGCCGCGCGGAGCCGGAAGATGGCCCTGATCAGCGGTGGCGCGGCGACGAACAGGACGATCAGGCCCTGGATGACCTCGACGATGTCGACCGGCACCTGCGGGTTCGTCGCTGCCTGCATGGCCGTGCCGCCTGCCTCGAGCGCGCCGAACAGAAGGCCCGCCATGACCACGCCCCACGGCCGGGCCCGGCCGAGCAGCGCAACGGTGATGCCGTCGAAACCGTACGTGCCGTACGTGTTGAACGTCAGCGGCGGCGGAGGCGCGCCGCCCTGGATGACTGCGGAGGCCGCGAGGCCGGCGAGCCCGCCAGCGATCAGCATGACGAGCGCCCAGGTGCGCTCCACGCTCATGCCCGCGCTGCGCGCGGCCCGCGGGTTCGCGCCGACGGTGCGGAACTGGAACCCGATGGTGCTGCGTGAGAGCAGCCACGCGACCGCGGCCGCCGCCGCTAGCGCGATCAGGAAGCCGATGTTGGCCTGCGGTGGCGGGCCGCCGACGTGGGGAAAGACGGCGTTGTTGTCGATCGGGGGCGCGACCTGGTTGGACTGGTGCGGCTGCTGCAGCCCCTTGGGCGTCTTCAGCAGGTAGCTGAGCAGGTTGTACATCACGTAGTTGAGCATGATCGTGACGATGACCTCGTGCGCTCCTGTGCGCGCCTTGAGCACGCCGACGAGCCAGCCGAGCGCGGCGCCGCCCGCGAACCCGCCGACCACGCAGACGAGGATGTGGATGCCGGCCGGCAGGTGGACGGCGAAGCCGAGCCAGGCCGCGATCATCGAGCCAGCCACGAACTGGCCGGCGGCGCCGATGTTGAACAGTCCGGCCCGGAACGCGATCGCCACCGACAGGCCGGTCAGGATCAGCGGGGTCGCCTGGAACGCGGTCAGCGAGATCGGATAGAAGATCGCGGCGATCGACCCGCCGTGGAACGCGGCGGAGATCGTCGACGGGCTGAAGACCGCGCCCTCGAAGAGCGCGGAGTACGCCGTCGCGACCGAGTTCCACGTCATCGACAGGGCTTGCCCCGGTGCGTTGAAGAACGCCGCCCAGGCGTGCAGGATGGCGGGATCGCTGAACACGATCAGCAAGGCGCTGACCACGAGCGCCATGAAGATGGCCAGGGTCGTGATGACCGCCGGGCTGCCGTAGACGATCCCCTCGATGATCGCGTCGCCGGTCAGCCTGATCCGCGACTTGCCAGGCCTCGGCTGGCCGGGCGGCTCACTCTGCGGTCTTGTTTCCGGGCCCAGCACGGATTGATCGCGGAATGGGGTCGGATCGGGCGGGGGAGTAGCCGGGGGCACCTCATCGCTCATTGCTCGGGCTCCTGCGGGTCCTGAGTGGTCTTGCTGGTCTGCACCGCACCGGGCATCTCGATCGCCTCGTCGGCACCCGGCTCGTGTGCCGCGGCGGGCGCCGCCTCGGCGCCAGCCCCCGCGGCGCCCGCGCCCGCCATCATCATGCCGAGCTCGGCCTCGGGAATGTCCGGCGCGCTGAATCCGACGATCTTGCCCTCGTACATGACGGCGATCCGGTCAGAGAGCGCATAGATCTCGTCGAGTTCCGAGGAGATGATCACGACCGCCGAGCCGCTATCGCGCTCGGCGACGATCTGCTTGTGCACGAACTCGATCGAGCCGACGTCGAGGCCGCGGGTCGGCTGGCTGGCCACGAGCACCTTGTTGTCCCGGCTCATTTCCCTCGCGACGATGACCTTTTGCTGGTTGCCGCCTGACAAGGTGCCCGCCCTCGTCTGCACCGACGTCGTGCGGACGTCGTAGTCGGCGACCAGCGCGGTGGCCGCCTTGGCGATGGCGCCGAGGTCCAGGGCGATGCCGGACGCGAACGGCGTCCGGTCGTAGACGTCGAGCACCAGGTTCTCGGCGACGGTGAAGTCGCCGACGAGGCCGTCTTCCTGGCGGTCCTCGGGGACGTACCCGATGCCCGCGCGCAGCCGGTCCCTGGTCGACAGGTGCGAGATGTCGCGGCCGTCGAGCAGCACGGAGCCGGTAGACGGTCGCAGGCCCATCAGCGCCTCGGCGAGGTCGGTCTGGCCGTTGCCCTGCACCCCCGCGATGCCGAGGATCTCGCCGCCGCGGACCTCGAAGGAGAGGCCGTCGACGACGATCCCGCCGAGCACGCCGGGAACCGTCAGGTCCCGGACCTCCAGCCGGACCGGGCCAGGGCTGGCTTCTTCCTTGCTGACCCTGAGCTGCACGGACCTGCCCACCATCAGCGCCGCGAGCTCGTTGTCGCTCGTGCTCGGCGGCCGCTGGCCGACCACCTTGCCGCGCCTGATCACCGTGATGGTGTCGGCGATGGCCTGGACTTCTTTGAGCTTGTGCGAGATGAAGATGAGGGACCTGCCGCCCTCGCGCAGCTCGCGCATGATCCTGAACAGGTCCTCGGTCTCGTTCGGGGTGAGCACGGCGGTCGGCTCGTCGAGCACCAGCACGTTGGCGTTGCGCAGTAGTGCCTTGATGATCTCGACCCGCTGTTGCACGCCGACGGGGATGTCCTCGACGTTCGCGTCGGGATTGACCTGCAGGCCATAGCGCTCTGACAGCTCAAGCACATCGCGGCGGGCCCGCCGGCGGTCGAGCAGTCCGAAGCCCCGCACCCGTTCTACGCCGAGCGTGACGTTCTCAGCGACCGTGAACACCGGGACGAGCATGAAGTGCTGGTGCACCATGCCGATGCCCACGTTGATCGCGTCCTTGGGGGAGCGGATCTGCACTGGCTTGTCGTCGATCAGGACCTCGCCCTCGTCGGGCTGGATGAGCCCGTACAGGACGTTCATGAGCGTGGTCTTGCCGGCGCCGTTCTCGCCGAGCAGGCCGAGAATCTCCCCGGGCTGCACGACCAGGTCGATCTGGTCGTTGGCCACGAGCCCGCCGAACCGCTTGGTGATGCCACGCAGCTCGAGCTTCACCCGGGTCGCCTCCCTCCCTGATGGGGCCGGTCGGCTGCCAGGGCTGTGCCCGGGCAGCCGACCGGCTCAGACCCTCACTGTCAGGCCGGCTACCCGACCGGGCTCTTCGTCGCCGGGGTGATCTGACCGTTCTCGATCTGCGTCTGCAGCTGCTTGATCTCGTTCTGCAGCGAGGTGGGAACCTTGCTGGAGAAGTCGTGGTACGGAGCAAGCACCGCGCCGCCGTTCTGCAGCGTCCCGATGTAGTTGCCGCCCTTGAACGTGCCGTGCGCCGCGGCCAGGACCGCGGTCTTCACCGAATTGGTGATGCCCTTCTCCACGCTGGTGATGAAGTACTTGCAGTACGTCGCCGCGCTGATGCAGCCGTCGGTGTCCACCCACATCATGTTGACGTTCTTGCCGCCGTTGTCGGCGGTCTGGACGGCCTTGGCCGAGCCCAGGCCTACGCCGCCGGCGACCGGGAAGATGATGTCCGCGCCCTCAGAGATGAACGTGTTGGCGATCCGCTGTCCGGCGCCGAGGTCGGTGAAGCTGCCAGCGAACGTGCCCTTCTGGGTCCTCTCGTCCCAGCCCAGGACCTTGACGTTCTTGTGATGCTTCTGGTTGTAGTACTGCACGCCGTCCCAGAAGCCGTCCTCGTAGATGGTCACGGTGCCGAACTGCTCGCCGCCGTAGGTCGCCACTTTTCCGGTCTTCGTCATCCCCGCGGCCAGGTAGCCGCCGAGGAACGCGTCCTGCACGGTGTTGAAGACCAGCGTGTTGACGTTCTTCAGGTCGTGCGGGGAGTACGTGAAGTCGACGATCGCGAACTTCTGGGTCGGGTTCGCGGTCGCGGCAGCCTTCGTCGCGTCGCCCATCAGGAAGCCGACCGTGACGATGATGCCGCACTTCTGCGCGACGAACGTGCTGATGTTCTTCGCGTAGTCAGCGGTCGATGTCGACGGCAGGTTCTTGATCTGAATGCTGGAGTCGGCCTTCTGCGCCGCCTGCAGGCCTTCCCAGGAAGACTGGTTGAACGACTTGTCGTCGAGACCGCCGGTGTCGGTGACCATGCAGGCCGAGAACGCGCTGGCGCCGGTCGACTTCGAGCCGCCGCCTCCCCCGTTGTTCCCGGCGCTCGCGCATGCGGCGGTCAGCAGCGCCAGCACGCTGAGGCCAGCGGCGGCCTTGAATGTCCCTCTCACGAGTACCTCCTCTGCGGGGCGGCCTCTGCTGCCGCCGGAATCACCGGCCTACGATGCTGCCCGACCGGCTGAGGCATAAGAGATCCCCCGGGTCTCCCCCCCGGGATGATGACCAGGAATCTATTACCGCCACGGGTGTTGCGGTAGCAGGTAAACCAGGCAGTACGGTGCTGTTGTGAAATCGATACGCTAACAATCGGGGCTAAGAATACCGAAGTGACCGAAGTAGCAGAGATCGGTTAAATATACCATAACGAGCAACATGACCGGAGCCATCCGATGACTGTCGATTGGCCAGCGCTTCGCGCCGCCGCGAAAGCGGCGGCATGCAACGCATACGCCCCCTATTCGCGCCTGCGCGTCGGGGCAGCCGGCCAGGCCTCCAACGGAGCCGTGGTGACCGGCTGCAACGTCGAGAACGCAAGCTTCGGTCTCACTCTATGCGCGGAGTGCGGCCTGGTCAGCGCCCTGCACACGGCGGGCGGCGGCCGGCTCGTCGGCGTCAGCGTCGTCGCGGCCGACGGGGCGCCGCTCGTGCCGTGCGGCCGGTGCAGGCAGCTGCTGCTCGAGGCGGGCGGAGCCGGGCTGCTGGTCGACGCCGAGGACGGCCCGCGTCAGCTCGGCAGCCTGCTGCCGGACGCGTTCACGGGCACGGATCTCGCGGAGCGCAGGGACACCGCGGACGCCGAAGACGCCGATGCCTGACGTCGTAGACCTGATCAGGGCCAAGCGCGACGGCGAAAGCCTGGCCGAGGCGGACATCGGCTGGCTGATCGGCGCGTACACCAAGGGCGACGTCGCCGACGAGCAGATGTCGGCGATGGCGATGGCCATTTTCTTCCGCGGGCTGTCGCCGGCCGAGCTGCGCGCGTGGACAGACGCGATGATCGGTTCCGGCCAGCGGCTTGACCTGAGCGCCGTGCAGGCGCCGACCGTCGACAAGCACTCGACCGGCGGCGTCGGTGACAAGGTGTCGCTGATCCTGGCGCCGCTGGTGGCCAGCTGCGGCGCCGCGGTGCCTCAGCTCTCCGGCCGCGGGCTCGGCCACACGGGCGGAACCCTGGACAAGCTGGAAGCCATACCGGGCTGGCGAGCCGGGCTGGCCCCGAGCGAATTTGTTCAGCTTCTGTCGACGGTCGGTTGTGTCATCTGCGCGGCCGGGGAGGATCTCGCGCCCGCCGACCGGAAGCTGTACGCGCTGCGCGACGTGACCGGGACGGTGGAGTCGATCCCGCTGATCGCCAGCTCGATCATGTCCAAGAAGATCGCCGAGGGGACCGGCGCGCTCGTGCTCGACGTGAAGGTCGGACGCGGCGCGTTCATGCGGGACCGCGACGCCGCGCGCGAGCTCGCGCAGACCATGGTGCGGCTCGGCACCGAGTCGGGCGTGCGCACGACCGCGCTGCTCACGGCGATGGACGTACCGCTCGGCCGGGCGGTCGGAAACGCGGTCGAGGTGGCCGAGTCGGTCCAGGTGCTGCACGGAGAAGGACCTTGGGACCTGGTCACGGTGACGCTGACGCTGGCGCGCGAGATGCTCGCCCTGGCCGGAATCGAGGCCGACCCCGCGGAAGCGCTGGCCGACGGCAGGGCGCTGGCGAAGTACCGGGAGATGATCGCCGGGCAAGGAGGCGATCCTGACGCGGACCTGCCGGCGGCGCGGCACGTGGAAGTCGTGCCCGCAGGCGGCACTGGCTGGCTGCGGGACCTCGATGCGCTCGCGGTCGGGACCGCGGCGTGGCGGCTCGGTGCGGGCAGGGCGCGCAAGGAAGACCCGGTGAGCGCCGGCGCGGGAGCGATCTGCCTCGCCAAGCCAGGGGAGCGGGTCGAGCAGGGTCAGCCGCTGCTCGAACTGCGAACCGACGAGCCTGCCAGGTTCTCCCGGGCGCTCGACGCGCTCCGCGGGGCGATCGAGATCGGGACCGAACCGCCCGTGACCAGCCCGCCAGTGCTCGAGCGCATCACATAGTCGAGAATGGTCGGCATGCCTGCGAACCTTGATCAAATTCGCCGGGTGCCGAAGGTGCTGCTGCACGATCACCTGGACGGCGGCGTGCGACCCTCGACCATCGTCGAGCACGCCGCGGAGAACGGCTACCGCGCCTTGCCCACGACGGACCCGACCGAGCTCGGCGGCCTGATCAGCGCCGCCGCGACCGCGCACGGCAACCTCGAGCTGTACCTCGAGACGTTCAAGCACACTGTCGGCGTCATGCAGACGCGTGACGCGCTGATTAGGGTGGCCGCCGAGTGCGCAGAAGACCTCGCCGCCGACGGGATCGTGTACGCGGAGGTCAGGTTCGCGCCCGAGCTGCATGTCACCGCCGGGCTGACCCTCGACGAGGTAGTCGAGGCGGTGCTCGAGGGCTTCGCGGCCGGCAGCTCAGGCCGGCCGATCAGGGTGTACGCGCTGCTCACCGCGATGCGGACCGCGGCCAGGTCGCTCGAGATCGCGGAGCTAGCGGTCAGGTACCGCGATCAGGGGGTCGTCGGCTTCGACATCGCCGGCGCGGAGGCGGGCAACAGGCCGAGCAGGCACCTGGACGCGTTCCAGTACGTGGCCAGGGAGAACTTCCACATCACGATCCACGCGGGCGAGGGGTTCGGGTTGTCGTCGATCTGGGAGGCCGTGCAGTGGTGCGGCGCCGAGCGGCTCGGCCACGGGGTCAGGATCATCGACGACATCACGGTCCTGCCCGACGGGACAACCCAGCTCGGCCGGCTGGCGAGCTTCATCAGGGACCGGCGGATCGCGCTGGAGATGTGCCCCACGTCGAACGTGCACACCGGCGCCGCGCCGTCTATCAAGGAGCATCCGATCGGGCTGCTGCGCGCGCTGTCATTCCGCGTGACGGTCAATACCGACAACCGGCTGATGAGTGGCGTGACGTTGTCCTCGGAGTTCGCGGCGCTGGCGGACGCCTTCGGTTACGGGCTGTCCGACGTGCAGTGGCTGACGATCAACGCGATGAAGAGCGCGTTTGCCCCGTTCGACGAGCGCCTCGCGCTCATCAACACGGTGATCAAGCCCGGATTCGCCTCGGCGATGGCGCCCCCGGTCACGACTCGTGCCGCGGTCGGCGTCCACCAGTCCTTATCTGTATAGCTCTGGTCAGCTCGCGGCGCCGATCCGGGACAGGGCAAGCGGGTTAGGGCAGGCTATCCAGCGCTGGCGGGAGCGAGGTAGCGTCGATGCCGTGGCAGTGGATGTGAGCAGTGGGTCTGACCAGGCGGTGGCGGACGGGCGCGCGGGCCTGAGCTCGTCGCCGGCCGGTTCGTGGCTGGCCGACGTCGCGACGTCCGACGCTGGATTGCGGCAGGTGCTGCACGGCCTCCCGGGCGTCGACCAGGTCGGTGCCGAGGCCAGGGCCGCCGGTCTCGCGACACGGTCCATTAAGAAGGAGGCCAAACTCGCCGCGCTCGAGCTCGCGGTGCGGATGGTCGACCTGACGACGCTGGAAGGCGCCGACACTCCTGGCAAGGTACGGGGCCTGTGCGCGAAGGCCGTGCAGCCGGATCCGGCGGATCCCGCGGTTCCGTCCGTCGCGGCCGTGTGCGTGTACCCGGACCTGGTGGCCGGGGCCAAGGCTCAGCTGGAGGGCAGTTCGGTGGCGGTCGCCTCGGTCGCGACCGCGTTCCCGTCCGGGCGGGCTTCGCTGGCGGTGAAGCTGGCCGACGTGGCCGACGCCGTGGGGGCAGGTGCTGACGAGATCGACATGGTCATCGACCGCGGCGCGTTCCTGGCGGGCCGGTACGGTCAGGTCTACGAGGAAGTGCGGGCCGTGAAGGAGGCGTGCGGCAGCGCCCATCTGAAGGTCATCCTGGAGACCGGCGAGCTCGCGACGCTGGACAACGTTTCGCGCGCGTCGTGGCTGTCGATGCTCGCCGGAGCGGACTTCATCAAGACCTCGACTGGGAAGGTCAGCCCGGCGTCCACGCCGCCAGTCGCGCTCGTGATGTTGTCGGCCGTGCGTGACTTCTCGCACGCGTCTGGGCGGCGTGTCGGGGTGAAGGTGGCGGGTGGGATCCGGACCGCGAAGGACGCGATCCGCTACCTGGTGCTCGTCAACGAGACCGCGGGCGCCGCGTGGCTGACCCCTGACTTGTTCAGGATCGGGGCGTCCAGCCTGCTCAATGACCTGCTCATGCAGCGCCGCAAGCAGCTCACGGGTCAGTACGCTGGCCCGGACTACTTCACGCTGGACTGAACCGCCGGCGGGCCCCCGCCTAGCGGCTCATGCGCTTCTTTTGGGCGCGCACGCCGCGGGGTCTTCGAAGCCATTGGTCAGGATGGATCCAGGTAGCGGACCGGGCAGCGTGGACCGTGGGCGTCGGCGAGGCGTCTGTCGGCGGTGACCAGTTCCGTATCGAGGCGCTCGGCGAGAGCTACGTACCAGGCGTCGTAGACGGTCAGGCTGTCGCGCAGTTCCCAGGCTCGCCTGGCGAAGGTCTCGAAGGGGTAACTCAGCGTCTTTATCGCGAGGATCTCGGTCAGCGCCGTCGCCGCCCGGATGGGGTGCAGCGCTTGCCTGTGCACCAGGGCTCGCAGAGCCGACGTCACCTCTGCGGTGAAGATCGCCGGTACTTGGAGTTCACCAAGCTTGCGGAGCTCAGCGCGACCGAGGTCGCCGGGGCGACCTGCCACGACGAGCGCGTCCACGACGACGGACGCATCCAGGACGGGCACGGCGCGCGCCTCAGTGCGACTCGCGGTCGGCGGCGATTACGTCAGCGGAGGAGATCGCGCTGAATCCTTCTGCCCCCTCATTGCGCAGCCGCCGCTCGACCTCGATCGCGATGTCCGCTGGTGTGCGCAGCTCTGACCAGCGAATCACCTCGGCCCGCATGTACTCTTGCAGGCTCATCCCAGCCGCTGTCGCCCGAGCCTGATAGATGTGATGCACCGACTCCGGGATGTTGCGGATCTGAATAGTTGCCATAGCGCTAGTCTAGCGCTGTGAGCGCGCTGATAGCGCTAGACTGGGTGCGCCGCCGCTGGCAGGGCCTGCGCGCATCATCCCCAGTCGGACCAGGCAAGGACGGCCAGCCAAGCCGCCAGTCCTGGCTCAATCGGGCGCGAATCTCGACTCTGCATAGCATCGCGTCAGAAGGCCGTATGAGCGTCGCTGGCAGGCTTGTCCGAGATGCGGCGTGCGAGAATGAGGAGCCTGACGGCGGGAGGCGGTCTTGGCTGACGATGGGGAGCGTCGCGCGGTACCGGCGCGGCCGGAACGCGGCACGGGCGGTGCGCTGACCCTGGAGCGCGGCTGGGAATACGCGCCTGCTCCTGAGTCACGTGAGATCGTGTCGATCGAGCCCGAATACGGGCTGTTCGTGGGCGGAGAGTTCGTCCCGGCGTCGTCGGGCAAGACGTTCGCCACGATCAACCCAGCCACTGAAGAAGCGCTCACGAAGGTCGCGCTGGCGGGCAGCAAGGACGCGGACAGGGCCGTCAACGTGGCGCGGGCCGCGTACGAGAAGACCTGGGGCAAGATGCCAGGCTCTGAGCGGGCCAAGTACTTGTATCGGATCGCGCGGATCCTGCAGGAGCGGGCGCGCGAGTTCGCGGTGCTGGAGTCCATCGACAACGGCAAGCCGATCAAGGAGACCCGCGACGTCGACATCCCGCTCGCGGCCGCGCACTTCTTCTA
>DASUHI010000056.1:0-3793 GCA_036273575.1 Streptosporangiaceae bacterium | reverse complement strand
CCCGACTCCGTGCCGTACCGGTGGGCGGCGGAGTACCGGCTGTCCGATCTCGCCGTGCTCACCGACCACGATGTGCGGGCGCGGGTCGGCGACCTGGGGATCGCGCTCTGCTCGCTCCCCGAGGCCTTGTCACCAGATCTTGCTCAGTGATCGGGCAAGGTGATGGGTGCGGCCGACCCGCATCCCGTCGCTCGCGCATTCGTGGCACACACCTGTAATCTCGACAAATGCCCAGCACTCAAGGCCGCTTCGCCGGCAAGGTCGCGATCGTGACGGGCGCGGCGCAGGGAATCGGCGAGGCGTACGCCAGGGCTCTGGCCGCCGAAGGGGCCGCGGTCGTCGTCGCCGACATCAACACAGAATCAGGACCGAAGGTCGTCGCCGCGATCGAGGCCGACGGCGGCCAGGCCGCCTTCGCCCGCACCGACGTCGCTGACCCGGTGTCGGCGCAGGACATGGCCGCGCTGGCGGTTCAGCGCTTCGGCGGCATCGACTACCTGGTCAACAACGCGGCCATCTACGGCGACATGCGGCTCGACGTGCTGCTGAGCGTCGACTGGGACTACTACAAGTCCTTCATGAGCGTCAACCTGGACGGCGCGCTCGCGTGCACGCGCGCCTGCTACCAGCACATGGCCGACCGCGGCGGCGGGGCGATCGTCAACCAGTCATCGGTCGCCGCCTGGCATTACGCGAGCTTCTACGGGCTCGCGAAGGCCGGCATCAACGGCCTGACCCAGCAGCTCGCGCACGAGCTCGGCTACCTTGGCATCAGGGTCAACGCGATCGCGCCGGGCCCGACCGACACGGCGTCGACCAGGGCCGTGGTCGGAGAGTCGGCCAGCGACCTGGTGAAGTCGGCGGCCCTGCAGCGGCTCGGCCAGCCGTCCGACATGGTGGGAGCCTGCCTGTTCCTGCTCTCCGACGAGGCGAGCTGGATCACCGCCCAGGTGCTCAACGTCGACGGCGGCCTGATCTTCCGGCCCTGAGCGGACCGGCCATGCGCCACGGCGTCGTGCTGTTCACCAGCGACCGCGGCATCCGCCCCGCCCGCGCCGCGCAGGCCGCCGAAGACGCCGGCTTCGACTCGTTCTACGTGCCAGAGCACACGCACATCCCGGTGCGCAGGCAGGCGCCGCATCCGCGCACCGGCGCAGGAGAGCTGCCGGACGACCGCTACCTTCGCACGCTCGACCCGTGGGTGGCGCTCAGCACGGCCGCGGCGGTGACGACGAGGATCAGGCTGGGCACCGCGGTCGCGCTGCCCGTCCAGCATGACCCGATCGCGCTCGCCAAGACGATCGCCTCGCTCGACCACCTGTCCGGCGGCCGGGTGACCCTAGGCGTCGGCTTCGGCTGGAACACCGACGAGCTCGCCGACCACGGCGTCGCGCCGGCCGCCAGGCGATCTGCGCTGCGCGAGTACCTGGAGGCTATGCAGGCGCTGTGGTCGCAGGAGGAGGCCAGCTACGCCGGCGAGTTCGTCAGTTTCGGCGCGTCCTGGGCGTGGCCGAAGCCGCCGCAGCAGCCGCGGATGCCCATCCTGCTCGGCGCCGGAGGCAGCCACCGGACGTTCTCCTGGATCGCGAGCTCGGCCGATGGCTGGCTGACCACCCCGGCCGAGAGCAACCTTGAGCAGAAGATCGCACGCCTCGCCGCGGCCTGGCGCGGGGCGGGCCGACCCGGATCTCCGCAGGTCACCGCCCTGGCAGGCAGGCCAGACCCGGACGTGCTTTCTCGCTGGGCCGCGGCGGGCGTCACCGAGGCCCTGTTCGGCATGCCCGACAGATCACAGGATGAGGTAGTCAGCTACCTGCGCAGACTGGCTGCCAGGCTCGCGCTGCCGAGCACGCGTAACTAGGCGCACGCGCCAGCGTTGTTTGCCCGCGGACTCTCGGGTAGCGGTCCTGCTGGCGCCACCTCGCCTGAGATACCGCCAGGGGGAACTATGCGCACGCTCAAGCGGAAATGGTGGACCCTCATCGTGGTCTGCACCGGCATCTTCATGCTGCTGCTCGACATCACGATCGTGAACATCGCCCTTCCTGACCTGGTCAGCAGCCTGCACGCCTCGTTCAGCGACCTCGAGTGGGTCATCGACGCCTACGCGATCTCGCTGGCGACGCTGCTGCTGATCGCCGGCTCACTCGGCGACCTCGCCGGCGCGAGAAAAGTATTCCTGGCCGGGCTCGCGATCTTCTGCACGAGCTCGCTGCTCTGCGGCGTCGCGCAGGCTCCAGGCTTCCTGATCGCATCAGGGCCGTGCAGGGCATCGGCGGGGCGGCGATGTTCGCCACCTCGCTGGCTCTGCTGGCGCACGAGTTCCGCGGCAGGGACCGCGGCGTGGCGCTGAGCGCCTGGGGCGCGACGGCGGGAGCCGCCGTCGCGGTGGGGCCGCTGGTCGGGGGCGCACTGACGTCAGGCATCAGCTGGCGGTGGATCTTCCTGATCAACGTGCCGATCGGGATCGTCGCGTTCGCTGTGGCGTTGGTCAAGGCCCGCGAAACGCTGCGCCGGCCGGGCGTCCGACCCGACTGGGCGGGCTTCGTCACCCTCGCCGGCGCCATGTTCGCCGGCCTCTACGCCCTGATCAGGGGCAATCAGGACGGCTGGACGAGCACGGGAATCCTGACGGCGTTCGCCGGGTGCGCTGTCCTGTTCGCCGCGTTCTTGCTGGTCGAGCACCGGCGCAGGGAGCGCCAACCGATGCTGGAGCTCGCGCTGTTCCGCAATCCCGCGCTGACCGGCGCCTCCATCGGCGCGCTCGCGATCTCCGCGAGCATCTTCTCCCTGCTGCTGTACCTGACGCTGTACCTGCAGGACGTACTGCGGTACTCGGCGTTCCAGACCGGCCTGCGCTTCCTGCCGCTGACCATCCCCATCATCCTTGCGGCGCCCGTCGCGGGACGGCTGTCCGCGCGGGTGCCGCAGCGCCTGCTGATCGGCAGCGGCCTCGGCCTGATCGCGATCGGGCTCGCGCTGCTGACGATGGTGTCGGCGACCTCGGGCTGGACCGTGCTGCTTTCCGGCATGATCGTTTCCGGATTCGGCTCGGGCCTCACGAACCCGGCGCTGGCGTCCGCGGCCGTGGGCACCGTCAGCGCCGACAAGGCGGGGATCGGCTCAGGGATCAACAACACGTTCAGGCAGGTCGGCATCGCGACCGGAATCGCGGGGCTGGGCGCGATCTTCGCCAGCACCGTCCGCACCTCGTTCATGCACGACGTGGCGGCCGCGCCGCCGGCGGTGGCGAGGCACGCGAGCAGGATGGCGGGCGCGATCACGTCGGGCGGGCTGAGCGGCGCGCACCCAACCGGGCCAGGCAGCGAGATCATCGAGTCGGCGATCCGCGCCGCGTTCGTCACGGGCCTGGACCGGATCAGCTGGGTCGCGGCGGGCATCGCCGCCGCCGGCGCCGTCGCCAGCGCCATCCTGCTGCGGCCGCGGGGCATCTCTAGCGCGCCCGCGGTGTCCGCGGCTGAACCAGAGCCGACGCTGAGGCGCGCCGCCTGATCAGCTCACGGGCGGCGGGCGACCCCGCAGTAGAACGCCCTGACCCGTCCGTATCGGCCGACGCGGGATCCTCTGACCCCCAGAGCCGCAACCGCCAACCGGTGGAGGTCCTGTGAAACCGCCTTGTCGCGCCCGTGGATTCCGGCGCGGCAAGATCACGTTCACGTCCTCTTCACGTGGCGTGCACGGCCGTGCCACCTGCCGCGCCTTGCTTCTAGTGAACGCGCGCGGCCACATCTCGCCCGGGTATCGCGGGGGCATATCCGGTTACGACGATGCG
>DASUHI010000055.1:0-37957 GCA_036273575.1 Streptosporangiaceae bacterium | reverse complement strand
CCTGTTCGGTGACAAGGAGGTCATATGGCTGGCGGTGCGGTGGCAATCACCGGCGGTCGGGTCGTTCCGATCACCGGGCCCGACATCGAGTCGGGAACGGTTGTGATCACTGACGGACGGATCGCCGCGGTCGGCGAGTCCGTCCCGATCCCGGATGGCGCCGAGGTCGTCGACGCCGCCGGCTCGTGGATCCTGCCGGGCTTCATCGACGCGCACGCACACGTCGGCGTCAGCGAGGAAGCCGAAGGCTGGGCGGGCCAGGACACCAACGAGATGACCGAGCCCGTCACCGCGCAGGTCCGCGCCATCGACGCGATCAACCCGGCTGACCTGGGATTCCGCGACGCGATCAGCGGCGGCGTGCTGGCGGTCAACGTCAACCCCGGGTCAGGAAACCCGATCGGCGGTCAGACGGTCGCGCTGAAGTGCTGGGGCCGTACCGTCGACCAGATGGCCTTGCGCCAGCCGTCGGGCATGAAGTCCGCGCTCGGCGAGAACCCGAAGCGGGTCTACGGCGAGCAGAAGAAGACCCCCAGCACCAGGCTGGGCACCGCCGCGGTGATCCGCGGCGCTCTCGTCGCGGCCGCGAACTACCTGGAGCGGATCGACGCCGAGGCACGCAAGCCAGAGGCTGACCGTAAGCCGCTCGAGCGCGACCTGAAGCTGGAGGCGCTCGGCCTCGTGCTGCGCAAGCAGATCCCGTGGCGGCAGCACTGCCACCGGGCCGACGACATCGCGACGGCGATCCGGATCGCGGATGAGTTCGGTTACGACCTGGTCATCGACCACGGCACCGAGGCGCATCTGCTCGCCGACCTGATCGCGGGCCGTGGCACGCCCGTGATTATCGGCCCGCTGTTTACGAGCAGGTCGAAGGTCGAGTTGCGGAACAGGTCGCTGGCCAATCCCGGCCGGCTCGCCAACGCGGGCGTCACGATCGCGATCACCACTGATCACCCCGTGGTGCCGATCAACTTCCTGGTGCACCAGGCTTCGCTAGCCGTCAAGGACGGCCTTGACCGGGAGACCGCGCTGCGGGCGCTGACCATCAACCCGGCCAGGATCGCTGGCATCGATGACCGTCTTGGCTCGATCGAGCCTGGCAAGGACGCTGACCTGGTGATCTGGTCGGGCGACCCGCTCGACGTGCTCAGCAGAGCCGTCAGAGTGTTCGTCGACGGGGCTGAGATCTATTCGTATTCGGGCGGCGAGGCGCATTTCGCCGACCGCTGACTAGGCCATTTCCATGGGCACCTGAATGGATTTCTTATATGCTTCGCGATGTGCCTGACAAAGGCAATCCGCGGCGGGCACTATTGGCATAGACGGTTATTCCGGGAGCAAAAACCGTCAGGCCGCCGCTGACCGGCTGACCGGCGATGCCAGCGCGGCTCGCTGATTTCCGGCGGGTGAGCTTGCCTGCAGGGCGGGCTCACCCGCCGGTTGCCATCGCAGACCCTCGAATGGTTTACCGCACGCGGCTGGGGTAGCCGTCCGGTTCCCCTAGCTTCGAGAGGACTTGCCTGCGTGCGGCTCCGACCATTCGGTTCCCCCCTGCTCGCCCGCGTATTGCACGCCGGTGCCGCGGTCGTCCTGGTCGTGATGACCGTGGTCATCGTGACCGAGTCAATGGTGCGCATCTCGGTGACCCACCTGTTCGCCAGCGAGATCCAGGCGCCGCCGTGGCGGTGCCACCTCGGCCCCGATACGGTGCCGCACCGCCGCGTTCTCGTGCTGTACGACGGCGCAGGGCACTACGCGAGCTACGCCGCCCAGTCGGCCGTGCTCGCCGCGAACTTCGCCTCGCACTTCGCCGCCCCGGTGCGCCAGTCCGTGACCCGCTACCGCGCGGGAGAGATGAAGCACTTCGCGGCCGTCATCTACGTCGGCACCACCTACGGCGAGCGGCTGCCCGGAGCGTTTCTGGCCGACGTGCGATCCGGCCGGCGGCCCGTGCTCTGGCTCGGCGGCAACGGCTACCAGCTCACGGACAGGACCTTCGCGCAGGCCCACGGCTGGCGGGTGCTGCCCAACGACCGGTCAGGCCGATTCGCGACGGTCCGCTACCGCCGTGCGAGCCTCTCGATCACCGCAAGGCAGCTCGGCGACATCGACGTGACGAACAGGCGCCTGGCGGAGGTCGTCGGGACCACGGTGACGGCAGCGGGCCGCCGGGTGCCGTGGGCGGTCCGTTCTGGCCGGGTGACCTACGTGGCAGAGGCCGCGCTCCAGTCCGGCGGCGGCCGGGACCGGTCCTACGCGGTGGCCGACCTGATGGCCTCGCTGTTCGGGGATACGCAGGTCAGACACCGGGCGCTGATCAGGCTCGAGGACGTCGGTCCCGCCACGAGCCCCGTGCAGCTCAGGCAGATCGCCGACCTGCTGTCGGCGCGCCACATCCCGTTCGCGGTCGCCGTCTACCCGCTGTACCTGGGCCCGCTGCGGCAGCACCCGCGCCACCGGATCACCCTGGCCGACCGTCCGCAGGTTGTCGAGGCGCTGAAGTACATGCTGATCATGGGCGGGACACTCGTCCTGCACGGCTACACCCATCAGCTTGGCGACAGCCGCAATCCGAACAACGGGGAGAGCGGCGAGGACTATGAGTTCCTCCGCGTGCACTACACCGCCGGGCACGTGCTGACCTACGCGGACCCGGTCCGCAGGGACGTCAGCGGCTGGGCGCGCCACCGGATCAGGAAGGCCCTCGCCGGGATCCGCGCGGCCGGCTTGCCCAGGCCGGCCATCTGGCAGTTTCCCGAGTACGGAGCGGCGCCGTCCGAGTACAGGGTCGCGGCGGCGATGTTCGTCGCCCGGTTCGACCGGGGCAACTACGCCGAGCGCGTGCACGGGCACTTCAAGCTGCAGACGCTGACCGAGCAGGCGCCTCCGTACCTGGTGCGTGACGTCTACGGCGGCCCCGTGCTGCCCGAGAACCTGGGGTACGTCATCGGCCCGCACGTGCCGCGCTCAGGCGACGGCTCGATCAGCTCGATTCTCGCGGCGGCGGCGGCCCAGAAGGCAGCGGTCCGCGACAACGTCGCGAGCGTCTACTACCACCCGTTCCTCGGGACCGGGCCGCTGCGCCGGGTGATCAGCGGCATCACGCACGAGGGATACAGGTTCGTCAGCGACTGCTCGGTACTGAAGGGATAGTCATGGTGGAGTTCGCCACCGTCGCGGTGGCTGTCGTAGGCGGCGTCTTCGCGCTGTACGCCGTCGCGATCGTGCTTGCCTCGGTCATCGCGGCCGGGATGCGGCGCAGGGTCAGGTGAGCTGCCGGTGATCGTGCACATCCTTGACTGGCTGGCGACGCTTGGCATCGTCGCCGTCTTCATCCAGGTCGTCCGCCTGTGGTTCGTGAGCCGGGCGGCCATGGGTCCGGCCGTCGTCCCCGGCGCGAGCGACCGCTACCTGTTCGCCTTCCTCGTGCCCGCGCTGAACGAGGAGCGCGTGATCGGCCGGACCCTCGACCGGCTACTCGCGCTGCCGATCCGTACCAGCCTGGTCCTGGTCATCGACGACGGCTCAGACGACGCGACGGCGCGGCTGGTGGACTCGCACCCTGACCCCAGGGTCCGGCTGCTGCGCAGGGAGTTGCCCGCGGCGCGCCGCGGCAAGGGCGCGGCCCTCAACGCGGGCTTCGGCCAGCTGCTGAACGAGATCGGCACCTGGCCAGCGGAGCGCGTGATCGTCGGCATCATGGATGCAGACGGCAGGCTCGACGAGGAGGCGCCAGGCCGGGTCGCCGCGTACTTCACGAACGCCGACGTGGGCGCCGTCCAGACCGGCGTGCGGATCGTCAACCGGCGCGAGAGCCTGCTCGCTCGCCTGCAGGACATGGAGTTCGTGACCTACACCGACGTGTTCCAGCGTGCCCGCGACCGCTGGGGCGTCGCGGGACTCGGCGGCAACGGGCAGTTCGTCCGTCTGGCAGCCCAGCTTGACCTGGCGCCCGAGCCATGGACCGACGGCCTGACCGAAGACCTCGAGCAGGGCCTCCGCCTGGTCAGCGCCGGCTGGCAGACCCGCTACTGCGGCGACGTGGCCGTGCACCAGCAAGGCCTCGAGACCACGCGAAGGCTGCTGCGGCAGCGGTCGCGCTGGTTCCAGGGTCACCTCCAGGCGTGGCGGCAGATCAAGACGATCATGTCGGGCGCGCCGCTGCGCACCGTCCCGCACCTGCTGCACACGCTGATGGTGCCGGTCCTGCTGCTGGCGAATCTCGTCCTGCTGATCGGGGTGCTCGCGTTGCTGGCCGGCGGGATCATGTCGCCCGGCACGTGGTCGCTGGTGACCAGGCCGGAGACCGCCGTCGACTGGTACTGGCTCACCTTCGCGCTCGCCATGTTCCTCACGGTGTCGGTGTACGCCAGGCGCGAGCGCGGCCTGGGGGCGTGGCGCCTGCTCGCGCTCGGCCACGCGTTCGCGATCTACTCGCTGCTCTGGGTCATCGCCGGCTACTGGGCGCTGGCCAGGACGATCCGCGGACAGCGCAGCTGGCACAAGACCGAGCGGCTCAGGGACCCGGTGGCCCACGATGCGAGCTAGCGCGGTCCGCGGCGTCGTCGCCGTCGCGCTGGCCGGCCTGACCGGGTGCGCGGCCGCGCCGGGTCCGGCCAGGCCCGGAGGCCGGGCCTGGCGGGTCGCTTACGACGGCTACGGCACCGCGGTGGTCACGGCCAGGCACGGCGCGGACACGGTCACGCTTCGCCCGGCCCGTCCTGCCGGAGCGCGCAGCACGCACGCGGCGCTGGTGATTTCCCGTCGCCGCTGGCGGGACATGGCGATCGCGGTCCGGATGCGCACGACCGGGCAGCTGCGGCGGCCGCGACCGAACCCGTGGGAGGTCGGCTGGCTCATCTGGCACTACAGCGACGACCGGCACTTCTACTACCTGGCGCTGAAGCCGAACGGCTGGGAACTCGGCAAGGAAGATCCGGCCTACCAGGGCAGCCAGCGCTATCTGGCTACGGGCGCCACCCCTGACTTCCCGCTCGGCCGGTGGTACCTGGTCCGCGTCAGCCAGCGCGGGGCCGCGATCGACGTGAGCGTCGACGGCAAGCCGCTGGTCGGGGTCACCGACACCGAGCGGCCCTACCTGGCTGGCCGTATCGGCCTCTACGCAGAGGACGCTGCGGCGACGTTCCAGCCGTTGTCCGCGACAGCACGATGAGGAGGCACACGGACGTGGCGGAGCCAAGCACCAAGCGGATCCTGGTCATCTACGGCACCCGGCCGGAAGCGATCAAGCTGGCACCAGTGATCCGGGCGCTGCGCGAGTCCGGGTCGCTGCGCCCGGTCATCACGGTGACCGGCCAGCACCGGTCGATCGTCGATCAGGTGCACGAGATGTTCTGCATCGAGCCGGACCACGACCTGGATGTCATCAGGCCGCGGCAGTCGCTCGACGGGCTCACCGCTCGGGTCCTGCGCCGGGTGAGCGACGTGCTGCGGGACGAGCGTCCCGACGCCGTTGTCGTGCAGGGAGACACCACGTCGGCTCTCGCCGGTGCGCTCGCCGCGTTCTATCAGCAGGTCCCCGTCGTCCACGTCGAGGCCGGGCTGCGCACCGACGACATCTACGCGCCCTTCCCCGAGGAGGCCAACCGCCGGCTGATCAGCCAGATCGCGACCCTGCACCTGGCGCCGACGCCGGTGAGCGAAGCGAACCTGCTGCGCGACGGCGTCGACCAAGCGCGGATCCTGGTGACCGGCAACACCGTCATCGACGCGCTGCTGCAGGCCGTGCCCCAGCGGGCTCCGTACGGCGACCAGCACCTGGAGGCGGTTGACGAGACGTCGTCACCCGTGCTGCTGGTGACAGCGCACCGGCGCGAGTCCTGGGGCCGCCGGATGCGGGACGTCGCGGACGCCATTGCCAGGCTCGCCAGGCTGCACCCTCGTCTGCGGGTGGTACTGCCGGTGCACCCGAACCCGACGGTGCGCGAGACCCTGCTCCCTGTGCTCGAGGGGCTGGGCAACGTGCTCACAGTCGAACCCCTCGACTACGGCGCCTTCACGCGGGTGCTGCGCAGGTCAACCGTCGTGCTGACCGACAGCGGCGGTGTCCAGGAGGAGGCGCCGAGCCTAGGCAAGCCCGTCCTGGTCATGCGGGAGACGACAGAGCGTCCCGAGGCGGTCGCGGCCGGGACCGCCAGGCTCGTCGGCACCGACCCCGACCGCATCGTCGATGAGGTGCACGCGCTGCTGACGAGTGATCGGGCCTACGAGGACATGGCCAACGCGGTAAACCCCTACGGTGACGGGCATGCGGCGCGGCGAACCGTCGCCGCGATCGGTCATCTCTGCGGCCTCGGGCCGCGCCCGGCGCGGTGGGAACCCGATATGCGCGCCTGTAGTGGGCCATCCGGTGGTGGGCCATAATGTCGCGCAGTGTTGTCTGGGATGCCCAAGGAGAACCATGAGCGAGAGCTTCAGCGGCGAGCTGTGGAACGGCATCACCGACATCTACGCGGCCATCCTGGCCCACCCGTTCCTCGCCGGGATGACCGACGGCAGCCTGCCGGCCGACGCGTTCACCTTCTACGTCGTGCAAGACGCGCTCTACCTGCGCCGGTATGCCCAGGCGCTGGCCGCGGTCGCCACCCACGCCCCCGACCCCGCGCAGACCGAGATGTTCGCCAGGCACGCGGCGGGCATCGTTGCCGTCGAGATGAGCCTGCACGACACGCTGCTCGCCGACCTGGACATCGACCCAGCGGCCGTCGACGCCGCGCAGGAGGCGCCGACCACCCTGGCGTACAACAGCTATCTGCTCGCCAACACCATGGGCGGCTCGTACGCTGAGGGCGTCGGCACCGTGTTGCCGTGTTACTGGATCTACGGCGAGGTCGGCAAGCACCTGCTCGGTCGCGGCTCGCCGAACCCGCGCTACCAGAAGTGGATCGACACCTACGGCGGCGAGGAGTTCGACGCCGAGGTCAGGGACGTCATCGCGGTCACGGACAAGCTCGGCCCCCGGCTGTCAGCTGCCGAGCGGCGGCTCGTGCACGAGCATTTCAGGGCGACCAGCCGCTACGAGTGGATGTTCTGGGACATGGGCTTCCGGCAGCAAGCCTGGCCCGTGTGAGCTGCGGGGGGCTCAGCCGACCTGCAGCGAGATATCGGTAGCGGCGAGCGCCTTGCTGACCGGGCAGCCGCGCTTGGCGTCCTCGGCGATCCTCGCGAAATCCTCAGCGCTGACCCCGTCGGCCGATCCGGACACCCGCAGCACGATGCCAGTGATCCGGAAGCCTCCGGCCGGGTCTGGCCCGAGCGACACGTTCGCGCCGACGTCGAGCCGCTGTCCGCTGCCGCCCGCCGCGCCGAGAAGCGCGGAGAACTGCATCGCGAAGCAGGCGCTGTGCGCGGCCGCGATCAGCTCCTCGGGGCTCGTCGTCCCGCCGGCGTCCTCCGCCGCCCGCTTCGGGAAGTTCACCTCGTAACTGCCGTTCCCCGAGCTTTCCAGCGTCACCGTGCCGGCGCCGTCTTCCAGGCCGCCGTTCCAGATCGTGCGGGCGGTACGGGTGGGCATGGCTGCTCCTTCGCTGCGTCGGTTCTGGCCTGCTGGCCTAGCGTGCCACCGCGGCCCGCGGCGTCAGCCGCCGGCCAGCTTCGTGTGATCCCACGAGATCACCCTGGCGGGCTCGACCCGGTACCCCCAGCGCTTGGCGGCGGCGCGGGTCACGTACTCGGTCAGGGCCGGAGCGGCGGCGCTCGCGAGCGGTCCCCCTACCGCCGCGGTGATCTGCCGCCCGATCCTGGCGATCTCCTCGGCGTCCTCGATTCGCCGCGCCGCGCCCTGGACGAGGACGCCACGCAGGTCGAAGTACTCCTCGCCGTCCTCGACCAGGCACGAGATCCGCGCGTCACGCTCGAGGTTGACTGCCTTCTGCGACCTGCGATAGGTCCAGAACGTTATCTGCCCGGCGGTCATCACGTAGTACATGGTCACCAGGTGCGGGAACCCGTCCTGGCCGTTGGTCGCCAGCTGAACCTTTCGCCCGGCCGCCAGGAACGCGGCCGCCTCGTCAGGCGGCATCGCGACCAGGTCGCGCTGCTTCACGCCGCGCCGCCGAACCCGATCGTCTCGCTGGCCAGCGACAGCGTGTCCTCGCAGGCGAACCCCGCGGCGCTGCCGTCGCCGGTGAACGCCGGCCCGAGCGCCTCGGCCACCGAGCCGAGCGTCCACATGCCCGCGTCTGGCGCGCGGAACACGGTCCTGACGCGCGGCGGGTCCATCACCGCGGCGACGCCTCCGTGCACCACGAACACCTCGCCGTTGATCGCGGCTCCGGCCGGCCCGGCCAGGTAGGTGACCAGCGGCGCGACGTGCTCGGGAGCGAGCGGGTCCGCTCGGCCCTCGGGCGCGGCGCCCATCAGGTCCGCTGTCATGGCGGTCCGCGCCCGCGGGCAGATAGCGTTGGCCCTGACGCCGTATCTGGCACAACTGCGCGCGGTGGTGACTGTGAGCGCCGCGATGCCGGCCTTGGCCGCGGCGTAGTTCGGCTGGCCGGGCGAGCCGAGCAAGAACGCCTCTGACGACGTGTTGATGATCCGGCCGTACACCGGGCCGCCCGCCTGCTTGCTCTGCTCCCGCCAGTAGCCGGTCGCCACGCGCGTGCCGATGAAGTGGCCGCGCAGGTGCACGCGCAGCACGAGATCCCACTCCTGCGCAGACATCGTGAACACCATCCTGTCCCGCAACACGCCCGCGTTGTTCACGAGGATGTCGAGGCCGCCGAACGTGCCGAGCGCGGCCGCCAGCATCGCCTCGCCGGTCGCCCACTCGCCGACGTCGCCCTCGCAGACGACAGCGCGCCCGCCAGCCCCGGTGATCTCATCGGCGACCGCGCGGACGGCTGGCCCGGGGAGGTCGTTCAGCACCACGGCGGCGCCGGCCGCCGCGAGCGCGATCGCCTCGGCCCGGCCGAGGCCATTGGCAGCCCCGGTCACGATCGCCGTCCTGCCATCGAGAGTCCGGTCGAGGGCCATGTTGAGCTATCTCCTTCTTGTCCCCGGGCGTCAGTAACCTGGTCCTGACAAGATCCCGCCGTCGGCCACGAACTCGCTGCCCGTGCAGTACGAGGACTCGTCCGAGGCGAGGAACGCGACGAGCGGCGAGATCTCGGCCGACTTGCCGAACCTGCCGAGCGGCAGCGCGCTGAGATAGCGTTCGCCGCGCTCGGTGTCCATGCCTCCGGCCGTTTCCAGGACCATTCTGGTGAGGATGCCGCCCGGATGCACCGAGTTGACCCTGATGCCGTACCGGCCGAGTTCCTGGGCTGCTGACTTCGTCATGCCTCGGATCGCGAACTTGCTCGCCGCGTACGCCGACGAGTCGGCGGCGCCGGTCAGTCCCTCGATCGAGGAGACGTTCACGATCGAGCCGCCGGCCGCTGCCCGCATCGGCTCGATGACCGACTTCATGCCCAGCCAGCAGCCGACCGCGTTGACGTCCATGACGCGGCGGAACTCCGCGAGCGGCATGTCCTCGATCGAGCCGAACGCCAGCACGCCCGCGTTGTTGACCAGGACGTCGAGCCGGCCGAAGGCGTCGGTGGCGGTGCCGACGGCGGCCGCCCAGCCGGCCTCGCTGGTCACGTCGTGGTGCAGGTAACGGCAGGCGTCCTTTCCGAGCTCGCTGGCGACGGCCTGGCCCAGCTCGTCCCGCACGTCGCCGAACACGACCCTGGCGCCCTCGGCGACGAAGTGCCTGACGTGGGACTTGCCCATGCCCCTGGCGCCGCCGGTGATCAGCGCCACCTTGCCCTCGAGCCGGCCCATCCGCGCCTCCCGGTGCTGCGCTGGCGCCCGCTGGCGCCGCTGACGCCAGCGGCGGTCAACCAAACGCTTGCTTGGTGGGAGGATAACAGCGCGCGCGTCTGCGGTGTCGCCGCACGCACGCTCGTCGCGACGCGCACACGCGGCAGGGGTTATATGCGTATATAGTCCAGCGGTGAAACACGACCACGAGGGCGGGAGAGCAATTGCCGGGGGTAAACGGGCGCGCGGCGATCGAGCTGCGCGGCGTTCACAAGCATTTCGGCAAGGTGAAAGCGGTCCGCGGGGTGACTCTCACGATCGCGCCTGGCGAGATAGTCGCGCTGCTCGGCCCGAATGGCGCGGGCAAAACCACGACGATCGACATGATCCTCGGACTGTCCCAGCCGACGGACGGCCAGGTTTCTGTGTACGGCGTGCATCCGCGCCAGGCGATCGAGCGCGGCCTCGTGTCGGCGGTCATGCAGACCGGCGGCCTGCTCAAGGACCTGACCGTCGAGGAAACGGCCAGGTACACGGCGAGTCTGTTCGCGACGAGCACGCCCGTCGGTGAGGTGCTACGCCGCGCGGGCATTAGCGACATCGCCGACAGGCGGGTGGGCAGGCGGGTGGGCAAGTGCTCGGGCGGCGAGCAGCAGCGGCTGCGGTTCGCGATGGCCCTGCTGCCCAACCCCGAGCTGCTGATCCTCGACGAACCGACAACCGGAATGGACGTCGAGGGCCGCCGCGATTTCTGGGCGGCGATCCGCAAGGACGCTGAGCAGGGCCGCACGGTGCTGTTCGCGACGCACTACCTGGAAGAGGCCGACGCCTACGCGGACCGGATCGTCCTGCTGCGGCAGGGCGAGGTCGTGGCAGACGGCACGGGCGCGGAGGTCAAGGCGCTCGCCGCAGGCCGGACGGTGCGTGCCACGGTGCCTGCCCTCGACGAGGCGGCACTGCGCGCGGTTCCCGGCGTGGACAGCGTCGAGGTGCGCGGCGAGACCGTGCTCGTCCACTCTAGGGACAGCGACGCGGTGGCCAGGTACCTGCTGACCGCCACGCAAGCGCGGGACCTGGAGATCAACGCCCGCGGTCTCGAGGACGCGTTCCTGGCCCTGACCAGCGACGATGCCGCGGCCCGGGCTTTTCATCCCGCTGAGCACCTACCCGCACGTGCTGCAGACGCTGGCCAAGTTCACGCCGCTGTACGGGCTCAACCAGCTCGTGCACGCGCCGCAGCTCGGCGGCAACGTGCACATGACGTGGATACTGAACGCGGTCGCGTGGCTGGTCATCTTCGCGGCTGGGGCGATCTGGCGGTTCCGCAAGGACACGGCGCGAGTGTGAGGCGTATCTGATGACGGCCCCCGTTGACTTCTCGTCTGGCGCACCGGTCGCCGGCGACCTGGACGTGCGCTGGATCCATGGTGCGGCGGGCGAGCCGCCGATCCAGGTGCACGCCTACGATCCGCACACTTACGTGCTCAGGCAGTCCAAGGCCAGCAACTACGAGGCGCCGTTCCTGTACCTGCTGTTCGGCAACGAGCGCGCGTTGCTGATGGACACCGGGGCCACCAGGGAGGCTGCGACGTTTCCCTTGCGCGAGACCGTCGACGGCCTGCTCGACGGCTGGCTCGCCGAGCACCCGCGCGAGGACTACGAGCTGGTCGTGGCGCACACCCACGCGCACGGCGACCACATCGCCGGCGACGGGCAGTTCGACGGCAGGCCGCTGACGACAGTCGTGCCGCATGAGCCAGCGGCGGTGGCCGCGTTCTTCGGCTTCAGCTCGTGGCCGGACGAGGTGGTGCGGTTCGACCTGGGCGGACGGGTGCTCGACGTCACAGGGATCCCAGGCCACCAGCCCGCCTCGATCGCGGTGTTCGACCCGTGGAGCGGGTTCTTGCTGACCGGGGACACGGTCTACCCCGGCCGCCTGTACGCGCTCGACTTCCCGTCGTTCACCGCCAGCCTGGACCGGCTGGCCGAGTTCGCCGCGGCCAGGCCGGTCACGCACGTGATGGGCTGCCATATCGAGATGACCAGGAAGCCAGGCCGCGACTACCCGCTCGGGTCGAAGTACCAGCCGGACGAGCCGCCCCTGCAGATGACCGTCGCCCAGCTCGCCGGCGTCCGCGACGCCGCCAGGGCCGCGGCGAGCAAGTCCGGCGTCCACAACGCGGGCGACGTCATCATCTTCCACGGGCCCTGCAAGGCCGCGGTCGTCCGGCAGCTCGCGCGGGCAACGGCGCGCAGGCTGACGGGCCGCGACTCGCCCTGACGCGAGGTGGCCGCTCGAAGGAGGCCCGTCATGCTCGAGGGCACGTTGCTCGCGGAGAGCCTTCGCGTCGGAGCAACGGTCGACGACCTGGCGCTGACGGTGCGCAGGATCAGCAGGTACCGGGTCCAGGGCGCGACCAGTGACCAGCCGGACATCTGGACGGCGCTGGACTTCGAGGCCGAGGAGTCCATGGCGGCCGCTCTGGCTGAGGCCTTCGCCAGCGCTCTGGATCAGCCAGGCTGGTACGCGAACTTCCAGTCTCCGTCGGAAAGCTGGGTCGTGTTCCCTGGCCGGGTCTTCCGTTATCCGCGCGGCTCGGCGGCCGGCCGTGCCGAGGCGCAGGCCTACGGTCGCGGGCTCGCCATTCCCGAGCCGCAGCTCGACTGGACAGTGTAGGCCGCCCTTTAGCCTGGATCGGGAAGGCTGGTCACCGTCGAGCACGCGGGGGAGGGGGCCTGCGATGACCACGACCGAGTTCTCGCGCACGCCAGCGCCGCGGGGCGACCCGGTCAATGAGTCCGTCCTGCGCTTGCCGGCGCCCGCGCTGCGCTCGTTCATCGCCAGCTACAGCGGCTACCGGCAGGCAGGAGTACCGCCCGCACGCCATGCCGGGCTGCCGTCGCCGTACATGACCGTGATCTTCACGATCGACGAGCCGCTGACCATCGCTGCCCACCCTGACCCGGCGCAGCCTGGCGGTGACTTCGCGACGCTCGCGGGAGGCCTGCACACCTCGCCCGCGCTGGTCACGCACGAAGGTTGCCAGTCAGGGATTCAGGTCGCGCTCAGCCCGCTCGGCGCACGCGCCGTGCTCGGCCTGCCGGCCGGCGAACTGGTCAGCCTCGATGTCGAGGCGACCGAGGTGTGCGGCGCGCTCGCCAACGAGATCCAGCAGCGCGTTCAGGCGGCGGCGACCTGGCCAGAGCGGTTCGCCGTGCTTGACCAGGCGCTGTCCGCTGCCCAGGCTGACGGCCGCCGCGAGGTCAGAGCGGAGGTCGGCTTCGCCTGGCGGCGGCTGGTCGCGACCGGCGGAACGATCCCGGTCGCTGAGCTGGCGGAGGAGACGGGCTGGGGCGGACGGCACCTGCGTGCGAAGTTCGCCGCGGAGCTTGGCCTCACGCCGAAGGCCGCCGCCAGGGTGGTCAGGTTCGACCGCGCGCGCAGGCTGCTGCAGCGTCGCGCAGCCTCTGGCCGCCCCCTGGAACTGGCCGCGCTAGCGGCGCACTGCGGCTACTACGACCAGGCGCACATGGATGCCGAGTTCCGGGCGCTCGCCGGTTCTGCGCCAACGACGTGGCTGGCCAGGGAGCTCCGAAATCTCCAAGCGTGGGCCGCCGTGCCTGCGGAAGCCTGAGGTCATGACCGCGAACACACCACCACCTCAGGTATGGCCCACGCTCCGCGCTCGCGACGCTCGCGCGCTGATCAAGTTCCTTGTCGACGCGTTCGGGTTCGAGGAGACGGTCGTCTACGGCGAGGGCGACCGGGTCGACCACGCCCAGCTGTCGTGGCCGCCAGGCGGCGGCGTCATGCTCGGCTCCGTGCGGGAGGCGGAGGAGTCCGACGACTGGCCAGTTCCGCCCGGCAGCTTCGGCGCCTACGTCGTCACCGACGATCCCGATGGCCTGTACGAGCGGGCCACCAAGGCGGGCGCGGACGTGATCATGGGGCTGCACGACACCAACTACGGCTCCCGGGACTTCGCCGTCCGCGACCCGGAAGGCAACCGCTGGTCGTTCGGCACCTACCCCGGCGAACCCCGCACGTCCGCCCAGCACCCGGGACCCCGCCGTCCGACCTAGCACGGATTTCAGCCATCTGAATGGGACATATTGGTCACAGGGTGACTGAAACCCGTGCGAAGTCAGCGGCGTCCGCTTCATTGGATCCGAATCTGCTCCCGCAAAACGCCTAAAACGGACGTGATCAATGGAGGATTCGGATCCAATGTCAGCTGCGCGGGCGCTGACATAGGCGAAGGGTCACGTGCGCGGGCGCCGGCGCTGTATGGCGAAGTGTCTCGGGCGCTGGCGCCGTTCGGGATCGCAGGCGAGGCAACCGATTGTGCGTTTTCGGCTGGCTCTTGACGGGTTTGTTCGGAAAGTATACGAACTAATCAAGCCGTTAACGGGAACAGGTACGCAGCGCCGTCCACAATCGGACAGCGGGGGTGGCCGATCGTGACGTGTCGCGGAGAGGTCGCCAGCTATGGGGATGTGCCTTCGCCGTAGTTCCGGGTTCTGGGTCACAGCAATCGTCGGCGCCGTCTCGCTGGTCGCGGCGTCAGCCACGGCGGCGGCCGGGTCGACGGCCGGGCCGCGGCCGCCCTCCACCACGTCCGCCTCCAGCGCGCTCGCCGCGCCGTCCGACACCGGCGCGAGCGACATCACGAACCTTGGCACGGCCGGCTGGAAGGTGCAGAGCAGCGCTACGGCCACCCAGACCGGCGCCCAGATCTCCACCCCCGGCTTCGACACGTCGACGTGGCTGCCGGTGGCCAACGACGACGCGGGTGCGCCCGGCACCGAGATCGAGGCGCTCGCGCAGAACGGCAAGTGTCCCGGCGACACCGCCCTCCAGCCGGTCAACCAGAACGCAGACGGCCCCGGCAGCGTGTTCTTCTCCAACAACATGCAGCTCTGCTACGGGTTCATGAGCAAGATCGGACCCGACACTGTCGCCGCGTTCGACGTGCCCTGGTGGTGGCGCACCGACTTCACCCCGAACCTGACAGCTGGCCAGACTGCGACTTTGATCGTCAACGGCGTCATCGGCTCGGCGAACGTCTGGGTGAACGGCACGCAGGTGGCCACGTCGGCGACCGTGACCGGCGCCTACACGCGATTCACCTTCAACATCTCGAGCCTGATCAGGTCGGGCACGAACTCGCTGGCCATCGAGGTCAACCCCAACGACCCCACGACGCTGTTCACCACGGACAACGTGGACTGGACCCAGATCCCGCCTGACAACAACACCGGCATCAGTTTCCCCGTTCAGCTGCGAACCGACGGTGCGCTCGCGGTCGGCAACAGCCACGTCAACCAGTCCGACGCCGCCGACCTGTCCAGCGCAGCCCTGACCGTTAAGACCGACGTCACGAACTTCACCGCGACGTCCCAGACCGGTACCGTCACCGCCACGGTCACACCGCCAGGCACCGGCACCCCGATCACTGTCAGCCAGAGCGTGACCGTCCCGGCCAGCACGACGCAGACCGTCTCGTTCGCCCCGGCCAGCTTCCCGACCCTGACGATCGCAAGTCCCCAGGTGTGGTGGCCGTACCAGCTAGGTGCCCAGCCGCTCTACACGCTCACGACGTCGGTGGCGCAGGGCGGCACCACGGACAACACGACCACTGCGACGTTCGGCATCAGGACAGTCACGTCGTTCCTGACCGGCTCCAACGCGATCGAGCCGAGCGGCACACGCGCTTTCAAGATCAACGGGGTGCCGATCGTGATCAGGGGCGGCGGCTTCGACCCGAACCTGTTCCTGCACTACTCGGCGGCCGACACCGCCAGGCAGATCGCGCTGATGAAGACCATGGGCGTGAACTCGATCAGACTCGAGGGGCACATCATGCCCGCGGACTTCTTCCAGCAGCTGGACGCGGCCGGCATCCTGGTCAACGGCGGTTTCCAGTGCTGTGACGCCTGGGAGGTCGGCGGCACCCTCACCCAGGCACAGCTGACCGTGCTGCAGAATTCCGCCCAGACCATCGGCACGAACCTGCGCAACCACCCGAGCGTGTTCAGCTTCCAGTGGTCAGACAACCAGCCGACCAGCCAGCAGGAATCGGCGTCCATCACGGGATTCCAGGCCGCGGATTTCTACCCGCAGACTCCCCTGATCGCCTCGGCCGAGTACAAGTCCACGGCAACCCTCGGCCCGGCGGGTGAGAAGGAGGGCCCGTACGACTGGGTCCCGCCCGACTACTGGTACGACACCACGCACCTCGGCTCCGACTCGACCGTGACGAACGCGGGCGCCGCCTGGGGCTACGACAGCGAGGAGAGCGCGGGCAACACGGTGCCGACCATCGACTCGCTGAACCGGTTCATGTCGGCGAGCGACCTGTCGAACCTGTGGCAGAACACCAAGTTCAACCAGTTCCACACGAACTACGAGCCGCGCTGCAAGTCCGGATACTCGTTCGGCACGCTCTGCCACTTCGACACGGCGCTGAGCAGCAGGTACGGCTCCTGGTCGAGCCTCGCCCAGTACGTCGAGGAGGCGCAGGCGCAGAACTACGAGTCCGTCAGGGCCCAGTTCGAGGCGTACATCGACCACGCCAACAACACCCCGCTGCCGTCCACGGGAACGATCTACTGGCAGATGAACAAGGGCTGGCCGAGCCTGCTCTGGGAGCTCTACAACAGCGACGGCGACCAGGCCGGCAGCTACTTCGGCGCCCAGGAAGCCAACAGGACGCTGCACGCGCTCTACGCGCTCGACACTGGCACCGTCACGCTGGACAACCTCAGCAACGTCACGCAGTCGGGCCTGTCGGTCGAGGCCAAGGTGTACAACCTCGCCGGCACGCTGCTCGACGACCAGACGGCCATCAACGTCAGCCTGACCAGCCAGCAGGTCAAGACCGCCGTGCTGACCCCGAAGGTGCCGACAGGCAACCCCGTCCAGGTCTACTTCGTCGAACTCATCCTGAGGCAAAACGGTGCCCTCGCGGACCGGAATGTCTACTGGCTCTCCACCCAGCCCGACGTCGTGAACTGGAACAAGACGCTCGGCCAGCCGCAGGGCACGCAGACCACATACGCGAACCTGACCTCGCTGCAGAGTTTGCCGGCCTCCGCCGTCTCGGCGACGGCCGCGACGACGCACCAGGCAGGCCCCGGCGGCGACCTGACGACCACGGTCACGATCACGAACACGTCGGGCTCGACGGTCGCGTTCCTGCTTCGGGCCGACGTCCGCCGCGGCACCGCCACCGGCCAGGAGCTCACCGGCGACAACGAGCTGCAGTCCTCGATCTGGCAGGGCAACGACATCACGCTGTGGCCTGGCGAGTCGCAGACTCTGACGGTCACCTACTCCTCGGCCGACCTGCAGGGCAGCACACCCGTGATCAGCGTCTCCGGCTGGAACGTGCCCAAGACCGATATGGCCGCCCCCGTTCCTTAACTGCTTTTCATCCTTAACAGGACGCACGTCGCAATCGAAGGAGACAGGCGTGAAGCTTCGTTACCGGCTCGCCATGGCCGCCGCAGCGGCTGGTCTTGTCGTCGGAGCGCCGACCATGACGCCGGCGCTCGCCACGGGCACGCCGCTGCCCGCCCACGTGTACGCCCCGTACTACGAGACGTACCTCGCGCCCAACACGCCGAGCCTGACCGCCACAGCGCAGGCGTCGGGCGCGAAGTACTTCACGCTGGCATTCCTGCAGGCGGTCAAGAAGGGCTCGTGCACGCTGGACTGGAACAGCAACTCCGCACAGCCGCTGAACTACTACGCCGCCGACATCGCGTCGCTGCGGGCGCTCGGCGGCGACGTGATCCCGTCGTTCGGCGGGTACAGCGCCGACCACGGCGGCAGCGAGATCGCCGACTCGTGCAAGAACGTCAGCTCGATCGCGGCCGACTACGAGTCCGTGGTCAGCACGCTCGGGGTCACCCGGCTGGACATGGACGTGGAGTCGAACTCGCTCAATAACACCGCGGGCATCGACCGGCGGGACAAGGCGATCGCGATGACCCAGGCCTGGGCGGCCAGCCAGGGGACCACCCTGCAGGTCCAGTTCACGCTGCCGGTCGAGCAGTACGGCCTGGACCCCAACGGCGAGGCGGTGCTGCAGAACGCGGTCGCCGACGGGGTGGACGTGACCTCGGTCGACATCATGGTCTTCGACTATTACATCAATGGCGAGGGCGTGGTGAACATGGGCCAGGCGGCGATCAACGCCGCGACGAACACCGAGGCCCAGCTCGCGACGATCTTCCCGGGCAAGACCGCCGCGCAGCTGTGGGGCATGATCGGGATGACCATGCTGCCGGGGATCGATGATTACCCGAAGAAGACGGAGGTCACGTCGGTGGCCGACGCGCAGACCATGCTGACCTTCGCGCAGCAGCAGAACATGAACTTCCTGTCGATCTGGGCGATCCAGCGCGACAACGGCGGCTGCCCCGGTTCGACCGACAGCAACACGTGCTCAGGGATCACGCAGAACACGTGGGACTTCAGCCACCTGCTCGAGCCGTTCACCGGCTGACCATCGGAAGGAATCCATGAGGCTCACACCAGGTGCCTCGCCGTGATCGTGGTCAGGCGGGAGGGGCGAGGCCGCGGAC
Source organism: Streptosporangiaceae bacterium (assembly GCA_036273575.1). Lineage (GTDB taxonomy): Bacteria > Actinomycetota > Actinomycetes > Streptosporangiales > Streptosporangiaceae > Chersky-822. The sequence goes on along the minus strand of DASUHI010000055.1, from coordinate 19,597 downwards.
GGCGTCGGCGACGTCAATGCCGGGCGGGGGGATGACCGCGATGACGGGCGTGTCTAGGCCGGCGGCGCGGTAGGCGTCGACCCGGTGCCTGCAGGTTTCCAGGTCACCGTGGATGACCAGGTCATCGATGACCTCGTCGGGGACGGCATCGCTGGCGCCGCGCCTGTCGCCCGCCGCCCACTTCTCGCGCATCGGGCGGATGGCCTCGCCGCGGCCGAGCCACTCGTGGAACGCCGCGTACGCGGGTACCGTCAGGTAGGCGGTCACCAGGCGCCTGCCGATCGTGCGCGCCAGGTCCGCGTCGGTCGTCGGAAGCACGAAGATACGCGCGATCAGCTCGCAGTCCTGGCCGGCCGCGGCGCGCACTTTCGGCACGTCGGCGGGGGACAGCCAGTTCGTTATCGCCGCGCCGGCCTCGTCGGCGGCGAGCCTGACCATCTGCGGGCGCAAGGCGGCGAGCGCGAGGTCTGGCGCTACGGCCGGCGCCCGTTCCAGCCGGAAACCGCTGACCTTGAATGTCTCGTACCGCGCGGTGACCTTCTCGCCTGTCAGGGCCGCCTTCAGGAACCGGAGCGTGTCGCGGGAGCGCTGGTATGGCGCCTCGAACGGGACGTCGTTCCACTCCTCGACGACGACCCGCGTCGACGTGCCGATGCCCATCACGAACCGGCCGGGCGCGAGGTCGGCGAGCGTCGCGGCCGTCATCGCCAGCAGCGCTGGGCCGCGGGTGTAGATCGCCGCGATCGCGGTGCCGAACCTGATCTGGTCCGTCCACTGCGACGCGAGGACCAGCGGGGTGAACGCGTCGGTCCCGCTCAGCTCCGACGACCACGCGTCGGTATAGCCCAGATCGGGCAGCGCCGCGATGATCTCGCGCTGCTCGGGCAGTGGATACCCCTGCAGCGGCACGGTGATGCCCCAACGTGGCGTGGCTGCCATCATGACCTCCAGGCGGGAAGCGGTTGAGGCACAAATATCACAGGGAGCAAAGCGGGGACTTTCATAAATTCCCACTACATCAACTCGTGACGGTTATCAGACGATGATGTGCTCCCGGAGTGCTAGATTCAGCGCGAGTTACCACCTTCCGGGGCGGTGGCTCACAAGCGCGTCCAAGGGGCCGCGCGACGGTCACCCAGGGAAGGGACGCCGATGCCAGCGCGCAGCCTCTTTGCCAGTTGGGTCACTCGTGCCGGAACCGCCGCGACGACGGTCATCGCCGCTGCCGGGCTAGCCGGAGCGGCGGGCGCGCAGGCCGCGACGCCTGCCGCGCACGGCTCGTCGCCTGCGCCGCACGCGCGCAACCCGTACTCGCCGGCGGCAGGGCACAGCTACCGGCACGGCGTGTTGCCGACCACGGGCCAGGCCAGGCGGATGAACGCGTGGGCCAGCCGGCAAGCGGTCCCGGCGGTGAGCCAGCTCAATCTCAGCTACGGCGGAGGCGTGCACGGCGTCGGCGTGACGACCGGGCACGAGAAGGTCTACCTCGTGTTCTGGGGATCGCAGTGGGGAGCCAGTTCCACAGGCTCGCACGGGGACGTGACGCTGGCCAATGATCCGAGCGGCGCGGCGCCGTACCTGCAGGAGCTGTTCAAGGGCATCGGCACGGGTGGCGAGCGCTGGTCCGGCGTGATGACGCAGTACTGCGACGGGGTCGCGTACAACGCGAAGTCTTGCCCGGCGAACTCGTGGCACGTGGCGTTCCCGACGGGCGGCGCGCTGGCCGGCGTCTGGGTTGACGAATCGGGCGCCGCGCCCGGTACCGCGACCGGCCACCAGCTCGGCGCCGAAGCGGTCAAGGCTGCCAAGCACTTCGGGAACTCGTCGCAGGCGTCCAACCGGAATACCCAGTACGCGATCATCTCGCCGACCGGGACGCACCCCGACGGCTTCGGCACCACCGGCCAGTTCTGCGCCTGGCACGACGACACCGCCGACCCGAACCTGCCCGGCGGCCCGGTGACGTCGCTCGACGTCGCGTTCACCAACATGCCGTACGTGACCGACCTCGGCGCTGACTGCGGTGAGAACTTCGTCAATGGCGGCGCTCAGGGCGTCACCGACGGGTTCTCGATCGTGCTCGGGCACGAGTACGCCGAGACGATCACCGACCAGTTGCCCGCGTTCGGCTGGACGAACACGTTCAGCGGCGGTGAGGAGAACGCCGACCTGTGCGCCTGGAATCCGCCTGGCCCTGGCGGCACCAACGACCTGACGCTCACGACGGGCACGTTCGCGATGCAATCGACCTGGTCCAACGACAGCTCGGGCGGCAGGTGCGCGTTCACCCACGGCCTTGTCACCAACAACTGGGTGCTGAACGGCGGCTTCGAGACCGGGACGTTCGCGCACTGGACAGCGGCCGGGGCGGCGACCGCGATCGTCAGCGGGGGCACGCACAGCGGCCAGCACGCGGCCAAGCTCGGGAAGTCGGCTCCGACCAACGGCAACTCCAGCATCGCCCAGACGTTCACCGCGCGCGGCACGCACCTGACGTTCTGGTACAACGCCAGCTGCCCCGACACGGTCGCCGACTCCTGGGCGACGGCCAAGCTGACCGACAACACCGCGCACAGCAGCGTGACGGTCCTGGCCAAGACGTGCACAGCGCACCAGGGCTGGAAGCAGGTCAGCCGGACCGTGATCGCCGGGCACTCCTACACGCTGAAAGTGACCAGCCACGACGATGACGACGTCGCGCAGGGCGACGGCAACTTCACGCTCGTCGACGACGTGGTGAACAAGTAGGGCGCGCCTCAGCTCGTGATCGCGAGCGTCGCGCCCGACGGGTCAGTCAGCCTGTGGTGGCCGTCGTCGCCGGCGAAACTCACCAGGTCGCCCCTGACCCGGGATTTCGGGCCGTCGGGCCCAGTCAGGATCGCGCCGTCGGCGTCGCACGCCACGAGCTCGCCGTCGACCCGTAGCAGCACGGGGCCGTCCCGGCTGGCCGAGACGGCGACCCGGCCAGCGGTCAGCCCTTCAAGCACGGCGCCAGGTTCTGTGCCCTCGCTCTGCACCCACGTCGTCGGCGCGCCCGGCGGGGCGTCAGAGCCGGGCCGGTGCCAGTCGCTGCCGCCGACCGCGATCGCGTCCGGGTTCCACGCCTGCCACCAGCCAAGCGGCGTCGTCCAGTGCGGGTCGAGCCAGCTCCAGTGCCAGACCTCGAGCAGCGGCGGCCGCCTGGCCATCGGGGCCGTCCAGCTGACCTGGCCGCCGTAGGGGTGGTTCACAGACAGCAGGCCGCCTTCACGCTCGGTCCTCGCGAGCCACTCGTCGGGCGGCTCGCGGAAGTCGATCCAGCCGGTGTCCCCGAAGACGTTCGCGTGTCCGTGCTCCGTCGTCACCTCCTGCCCGGGCAGCAGCGCGATGCCGTGGACAGCTCCCGCGGCGGGTAGTTCACTATGGTGGCTTGTCGTGTTGTGGTCGGTCACGGCCAGGAAGTCAAGGCCGCGGCTCGCCGCGTACCTCGCGAGTTCGTGCACCGTCATCGCGCCGTCGGAGTGCACGGTGTGCGCGTGCAGGTCCCCTGCCAGCCAGTTCATGCCGGCAACGGCAGGCAGCTGTCGGGGGGCAGGGCGGTCGGTGACCGGCGGTGGCGGTTCGGTGTCGCCGGCCGGCGCCGCGATGCCCGCCGTCGTGGCCGTGAGCTCGTACCGGGCGCCAGCGGCCGGAATCCTGTGCAGCCCGACAACGGCGAACCAGGTGCCAGGTTCAGGCTCGCCGCAAAGGTAGCCGGGAGTGGCCGATTCTGCGCCGATGACGAAAAACCGGCGCGCTCCGCCCGACCAGCCGCGGAACCCGGCAGGGCTGAGGCAGCCCAGATCGAGCACCGCTTCTGAGCGGTCGTAGTCAAGCTCGACCCTTAAGGCGTCCGTGCCGTATGGCACGTTGAACGGCAGGTAATGCCAGGTCGACTCGCACCGGTCTTCGATCGTCCATATCCCGGCGTGCCGAGTCTGGTTCATGTCCCCTGTTTACCCCATTGCCCCGCCGGGCCGGTCAGGCCGCCCGCTTGACGGCCTGCCCGCCAGGCAGCAGCGTAGGCGCAGGTGATGTCAGGCGGATCGGCGTGAACGGCGTATCTCCGGTTCTACGTGGGTATTTGCCACGGTATGAAGGGCGACCGCGTCGAGATCGTCGTGGACGCCGGTGACGTGACGAAGACCTACGACGTGCAGGCCACGAAGGCTGGCCGGCGGGTCGAGGTCGTCACCAGGCGTGGTCAGGTAGAGGTCAGCGAGCTGACCAGGAGCGGCACGCCGGTCAGGACCGCGCGGTTCATGGCGAGCCGCGTGATCGCGGTCGTCGAGCACCCGGCGGGGGGAGCGCGCGTTCCGCCGCGTATTGCCCCGGGTTAGCATCCGACGCGTGGATACGATCCTCGGCACCTGCGCTCCGTCCGACCTCGCCAAGCGCAAGAGCTTCAAGTGGCGCACCTATCCCGCAGACGTCCTGCCCGCGTTTGTCGCGGAGATGGACTTCACCGTCGCGGAGCCGATCAGCGACGCGGTCAGGGCCGCGCTGGCGATTGGCGACACCGGCTATCCGCACATCGGCGAGCTGGGGGAGGCGTTCGCGAGCTTCGCGGGCAAGCGACTCGGCTGGACGCCGCGGAGCGACCGGGTCTTCGCCGTGCCCGACGTGATGACCGGGATCGTCGAGGTGTTGCTCGCGACGACGCCGCACGACTCGGGCATCGTGATCAACCCGCCCGTGTACGGGCCGTTCTTCTTCCGGCTCGGCTTCATCGGCCGCCGGGTCGTGGAGGCGCCGCTGCACAGGCTCGATGACGGCGGCTACGACCTGGACTTCGACGCGCTTGATCGGGCACTCGCCCGCCCGGACGTCAGTGCCTACCTCCTGTGCAGCCCGCACAACCCGCTCGGCATTGTGTGGAGCAGGGAGCAGCTGACAACGGTCGCCGCCTTGTGTCTGCGGCACGACGTTCAGCTGCTGGTCGACGAGATCCACGCGCCGCTGACGATGCCTGAGGCGCGTTTCGTGGCGTTCGGCTCGATCGATCATCCGATGACCGAGCGTGCGTACGTGTTCAGCTCAGCCTCCAAGGGCTGGAACATCGCGGGCCTGAAGTGCGGCGTCGCCATCGCCGGGTCGGCGCCCGGCGCCGACGTGCTCGCCGAGCGGTGGGAAGCGCTGCTGTGCTCTCATCTTGGGGTGCTCGCCTCGGTCGCCGCGTTCACGCAGGCCGAGAGCTGGCTCGACGCGGTCGTGGCGCAGATCGACGAGAACCGCGAGGTGCTCGCCGTCCAGTTGCGCGAGCGGCTGCCTGGCGTCGGCTACGTGCCGGGGTCTGCCACGTTCCTGGCGTGGCTGGACTGCCGCGAGCTGGGGCTCGGCGATGACCCGGCGGCCGTGTTCACCGAACGCGGCCGCGTGGCGCTCAGCCCTGGCCGGGACTTTGGCGAGCAGGGCGCCGGATTCGCCCGGCTGAACATCGGCACCTCACCCGAGCTGATCGCCGAGGCCGTGCGCCGCATGGCCGCGGCGCTGCCGGCCGCCTAGCCTCCGGCCGTGCCGGCCGACGGCAGCGGGCACTGGCTGCTCTACGTCGCCGACCACGACCCTGTACGTGTCCGAGGACGGGAGCATTCCGTCGAAGCTAGCTACCGGCTTGATCGTGGCTAGCTGAATGTAGCCAGCAGGCGACACTACTGCTCTGACCAGGAGCGCGGCTGTTCTGCACCTGGTCAGCATGCCCTTTCCATGCAAATGTGGGTACAGGCGCGAGGGGCGAGCTGCGCATGGAGGACATGGATGGGCAGGGAAGTACCTGCGATCACGATCACCCGTCGGAGCAGGCGGGCATACCGTGAGAAAGTTCGCTCATGCCTTGAGGTGCTCGAGCGGATGCTGCAGGAATCGCGTTTCGACGCAGGCTCGCGCCGGATCGGGCTGGAGGTGGAGTTCAACCTCGTCGACGACCTCGGCTACGCCGCAATGACCAACGCCGAGGTGCTGGCCGCGATCGGTGATCCGGCCTGGACCAGTGAGCTCGGTCAGTTCAACATCGAGCTCGACTCAGAAGTCGCGACGCTCGCGGGCTCGGTCTTTTCGTGCCTGGAAGCGAACCTGGGGCGCACGCTCGAGCACGCGTTCGCGCGGGCCGAGGCGGCAGGTACCCGCATACTGATGATCGGGATCCTGCCGAGCTTGCGGCGCGGCGACATCAAGGCCGATATGATGTCGCCCAACCCGCGTTACCAGCTGCTCAACGACCAGATGCTCGCAGCCCGCGGCGAAGAGATGCGGATCTGCATCGACGGCAAGGACCGCCTTGTCGAGTACGCCGACCACATCCTCACCGAGGCAGCCTGCACAAGCGCCCAGTGCCACCTGCAGGTCAGCCCCGAGGTATTCAGCTCCTACTGGAACGCGGCCCAGGCCATCGCGGGGATCCAGGTCGCGCTCGGCGCGAACTCGCCGTACTTCTTCGGCCGCGAGCTGTGGCGCGAGACGCGGATCACGCTGTTCAAGCAGTCGACCGACACCCGGTCCGAGGAACTGCGGAGCCAGGGAGTCAGGCCGCGGGTCTGGTTCGGGGAACGGTGGATCGACTCGGTCACCGACCTGTTCGAGGAGAACCTGCGATACTTTCCTGCGCTCCTGCCCCTGGTCGAGGACGAGGATCCGGCGAGCGTCCTTGACCGCGGTGAGACCCCTGACCTTGCCGAGCTGACGCTGCACAACGGAACCGTCTACCGGTGGAACCGCCCGGTCTACGCGGTAGCCGACGGCAAGCCGCACTTGCGGGTGGAGAACCGCGTCCTGCCGGCGGGCCCCACGCTCGTCGACATGCTGGCCAACGCGGCGTTCTGCCTCGGGCTCGTGCACGAGCTCGCCGAGGCCGAGCTCCCGGTGTGGAGGGAGATGCCGTTCGCCGCCGCGCGGGACAACCTGCTGGCAGGAGCCAGGGACGGCATCGACGCGGTCGTCTTCTGGCCGGACCGCGGCCACCTGCCGGTCACCGACCTGACGCTGCGGCACCTGCTGCCGCTGGCCGTGCGCGGCCTGGGCCGCTGGGGTGTGGACTCCGCCGATGCGACCAGGCTGCTTCAGGTCATCGAGGGGCGCTGCCTCATGCGGCAGAACGGGGCGTCCTGGCAGGTCGCCTCCGTGCACCGGCTCCAGGAACGCGGGCTGGCAGACCGCGGCGAGGCGCTGCGGCTCATGACACAGGACTACATTGGCCGGATGAACTCGAAGGAACCGGTGCATACCTGGCCGATCATGTGACGGGCCCGTCCGCGGGGCGGGCCAGGCTAGGGGCGCCTTCCGGGCGCTGGGTCGTGCTGGCGACGGTCCTCGGCTCCGGAATGGTTCTGCTCGACACGACGGCCGTCAACGTGGCCCTGCCGACGATCGGGCGCGATCTCGGTTCTGCCCTCAGCGGGCTGCAGTGGATCATGAGCGGCTACACGCTCGCGCTCGCCGCACTCATCCTGCTCGGCGGCTCGCTGGGCGACCGGCTCGGCAGGCGTCGCGTCTTCATCGCCGGGGTGATCTGGTTCGCCGTCGCGTCTGCCATGTGCGGGCTCGCTCCGACGGTCCAGGTCCTGGTCGCCGCCCGGGTCCTGCAGGGCGCGGGCGGAGCGATGCTCGTCCCGGGCGCGCTCGCGATCATCCAGGCCAGCTTCGCGCCCTGGGACCGCTCCAGGGCGATCGGGGCGTGGGCCGGCCTGGGCAACCTGGCCACGGCCGCCGGGCCGCTCGTCGGAGGGTGGCTGGTCGCCGCCGTCGGCTGGCGCCTGGTCTTCCTGGTCAATTTGCCGGTCGCGGTCACGACGGTGATCGTCGCACTCCGCTGGGTGCCGGAGTCGCGCGACGACTATGCGCGCGGCTCGTTCGACGTGCTCGGCGCATTCCTGGCCGCGCTGGCGCTCGCCGGGATCGCGCTGGCGCTGATCAGCGGGCCCGGCAGCCGTGGCTGGGAGCGGGTCGGGGTGCTCGCAGCCGCGATCACCGGGGCCGGCGCCGCCGCTGTCTTCCTCGCAGTGGAGCGGGCCCGCGGGCGATCGGTCTCTGAGCGCGTCCCCGCGCCGATGCTGCCGCTCGCCATCTTCGCATCCCGGCAGTTCAGCGCCATCAACGTGATCACGTTCTGCGTCTACTGCGCCACCGCAGGCGAGTTGTTCATGCTCGTGCTTGAGCTGCAGGCCGGAGCCGGGTTCACGGCGCTCGCGGCGGGTTCGGCCCTGCTGCCGGTGACCGCGGCGATGATCGTGCTATCGCCATGCTCGGCCGCGCTCGCCCAGCGCATCGGGCCGCGCTGGCCTCTCACCGCGGGCGCCGTTACCTGCGCCGCGGGCCTGCTGCTCGCGCTCAGGATTGGGGTGGGCTCCTCCTATCTGCGTGACGTGCTGCCCGCCGTCGCGGTGTTCGGCGTCGGGATCGCGCTGATCGTCTCTCCGCTCACGTCGACGGTGCTGGCCAGCGCCGACGTGCGCAACGCCGGCGTCGCCAGCGGCGTCAACAACGCCGTCACGCGCGTCGCCGGGCTGATCGCCGTCGCCGGGCTGCCCGCGGCAGCCGGCCTGCGAGCTGCCGCCTACGACTCACCGGTGAGGCTCACCGGCGGTTTCCACGTGACGATGATCGTGTGCGCCGCGCTGCTCGCGCTCGCCGCGCTGCTCGCCGCGATGCTCGTCGACGACCGGGTGCTGCACCACCCGGGGCCCCGCGGCCATGCCGAAACCCGCGGGTACAGCGACGATCAGTGCGCGACGTCGATCACGATCCGCCAGCCTGAATGAGCGGAACCGAGCTCGAAGACGCGGAACGGCAGCTTGGCGCGCACGCCGAGGCCAATCGCCGTCACTCGCTCGAACGAGCCGGCGCCCCTGACCTGACGGAACGTCTTGAAGCCGGACACGTTGGCCAGGTGTACGGCGTTGGGGTGGTAGTGACGGCCCGCCGGTCCCCGCACGACGATCAGGATCTTGGCCCGGCCGCGAACCTTGAGGATCTTGCCGGACGCCTCCGCGACGATGTGCTTGACGTAGCGGGCGCTGAACGGAGGCCGCTTCCCGCGACTGAGGTCGATGACCAGCCGGTCGAAGCACCCGTGCTGGCCGGCTCGTACGGCGCGAACCCTGGTGGCCACCGTGATCGCGCTCGATCCGCGGTGCTTGGCGTTGGTTCCCCACTGCGTCGAGCACCTGGCCTGGTGGTGTGTGCCGGTCGCCGCTGCCGCGGCCGGCACGGCCGCCGCGACGGATACGGTAGTGGCCGCGACCGCGCCGAGCACAGCGCACGCGTTGCGGAATCTTCTCATCGCCGACCTCCTGTAACGGAATGACAATCGCATGTTCCGGGTAGCGAAACCGTACCGGAACGGAGGGAACCCAATGGTCAACAGCGAGGAGACCGGCGAGCTGCCGGCGATCCCCGCGTCGGCTGGGGCGCTGATCTTCGACAGGAAAGGGCGGCTGCTCATCCTCAAGCCGACCTACAAGAGCCGCTGGACCATTCCTGGCGGCGTGATGGAAGCCGACGGCGAGTCGCCGTGGGAGGCGTGCAAGCGCGAGGTCCTCGAGGAATGCGGCCTGACCGTGCGAGCCGGGCGGCTGGCCTGCGTGGACTTCCGGCGCCCGCGGCCAGGCCGGCCCGGCGGGATCAGGTACCTGTTTGACTGCGGCCGGCTGGAGGCCGACGTGCTCGGCGCGATCGTGCTGCAGGCAACCGAGCTCTCCGAGCACCGGATCCTGAAGCTGCGAGAAGCACTGACCCTGCTCAGAGGGCCGATCAGGCGCCGGGTGCGTGCCGCCTGCGCCGCCAAGACCGCCGTCTATCTCGAGGACGGCCGCCCGGTCGCGGAGGTCGCCAGCAACTAGCCGGGACCTTGGCCCGCCGGCCGGAGGCGCAAGGACCCTTCTTCACGCGGCGCCTCAGGACGAGGCTACGGGTGTTGCTGTCATTGACGATGACACGCGAAGGAGGCAGGGCGATATGCGAGCGCACGTGGGAGACGAGCTTACGGTCAAGGGCCGGCGCCAAGGCGACGAGGAGCGCCATGGCGAGATCATCGAGGTGCATGGCGAGGATGGCGCGCCACCGTACCTGGTCCGCTGGCGCGACGGCGGGGAGAGCATTTTCTTCCCGTCATCTGACACCGTCGTCGAGCATCACGCCAGGACGTAGTCGGCTAGTCCTTGCCGTCTGGCAGGCACCAGCGGTGCGGCGCGATCAGGTGCTTGATCGAGTCAGGGCCCCACCCGCCCGGGTCGTACACGTCCACGGGAGGCGGGTTCTCGATCAGCGGGGTGGCGACGTCCCACAGCCGCTCGATCTCGTCGGACCTGGTGAACAACGACTGATCGCCCAGCATCGCCTCCAGGATCAGCCGCTCATAGCCCTCGAGCTCGTGCATGTGATGGAAGGAGCTCTCGTACGTGAAGGTCATCTCGACCTCACGCAGCTTCATGGCGGGCCCTGGCTGCTTGGCGAGAAACCTGACCGCGATCCAGCCTGGATCGTCGAAGTCGATGATGATCTCGTTGGTGCGCTCCCCCTTCGGCAGGTGCGCGACGTTCGGGAACATCCGCAGCGTCGGCTCCTTCAGCCCGAGCGTGATGACCTGCCGGCGCTGCGCCATTGACTTGCCCGAGCGCAGGTAGAACGGCACCCCTGCCCAGCGCCAGTTGTCGACCTCGGTCTTCATCGCGATGAAGGTCTCGGTTTGCGAGTGCGGGTCGACGCCCGGCTCGTCCCGGTAACCCTTGTACTGGCCCCGCACTACCTTCGAGGGCTCGATGGGGTGCAGCGCGTGGAAGACCTTTGATTTCTCGTCGCGCAGGGCCTTCGCGGACAGGTTCGTCGGCGGCTCCATGGCGACGAACCCGAGCACCTGGAACAGGTGCGTGACGATCATGTCGCGGAACGTGCCGGTGCCCTCGAAGAACTGCGTCCTGCCCTCGATGCCGATCTTCTCCGGGACGTCGATCTGGATATGCGAGATGTGGTCCCGGTTCCAGATCGGCTCGAACAGGCCGTTCGCGAACCGGAGCGCCAGGATGTTGTCGACCGACTCCTTGCCGAGGAAGTGGTCGATGCGGAAAACCTGTGACTCGTCGAAGACCTTGTGCACGTCCTGCGTCAGCCTCACGCAGCTCGGACAGTCGATGCCGAAGGGCTTCTCGATGATGACCCGAGAGTTCTCCGCGAGCTTGGTCTGGCCGAGAAGCGCGACCACCGACGCGAATGCCGACGGCGGCACAGCCAGGTGGAACAGGCGCCGCGGGTTGCCGCCGATCGCGTGCTCAGCGTCCTGCACCGCGTCCAGCAGCGGCTTCGGGTCATCGGGATCGGCCGAGCCGAAGCTGAGCTTGCTCTCGAAATCGTCCCAGGCCGCTCCGGTCGGCTTGGCCAGGCCGAACTCGGCGACCGCCTTCTTCGCGTGCGCGCGGAACTGGTCATCGCTCATCGCGAACTTCGCTGGCGCGGAGCCGACGACACGGTAGTTCTTCGGCAGCAGATGCGATTTGGCCAGGTGAAACAGGCCGGGGAGAAGCTTGCGCTTGGCCAGGTCACCGGTCGCGCCGAAGAGCACGATGACGTGGTCGTCCGGGATCAAGCCCGACCTGTCGTTACCGGTATGCATGCCACACATAGTGTCATGCGAGCGATGTTCGGGAAGACTGGTGCGCCGTGAGCACGGAACACGAGAAACGGCTGGCCGCCGAGGCCGCGGCGCTGCTCGTCGAGGACGGAATGACGGTCGGCCTCGGCACCGGCACGACCGTCGGTTACCTGCTGCCGGCGCTGGCCAGGCGCGGGCTATCGGTGCGCTGCGTGGCGACCTCCGAGCGCACGGCGAGCACCGCGGCCGGCCTCGGCCTGCAGGTCGAGCCGTTCAGCACGCTCGACGCGCTCGACATCGCGATCGACGGCGCCGACCAGGTCACGCCCGACGGCTGGCTGATCAAGGGCGGCGGCGGGGCGCACACGAGGGAAAAGATCGTCGCCGCTGCCGCAGCCCGGTTCGTGGTCATCGCCGACTCGACCAAGCCGGTCCTGGCCCTGCATCCGCCCGTCCCGCTCGAACTGCTCCAGTTCGGGCAGCCCGCGACCCTGCGCGAGCTGGGCGACGTGACGCTGCGGGAGGCGCCGCCGAGTCCGGACGGCGGGGTCATCGCCGACTATCACGGCGCGTTCGACGACCCGGCGGTGCTCGCCGCCTGGCTGTCTGCCAGGCCAGGCGTGATCGGTCACGGCCTGTTCGAGCCGGCGATGGTCTCGGAGATCCTGATCGGCCGCGGCACGGACGTCGAGCGCGCTCAGCCGCGATAGGCGACCGTCGCGCCACAGCACCTCAGCCCAGACCCCGCCATGGCAGCCGAATGGCCCCGGCTCTCGCGTCGTGCCAGGTGATTGTCACCTGGGTTTGGGGGCCAGCTTCTCCGCGTGCCCGCCGAACTGCGAGCGCATCGCGGACAGCAGCCGGCCGGTGAACTCGCCGAGCCCGCGCGACTCGAACCGCTGGAACAGCGACGCGGTGATGACCGGCGCCGGCACGCCCTCTTCGATCGCCGCCATCACCGTCCACCGGCCCTCACCCGAGTCGGAGACGTAGCCGGAGAACTCCGACAGTTCAGGGGACTTCGCGAGGGCGTTGGCAGTCAGGTCAACCAGCCACGAGCTGACCACGGAGCCGCGCCGCCATACCTCGGCCACATCGCCGACATTGATCTCAAACTGGTACGCCTCAGGGTCGGTCAGCGGGGTCGTCTCGGCGTCGGTGACCTGTTCTTCCTTGCCGGCGTTGGCGTGCTTGATGATCGACAGGCCCTCAGCGATCGCGGCCATCATGCCGTACTCAATGCCGTTATGCACCATCTTAACGAAATGCCCGGCGCCCGCAGGGCCGCAGTGCAGGTAGCCGTTCTGTGCCGTGCCTCCAGGAGCTCGGTACTCGGTCGGCTCGACGGACCCTGGCCCTGGCGCGATGGTGCGGAAGATCGGATCGAGGCGCCGCACCGGTTCGTCCTCGCCGCCGATCATCAGGCAATATCCACGCTCCAGGCCCCAGACGCCGCCAGACGTCCCGCAGTCGATGTAGTGAATGTGCTCAGGGGCGAGCTTCCTGGCCCTGGCGATGTCGTCGCGGTAGTAGGTGTTTCCGCCGTCGATGACCGTGTCGCCTGGTTCGAGCATGGAGCACAGGTGATCAAGCGTCCGTCCCGTGATGGCGGCCGGCAGCATCAGCCACGCGTGCCGCGGCCGCTCGAGCTTTTCGACGAAGTCGTCGAGGTCGTTCGCGCCGGTCGCGCCCTCCGCCACGAGATCGGCGACCGCGGCGGGGTTCACGTCGTAGACAACGCACCTGTGACCATCTCGCATCAGCCGGCGAACCAGGTTCGCGCCCATCCGCCCGAGGCCGACCATCCCAAGCTGCATCGACTGGTCCGTTGTCATTGTTATGCCCCCTTAAGTGCGCGATAACGACGAATCAGCGCGTTCGTTGACGAGTCATGATCAAGCGTCGGTTCTGGCCCGGCGGTCAGCTCCGGGATGATCGCGGCGGCGAGAACTTTACCGAGTTCGACGCCCCACTGATCGAACGAGTCGATATCCCAGATCGTCCCGGCCGTGAAGACGGCGTGCTCGTACAGCGCGACCAGGGTGCCGAGCAACCGCGGGGTGAGTACCTCGGCGAGGATGACGTTGCTCGGGCGGTTGCCCTCCATCACGCGGTGCGGCGCGACGGCCGGGTCGGTGCCGTCGGCCAGCACCTCTTCGAGCGTCTTGCCGAACGCGAGCGCCTGGGCCTGGGCGAACACGTTGGACATCAGCAGGTCGTGCTGGTCCCTGATCGGGTTCAGCGAGCGGCCGAAGCCGATCAGGTCGACAGGAATCAGGTGCGTTCCCTGATGCAGCAGCTGGTAGAAGCTGTGCTGGCCGTTGGTACCCGGCTCGCCCCAGAAGACAGGGCCCGTCGGGTAGTCCACGGTCGCGCCGCCGAGCGTGACGTGCTTGCCGTTGGATTCCATCGTGAGCTGCTGCAGATAAGCGGGGAACCGCTTGAGGTATTGCTCATACGGCATCACGCCGATGCTCGCGACCCCGAAGAACGCCGTGTACCAGACCCAGAGCAGGCCGAGCAGGGCAGGCAGGTTCGCCGCGAGCGGCGCGGCGGCGAAGTGCTCGTCCATCTCGTGGAACCCGGCGAGCATCTCGCCGAACCGGTCGGGCCCGATGGCGATCATCGTGGACAGCCCGATCGCCGAGTCCATGGAGTACCGGCCGCCGACCCAGTCCCAGAAGCCGAACATGTTGGCGGTGTCGATGCCGAACTCGGCCACCTTCTTGGCGTTCGTGCTGACCGCGACGAAGTGCCTGGCCACGGCCGCCTCGTCGCCCAGGCCGCTGGTGATCCAGTCCCGCGCCGACTTCGCGTTCGTCAGCGTCTCCAGGGTGGTGAACGTCTTGGAGCAGACGATGAACAATGTCTGAGCCGGGTCGAGGTCCCTGGTGGCCTCGGCGAAGTCGGTTGAATCTACATTTGATATAAAACGGACCGTGAGATGCGGGTCCGCATAGTAACGCAATGCTTCGTACGCCATAACCGGGCCAAGGTCCGAGCCGCCGATCCCGATGTTCACGATCGCCGTGATCGGCAGCCCGGTGAACCCGCGCCAGTCGCCCGACCTGACCTGCCTCGCGAACGCCGCCATCCTGGCGAGCACGTCGTGCACCTCGGCGACCACGTCGGTGCCGTCAACGGTGAGTGTCGCATTGGCCGGCATCCGGAGGGCGACGTGCAGCACGGAACGGTTCTCCGTGGTGTTGATCCGCTCGCCGGCGAACATCGCCTTGATCCGCTCGGGCAGGCCGGACTGGACCGCGAGTTCGGTCAGCAGCCCCACCGTCTCGTCGGTGATGCGGTTCTTGGAGTAGTCCAGGTAAAGTCCGGCGGCGTGGGCGGTGAGCCGTTCGCCGCGGTCAGGGTCGCTCGCGAACAGGTCACGCAGCTGCGCGTCCCGGATCTTGGCGGCGTGCTCGGCCAGCGCCGACCAGGCAGGCCGGCTCCGTAGTGGCAGGCGCCCGGTGGCTGGTGTCGTCATCGCCGCTTCGCTCCAGTCCTCTCGCGTTCTGATGCCCGATGGCGACCCTAGCGCGCCGGCTCCCGGCCATGTCGCCGGCTGCCGGCCATGTGGCCGGCAGCAGGGTGTGCGCGCGCGATACTTGCAACCATGACGGAGAGCACCACGACGACCGGGTTGCGGCTGGGCGGGGGTTACCTCCCCGTGCTGGACCGGGCACGCATCTACTGCTGCGGCATCACCCCGTACGACGTCACGCACCTGGGACACGCCGCGACGTTCGTCTGGGTGGACGTCCTGACCCGGGTGCTCGGGTCGCTCGGGGTGACCGCGCAGCTGTGCAGGAACGTCACCGACGTCGATGACGTGCTGTTCGCGGCCGCCGAGCGGTCAGGGTCTGCGTTCGACGCGTTCGCGTCTGTGCAGCAGTTCAGGTTCGACCAGGACATGACCGCGCTGGGGGTTCGCGAGCCGCAGTTCGCGCCGCGGGCGAGGCGGAACGTCGGGCAGGTGGTCAGGCTGGCGGCCGCCCTGCTCGAATCCGGCGCCGCCTATCTCCGCGAAGGCAGCGTGTACTTCCGCGGCGCCGACACGGCCGCTGGGGCAGGTCTGTCGAGGGACGACGCCGAGGCGCTCGCGGCGGAGTACGGCGCCCAGCTAGATGACCCGGCCAAAGACGACAAGCTGGACGTCGCCGTCTGGCGCCGCTCGGCTGCTGGCGAACCCGGCTGGCCGTCGCCGTGGGGAACCGGCCGGCCCGGCTGGCACGCCGAGTGCGCGGCGATGTCGCTGTCGGTGCTCGGCCCCGCGGTCGACGTGCTCAGCGGCGGCGCGGACCTGCGCTACCCGCACCACGCCTACCAGGTGGCGATGGCGGAGGCGGTCACCGGGGTACGGCCGCACGCGCGCGCGATCTTCGAGGTCGGCGTCGTGTGCATGGACGGGGCGAAGATGGCCAAGTCGACGGGGAATCTCGTCCTGGTCAGCGACGTCCTGGCCACGCATCCAGCCGCCGCGCTACGGCTCTGCCTGCTCGACCGGCCGTGGGCGCAGACCTGGGACTACGCGACGGCCGTGCTCGACGCTGCGACCTCGCGGCTCGAACGCCTCTACCTGGCCGCCGGGCGGGGTGTGGCGGCGCCGGGGGCGTCGCAGGCAGCGGCCTCGGCAGCGATCGTCGCGGCGCTCCGCGATGACCTTGACGTGCAGACGGCCCTGAGGGTCGCGGAGGACGCGGGGGGCGCCGCGGCCAGGAGCCTGATCGCCACCCTCGGGCTAAGCGAGTAGGGGCCCTGACCGGTGCGCGTCGTCGTCGCACCCGACAAGTTCAAGGGCAGCGCGACGGCCGCCGAGGTCGCGGCGGCCATCGCGGCCGGGCTGCGGCTCGAGCGGCCCGACCTGGAGATCGCCCAGGTACCCGTGGCCGACGGCGGCGACGGCACCGTCGCCGCCGCGCTCGCTGCGGGTTTCAGCGCTGTTCGGGTGACCGCTGACGGCCCCGTTGCCAATCCAGTAGAGACGACGTTCGCGGTCAGGGACGGCACGGCGGTCATCGAGCTGGCCGACGTGACCGGGCTGCGGCGGCTGCCAGCCGGCCTCGCTCCGCTCACCGCGTCGACTTATGGCGTGGGCGAGGTCATCTCCGCCGCGCTCGCGGACGCGGCGACGATCGTTCTCGGTATCGGCGGGAGCGCGAGCACCGACGGCGGCGCCGGGATGGTGCAAGCGCTCGGCGTCCGGCTGACCGATGCGTGCGGCCGGGAGCTGGGCAGGGGCGGCGCGGCGCTGGCGGGCCTTGCCGCCGTCGACCCGTCCCGGCTCGACGAGCGCATCGCTGCCGCGAGCATCATGGTGGCCAGCGACGTGGACAACCCGCTGCTCGGGCCGTCGGGCGCGGCGGCGGTGTTCGGGCCGCAGAAGGGCGCGAGCAAGGCCGACATCTCGGTGCTCGAGACCGCGCTCACACGCTGGGCTGACCTGACAAGGTCGGCAACGGGCAACGACGTTGCCACCGTGCCGGGTGCCGGCGCGGCGGGGGGGACCGGGTTCGCGGCCCTCGCCTACCTCGGTGCCCGGGTCGTGCCAGGCGCGCCGTTGCTGCTCGGCATCGTCGATTTTGACGCCGCGCTCTCCGGTGCGGACCTGGTGATCACAGGTGAGGGCAGCCTGGACAGGCAGACGCTCGGCGGCAAGGCCCCGGTCGGCGTCGCCAGGGCCGCGGCAGCCCGCGGCGTTCCCGTCGTTGTCGTCGCGGGCCGGATCGAGCTGAGCGCGGCCGAGCTGGCCGGCGCCGGGTTCGCCGCCGCGCACGCGCTCAGTGACCTGGAGCCCGATCAGGCGGTCAGCATGGCAGAAGCCGGCGCGCTGCTCACCGAGATTGGCGGCCGGATCGCCGGCGCGTGGACGCTCTAGGCGCCGGCCGTGCTCACCCTGGTGAGGACGTCGTCAACGCGCCTGCGTGGCGTTTCTGCCGCGTGCTCGCCGTAGCCGAACCTGATCACCATCTGCGGGTTCTCCGGCCACGGCCAGGCGGGAGCAGCGTCACCGCGCATGTCGCGCAGCTGGATCGACTGGTAGAGGAACGACGCGGACAAGCCGCGCGTGGTCGCGGTCAGCAGGACCCGCTGCAGCGCCTGGCCGGCCCTGAGCCAATCCGACCGCTCGTCGCCTGACGTCGTCAGCACGCCGAGTTGCGGAATCAGTTCGTAGTCCGCCGACACTGGGGTGACGGTCGGCACGGCCGAGGTCATGTCTCCGCGAACGGGTGCGGGCTCGTGCTGCGGCCGCGCGGGCAGCGCCGCGGCCGGAATCCCGTCGTCCGTGCTGCTCGTAGCCAGCCACTGCTGCAGCTCGATCCGGTGCCCGATATCCGTGGCGAGTTCGGCGCTGGCGGCGCTGGCCAGGTCGAGCACGGTGTCGACGTCGGCCGGGTTGAGCATCCGAAGCGTTGCGAACTCCAGCTTGGCGGCGTCGGCCAGCGCCTCGCGCACGGGCGCGGAGATGGGTTCCTCCGTAAACGGGCCGCGGTTGGTGTGGCGGTGCCAGATCGCCTCGTACATCTCGCGCTCGGCGAATGTCGGCGGCCGTCCGGGCTCCGCTTGCACGGCGGCGATCACCGTCGGCGGGAACTCTGGGTGCGGCAGAGGCCAGACCAGCGGGTTGAACCCGGTCATCCGGATCGCGGTCCTGATGTTGAACAAGGCCGCGCCGCAGCTCATGTACATGCCCCTGGCGTTGGGGTCGCCGACCCAGAGCGCCCGGTCCGGGTCAGCCCTGACCTCGAGCATGTCGTCGGCGACGACCACGAACTGCCACGGCTGCGTGTTGTGCATCGACGGTGCTGCGCCCGCGGACTCGACGATCCGGCGCAAGATGCCGTCATTTGCGAGGATCTTCAGCATGACCAGCCTCCCGTCACCGCCGTGCGACGCCGTCGCGGTCCCGCGGCGGCACGACGATAGCTCGACGGCGCCACTGGCCTATGACCAGCAGTCCGCACCATCAACTCTGCTGCGCCCCGCAAGTTGCTGGCAGAGTCGTTAGCAGCGCTGAAAGGGGTCGTTGGTCCCGGAATCCGGGTACGGCGACGGACGTGAACTCCGAACGCGGAGCGCGGGAATGCGGCCGCCTCGTTCCCCGTTCTATACCCCACTGGGTATCAGAGCGGGTGCCCGGATGCGGACGGAGGTTAGCAGGTGGCAACGGTGGAATTGACCGCGGAGAACTTTGACTCCGTGGTGGGCAGCGCAGACTTCGCGCTCGTCGACTTCTGGGCGTCCTGGTGCGGGCCGTGCCGGATGTTCGGGCCGATCTTCGAGCGGGCCTCGGAGAAGCACGGCGACCTGGTCTTCGCCAAGGTCGACACCGAGGCGCAGCCTGCCCTCGCGCAGGCGTTCAGCATCACGTCGATCCCGACCCTGATGGTGATCAGGGACAAGGTGATCTTGTACGCCCAGCCAGGCGCACTGCCTGAGGCGTCGCTCGAGCAGCTGATCAGCCAGGCTCGTGAGGTCGACATGGCCGAGGTCAAGGCCGGGATCAGCGAGAAGCAGGCGACAGGCGCGGGCGCCGGCGAGTGACGCGGCGGCGCGGGTGACGCCCGTCGACGAGGACTCCAGAGCAGCCGTGCTGAACCGGCTGCGCCGGGCCCGGGGCCAGCTGGCAGGCGTGATCACGATGGTCGAGGAGGGCAGGAACTGCCGGGACGTCGTGACCCAGCTCGCGGCCGTGTCGCGTGCGCTTGACCGCGCCGGTTTCAAGATCGTGGCCAGCAACATGCGGCCGTGCCTCCGTGGCGAGTCGGCGATGAGCATCGAGGAACTCGAGCGGTTGTTCCTCGCGTTGGCCTGAGCTGGTCCTGGCCCTGAGCTCGTCCTAGCCAGGCCTGCTCCTGGGTCTTTCGGCCCTACCGCGATCGCGGCCGCCGGCGGAACACTGGGGCTGCTGGTGGTACCTCGAAGGGGGTGGCCGTGATGACGAGTCTGGTCGCCGACGTCATGACCTACAACGTGGTAGCCGTGCGTGAGCGCGCTGAATTC
>DASUHI010000054.1:0-11031 GCA_036273575.1 Streptosporangiaceae bacterium | reverse complement strand
GTGTACCTGGTGATCAGCGGCAAGGTGAAGCTGACCAGGACGGCGCCGGACGGCAGAGAGAGCCTGGTCAGCGTGCACGGGCCTGGCGACATGTTCGGCGAGCTGGCCATGTTCGACCCGACTTACCGCACCTCAACGGCGGTCGCCGTCACCGACGCGAGACTGGCCCAGATCGCGCACAGCGACCTGCGGGCCGTGCTGACGACCAGGCCGCCGGTCGCGCTGCTGCTGCTCAAGGCGCTCGCGCAGCGGCTGAGGCGGATCACCGAGGCCAACACGAACCTGATCTTCACAGACGTGCCAGGGCGGGTCGCCAAGGCCCTGCTCGAGCTCGCCGACAAGTTCGGGACGCCGGTCGACGACGGCATCCAGGTGAACCATGACCTGACCCAGGAAGAGCTCGCGCAGCTCGTCGGCGCGTCACGAGAGACGGTCAACAAGGCGCTCGCGGACTTCGCGACCAGGGGCTGGATCCAGCTCGCGGCGAAGTCGGTGCTGCTGATCGACCCTGACCGGCTCAAGCGCCGGGCCAGGTAGCTGCCAGGCTGACGTCCATATCCGGCGGCAGTTCGCCGGCCTGACCCAGGTAGGCGAGCTGAGCCTTGACCGAGATCTCGGCGAACGGCCACAGTGCCCTGTCCACGTCCGCGTAGACCCTCGCCACGATCTGCGCTCGCGACCTGTCGCCCGCGGCCAGGGCGGCCCTGATCTCGGCGAGTCGCTCCGCGCGGTGCGTTATGTAGAAATCCAGGACGGCGGCCGGGTCAGCGAGCAGCGGACCATGGCCCGGCAGCAGCGTCCGCAACGGCGCGGCATCGGCGAGCGCGCGGAGCCTGTCCAGCGAGCCGAGGTAGTCGGCAAGGTTGCCGTCGTCGGCGATGACGGTGGTGCCGCGGCCGAGCACAGTGTCGCCGGTGAGCACCGCGCCGTCGGCGCGCAGGTACAGGCTGACCGAGTCCGCGGTGTGCCCGGGCGTCGCGACGACCTCGATCTCGCAGCCGCTGGCCGCGACGACTGCGCCGGGCGGCAGGCCCTCGTCGCCAAGCCTGTGCGTCGCGTCGACGGCCTGCACTCCCGCACCGGTCAGGCTCGCCAGCGCGCGGGCGCCGCCCGAGTGGTCGTCGTGCCCGTGGGTCAGCACGATGGCCGCGATGCGCTGGCCGGCCTGCTCAGCGACAGACACCACCCGGCGCAGATGCGCTTCGTCGTCGGGACCCGGGTCGACGACGACGGTCGTGGCCGAGCCTGGCTCGGCGACCAGCCACGTGTTGGTTCCGTCGAGCGTCATCAGCCCGGGGTTCGGGGCAAGCACGCAGCGAGCACGGTCGGTGCCAGAGCCGTCGATCTGGCTGTCCTCCGTCACAGCGGGTACTCCCGGTCGCCCGGCACCTTCAGCCAGGTAGCACCCTCGGACACCACGACCTCTGGAAGCAGCGGGCGCACCTCGCGCCCAGCGGCGAGCACTCCGGCGACGTCCTCATACTCGGCCAGTTCGGCGAGCGTCATCGCGGTCGGCAGCCAGAGCTGGATCTGCCCGGCCCTTCCCGCCTCGAGCGCGGCCCGCGGCCCGATCCACTGCACGGCGGCCGCCTCGCCGCCGACGTCCCTAGTCCGCTGGCCCTCTGGCAGCGCTGCGGCGAAGAACCTGGCGTCGAAGCGGCGCGGCTCAACCGCCGGCGTGATCCATCGCGACCAGGGCCGCAGCAGGTCGGCACGCAAGATCAGCTCTCGCCTGGCGAGCATCTCGGCGAGAGACAGAGACCGGTCGAGCAGCGCCTGCCGGTCAGCCTCCCAGTCCTCGCCCCTCGTGTCCGCGACCACGGAGCCCGCCGACGGGCCGGCGAGCAGAACGCCTGACTCCTCGAACGTCTCCCTGACCGCCGCGCAGACGAGCGCTCTGGCGAGCTCTGGCGGGGCGTCGAACACCTCGCCCCAGTGGTCAACGCCTGGTCCTGCCCAGGCGACCTCCTCGTCCGCGTCCCGCTGGTCAACTGAGCCGCCGGGAAAGACGTAGGCGCCTGGCGCGAACGCCATCGACGGCTTGCGCCGCAGCATGTAGACCTCGAAGCCGGGCCCGACGCGAGAAGCCGGCCCGGCGGCTGGGCGCAGCAGCATCACCGTCGCGGCGTCCCTGGGCATCGCGGGCTGCCTGTCGCCCTCGACGAACGAGCGCGCGGCCTCGGCGAGATGCTCGGGGATCCTGACCTGGCCCACTCAGTCGCTCACCTCGGCGATCAGCTCGACTTCCACGGGGGCGTCAAGCGGCAGCGCGGCCATGCCGACCGCGCTCCTGGCGTGCCGGCCGGCCTCGCCGAAGACCTCAAGCAGCAGCTCGCTTGCCCCGTTCGCGACCTGCGGCTGTCCTGTGAAGTCCGGCGCGCTGGCCACGAACGCCGTCACCTTGACGATCCGCTTGATCGCGTCGAGACGCCCGGTCACGGAGACGACGGCCGCCAGGGCGTTCAGGGCACAGGTTCTCGCCAGCGCTGCCGCCTCCTGCGCGCCGACCTGAGCGCCGACCTTGCCGCTGGCCAGCAGCTGCCCTTCGAGGATCGGAACCTGGCCCGCGGTGTACACGAGGTTGCCTGACCTGACCGCAGGCACGTACGCGGCCAGCGGCGGCGTGACAACCGGCAGCGAGAGGCCGAGCGCGGCCAGGCGCTGCTCAGGCGAATGGCCGTCAGCGTGCCGCCCGGACCCGGTTCTCTCGGTCACGGCTTGGGCCTCTTCATATAGGCCACGAGCTGCTCGGGGTTGGGCCCGGGGATCACGGCGACCAGCTCCCAGCCGTCGTCGCCCCAGTTGTCAAGGATCTGCTTGGTCGCGTGCACGAGCAACGGCACCGTCGCGTACTCCCATTTCTGCTGCATGGCCGCTACCTTAGCCGCCTGCGCAGATCGGCCGCGTGTGTGCCGGCGATCCCCTGGGCCCACCTCGGTGTGGACCGGACGTCTCAGTTACCTGATGTCTCGGCCTGGTCGCCTGAGCCGTTCTTGGACGGGTCAGCGCCGTCACCGCCCGTGCTTCGCGTGTCGGGAACCCGGGCCTCAGGTATCGCGGGTTCGGGGACGTCTGGCTCGGGGATCAGCGGGTCGGGTATCGCTCCCTCGGCGACAGGCGACTGCGGGATCGGCGCGACCGGCGGGATTGCCAGCGCCTCGTCCTGCCCGATCGCCGCGGCCTCTGGCGGCAGCGGCTTGTGCTCGATCGCCGCTTCCGCGGCCGCCACCTCGGCGTCACCGGTGTCCTCCGGCAGCTCTCCCGCGTACTGCGAAAGCTGGCCTGACCCCCGGTCGAAGAAACGCAGCAGCTCGACCGGGACCGGCATGACCAGCGTGCTGTTCTTCTCCGCCGCCACCTCCACCACGGTCTGCAGCAGCCGAAGCTGCAGCGCCGCCGGGTCGCGCGCCATCACGTTCGCAGCCGCGGCCAGTCGCTTGGACGCCTGGTACTCACCATCAGCGGTGATGATCCTGGCCCGCCTCTCGCGCTCGGCCTCTGCTTGCCTCGCCATCGAGCGCTTCATGCCCTCTGGCAGGGATACGTCCTTGATCTCGACCCGCTCGACCTTGACGCCCCACGGGCCCTCGGTCGGCTCGTCGATGATCGCCCGGAGCTGGCGGTTGACCGAGTCGCGCTCGGCCAGCAGCTGCTGCAGCTCCGTCTGGCCGATGATCGAGCGCAGCGATGTCTGCGCCTGCTGGGAGACGGCGAACATGTAGTTCTGCACGTTGATGGTGGCCTTGATCGGGTCCACGACCCGGAAGTAGACAACGGCGTCGACTCGGACGCTCACGTTGTCCATGGTGATGCCCTCTTGTGCGGGCACGGCCATCGCGATGATCTGCTTGTTGACCTTCTGGATCCGGTCGCCGATCGGCCTGATGAACGTCAAGCCGGGCGGGCGCGTCCGCGGGAGAACCCGGCCGAACCGGAAAACGATACCTTCTTCGTACTGCTGCACCTGCCTGACGCTCCGGCCGAGTGTGATCAACCCGAGAATCGCGAGGATGACCACCAATATCAGCAGAGCTTCCATTTGCCGACACCTTCTCCAGTTGGGGCGGTATTGAGGCGGCCCCGGACTTGAGCACCTGTCCGCTGTCGTCTGTGTTCAGACTAGTCACCTGCTGACCCGCCGCGCTAACGCCGAGGTTTCAGGCCGGCCTCGGTACGGCGTCGGCTCCGCGTGCCGGCGGATAGCCTCATGCACGTGAGGGTGCGGGATACGGACTGGGACGGCGTGCGGCTGCACGTCGTGACCGGCAAGGGCGGGACCGGCAAGACGACGGTCGCCGCGGCGCTCGCGCTCGCCCTCGCCTCGAACGGAAGGCCGGTGCTGCTCATCGAGGTGGAGGGCAGGCAGTCCATCGCGCAGCTCTTCGACGTGCCGCCGCTGCCGTACGAGGAGCGCAGGGTCGCTGTCGCTCCGGCCGAGAACGGCAGGCCGGGTGGTGACGTCTACGCGCTGGCCATCGACGCCGAGTCAGCGCTGATCGAGTACCTGCAGACGTTCTACAACCTGCGCCAGGCCGGGCGGGCGCTGACCAAGCTCGGCGTTCTCGACTTCGCCACCACGATCGCACCCGGGCTCACCGACGTCCTGATCACCGGCAAGGCAGCCGAGGCCGTGCGCCGCAAGTCCGGCGGCAGCCCGGTGTACGGGGCCGTCGTGATGGACGCGCCGCCGACCGGCCGGATCAGCCGCTTCCTGAACGTGAGCTTGGAGGTGTCAGGGCTGGCCAAGGTCGGCCCGATCCGCGGCCACGCCGACACCGTACGGAGCGTGATCGCCTCCCCCCAGACGGTGGTGCATTTTGTGACGCTGCTCGAGGAGATGCCGGTGCAAGAGACCCTCGACGGCATCGCTGAGCTCCACGAGATCGGCCAGGGCGGGATCCGGCCTGGCGGAATCATGGTCAACATGATGCGCGAGGCCGAGCTCGCGGGCTCCGCCTCGCCCCGCCGCGCCAGCCTCGGCAGCAAGACGCGCGACGCCGAGGCGCTGGAGGTCGCGCTCAAGGCGGCCGGCCTGGGCGAGGACGCTGATCTGGCCTTCGACCTGGCCGACGAGCTCGCCGACGAGGCCCGGACGGCGCGCGCGCAGCGCGACCTGCGCACGCAGCTGGACGAAGCCGGGCAGCCGTGCTACGAGCTCCCGCTGATCACCGACGGTATCGACCTGGCCGCGTTGTACCGGCTGGCTCAGGCGCTGCGTGAGCAGGGTGCCGCGTGAGCCGCGCCGCCACCCCGCTGGTGGTCGACCAGCTCATCGACGACCGGCGGACCAGGATCATCGTCTGTTGCGGATCGGGCGGCGTGGGCAAGACGACGATCGCGGCAGCCCTGGGGCTGCGGGCGGCCGAGCGCGGCCGCCATGTCGTCGTGCTGACCGTCGACCCGGCAAGGCGGCTCGCCCAGTCAATGGGACTTACATCGCTCGATAACACACCCCGCCCAGTGACTGGCGTCCGCAAGCGTGCTGCCGCCCGCGCGGGTGGCATCGACGACGCCGACGCAGGCACCCTGCACGCGAGGATGCTCGACATGAAGCGGACGTTCGACGAGATCGTCGAGTCGCACGCGGACCTCGACCGGGCCGCGCAGATCCTTGCGAACCCCTTCTACCAGTCGCTGTCGTCCAGCTTCGCGGGGACGCAGGAATACATGGCGATGGAGAAGCTGGGCCAGCTCCGGCGGGCCGATGAGTGGGACCTGATCGTGGTCGACACCCCTCCGAGCAGGTCGGCGCTCGACTTCCTGGACGCGCCGCAGCGGCTCGGGCGGTTCCTGGACGGCCGACTGCTCCGGCTGCTCGTCGCGCCGGCGAAGCTCGGCGGCCGCACCGGGCTGCGGATGATCAATGCCGGGTTCGGCATGGTCACCGGCGTGGTCACAAGGATTATCGGGAGTCAGCTGCTGCGCGACGTGCAGACGTTCGTGTCAGCGATGGACACCATGTTCGGCGGGTTCAGGGAACGCGCCGAGTACACCTACCGGCTGCTGCGCGCGCCGGGCACCGCGTTCCTGGTGATCGCGGCGCCTGAACCGGACGCACTGCGGGAGGCGTCGTACTTCGTCGAGCGGCTCGAGCGCGACGAGATGCCGCTGGCGGGCCTGATACTGAACCGGGTGCACCGCTCGCCTGCTGCCAGGCTGTCGGCCGCGCGCAGCCTCGCCGCTGCCGAGACGCTGCAGGGACTTGACGAGGATGAGCCGACCGGGCTGGGTATTGCCGCGCTCCGCCTGCACGCGGAACGGATGCGGCAGGCCGAATCGGAACGGAGACTCGCCAGGCGATTCACCGCGGCGCATCCGCTGGTTCCCGTGGCCCAGGTTCCGGCTCAGCCCGATGACGTTCACGACCTGAATGGCCTGCGCATCATTGGCTCGGCGTTCACGGCAGACTGACCGCCGATTGGACAGGCCGCCACCATTCCGCCGACGGCGGCCAGGCACGGTCAGCCGATGACGGAATCGGCGAAGAAGCGAAGGCTAGCTGGCGACCAGTTCGGTCGTCGAGCTTTCGTACTTGTCCCTGGCGCTCTCGAGCAGCTCGCGCCACGAGACGACGTCGGACCTGCGGCGGAGCAGCGCGCGCCGCTCGCGCTCGGTCATGCCGCCCCACACGCCGAACTCGATCCTGTTGTCGAGGGCGTCGGCCAGGCACTCCGTGCGTACGGGGCAGCCGCGGCAGATCAGCTTGGCCCGGTTCTGCGCCGCCCCCTGAACGAAGAGCTCGTCAGGGTCGGTTCCCTTGCACGCGGCGCGGGCGGTCCAATCCGTGATCCACATGTGGCCCAACTCCTCCTGATCGTCACGCCCGCGAGGGTCGTCACGCCGGGTGGCGCTTTCGCTGCAGTAATCGGGATGCGGCCGCACGGCAACTCCCGATGTGATGGTTGCGAAAGAGTAACTTACGGAACTCGGGCCGGTTGCGCTAGTCCCCGGCATGCCCATTTCCCGTATAGCCCTGATGGGCTATACGGGATACGGAACGTAGTCATGCCGCAACTGACAGCGACGATCCCCGTACTTGAGCGACCGGAGGCCGCAGATATCCCCGTTTGGTTGTCCTCCCACGACTACTCTGGCGGGCAGCGTAACCTGTTCACGTGCTCTCGCCAGTTCGCCACGCCGGCGTCAAGACCATTGGCACGCTCGCTGCCCTTTCGCTGGGAGCTGGCATGCTCAGCGCCATCGCGGCGCTGCCGGTGATCGGAGTCGCGGGCATCGCGGTCAAGAACGCCTCGCACACCTTCAACGACCTGCCGGTGGGCGGGCTTGGCCAGGTGCCGTCGAAGACTCAGATCCTCGATCGCTCGGGGAAAGTGATCGCGATCTACTACCCGCGCGGAATCTACCGGGACCCCGTCAGGTGGAACCAGATCGCGCCCGTGATGAAGAACGCGATCGTGGCGATCGAGGACTACCGGTTCTGGAAGCACGGCGCGTTCGACCTGCACGGCACGTTGCGGGCCGTCTACAGCGATGTGTCAGGCAACCAGGTCCAGGGCGGATCGGATATCGCGCAGCAGTACGTCAAGAACGCGTGCATCCTGACCGCCACGACCACGGCGGCGGCCCAGGCGTGCACGGCGTTCAGCCCGGCTCGCAAGATCACCGAGCTGCGGATCGCTGCCAACGTCGCGCGGACGATGACCAAGCCGCAGCTGCTGACCGCGTACCTGAACGTGGCCTACTTCGACCACCAGGCCTACGGCATCAAGGTCGCGTCCGAGTACTACTTCTCCGTCCCGCCGTCCAAGCTGACGCTCACGCAGGCGGCGCTGCTGGCCGGGCTGGTGGAGTCGCCGACCAGGTTTGACCCGGTCGCGAACCCCAACAACGCCTTGCACAGGCGCGCCCAGGTGCTCAGCGCGATGGCCGAGCACGGCTACATCAGCAGGGCGACGGCCAGGAAGGCCGCGAGCTCATCGCTGGGCCTGAATCGCTCGTATGTCCCGCTGCAGACCGGCTGCACCAGCCCGAAGATCAAGGGCTCTGGGTTCTTCTGCGACTACGTCATGTCGGTGATGAAGAACAACCCGGCGTATAAGCAGGCCTACCGGCAGATGCAGACGACTGGCGGGCTGAAGATATACACCACGCTGAGCTCGAAGGACCAGCGGGCGGCGACGAAGGCCGTGAATTACGTGGTGCCGGCCAAGGATCCGGCCTACAACCCCGGCGACAACGTGGACACCGAGGTGATGGTCGAGCCGTGGACCGGCTACGTGCGGGCCATCGCCGTCGACCGGCCGTACGGCTTCGGCCCTGGCCAGACCAGCGTGGACTACGCGGTGGACAGCAAATACGACGGCGGCGCCGGAGTGCAGACCGGATCCTCGTCGAAGCTGTTCACCTTGGTCACGGCGCTCAAGCAGGGAATCCAGTTCGGCTTCCACCTGAACGTGCACGACAACATGACGGTCGGCGGCTTCACCGACTGCCACGGCCGGTACATCCACCCGTTCACCGTGCGCAACGCGGACGGCAACGAAGGCGGCGGCATCCCGCTGTACTTCGGGACCACGGCGTCCATCAACGCGTTCTACGTGGACCTCGAGTCCAAGGTCGGCCTGTGCAACGTGGTCAAGACCGCGATGAGTATGGGCCTGCACCGGGCTGACGGCACCTCGCTGGTGAAGCAGGTCGGAACGTACGGGCACCCCGGCTACGAGCCTGCCGCCGATAGCCTCGCGTCGTTCACGCTCGGCTCGGTCAACGTCTCGCCGATGTCGATGGCCGCCGCTTACGCGACGGTCGCGGCGCGCGGCGTCTACTGCCGCCCGATCGCGATCATGCGGATCACCGACCTGAAGGGCAACAACCTGCCTGTCCAGTCGGCCGGCTGCCACCGGGTGATAAGCAAGGGGGTCGCGGACGCGGCCAACTACGTGCTCCGCGGTGTGCTGGTGAACGGCACGGCGGGCGGCAGGAACATCCTCGGCCGCGAGGCCGCCGCCAAGACCGGCACCGCGAACGGCGGCTACTACGCCGCTTTCGCCGGCTACACGCCGACCCTGGTCGGCTACGTGTCGGTGTTCAACGCGTACAACCCGACCGGCGCCGGCGCCATGGTCGGCTATCGCGCAACCTTCCGGCAATTCCCCGGTGGCTACCCGGGCAACTCAGGCCAGATGTTCGGTGACGACGCTCCGGGCGCCACGTGGGAGTACTCGTTCAGTCGAGCGGCCCTTGGTCCCAAGCTCGCCTTCGCGGCGCCGCCCTCCTACTACTTCGGGCTGGGCAACGGCTCCGCGCCGATCTCCCCGCCCAAGAAGAAGAAGCCGAAGCCGGGCGGCGGAGGCGGCGGCGGCGGCGGAGGCGGCGGCGGCCACGGCGGAGGCGGCGGCGGAGGCGGCGGAGGCCATTGACCGCCGCAAGCCCGCGCCTTACTCCACGCCGACGCGAGCGGAGCGGCTGTCAGGGCGCGGCGAGCTGCTTGCGAACCTCGGCCGCGACCCGCGCGCCCTCGGCACGGCCCGCCACCTTCGGCGTGACCGCCTTCATCACCTGGCCCATGGCGCCCTGACCGGAAGCGCCGGTCTCAGCGATCGCAGCGTTGACGAGAACGGTCAGTTCGGCGTCCTCGAGCTGCGCGGGCAGATACTCGGCGAGGATCGCGCCCTCGGCCGTCTCCGCTGCGGCCTGCTCGGCTCGGCCAGCGTCCCGGAATGCCTCGGCCGCCTCGCGCCGCCGCTTGGCCTCCCTCGTGAGCAGCCGCTGGACCTCGGCGTCCTCGAGCTCGCGCGACGACGCGCCTCTGACCTCTTCCTTGGAGATCTCGGTCAGCACCATCCGCAGCGTCCTGGTCCTGATCTCGTCGCGATCCTTCATCGACGCGGTCAGGTCGGCGCGGATCCGGTCCTTGAGTGCGGCCATGGCACCAATCCTGCCCGCCGCCAGCCTCGATCGCTCAGCGGGCGCGGCATTCCGGCGGCCGTGGCACCATGAAACCATGCGCTCACACGCCCTGATCGGGACCGCAGCCCTGGCCGGCGCCGCCGTCGCGGGCTACGCGTCCGTCGTCGAGCGCAACTGGTTCGCGCTGCGCCGGTACGAGGTTCCCGTGCTGCCGGACGGCTCCCGGCCGCTGCGGATCCTGCACATCTCGGACATGCACCTGACCCCGGGACGGCACCGGCTGCTCTCGTTCCTGCGCACCCTCGACGCCCTCGAGCCCGACCTCGTCGTGAACACGGGTGACTCGATTGCCGGGAAGCGTTCTGTTAATCCTCTGCTTGAGGCGCTCGGGCCGCTGCTCGACCGGCCAGGTGTGTTCGTCTACGGGTCGAACGACATGTATTCGCCCGAGCTCAAAAACCCGGCTCGCTATCTGTGGCGGACGAGCTCCGACGAGCACAAGCGGCACGTTCCCGACCTGCCGTGGGCCGAGCTCGGCGCGAGCATGGAGGCGGCGGGCTGGATGAACGCCAGCAACAGCCGCGGCCGGATCAAGGTCGGCGACTTCGACATCGAGGTCGCCGGCGTGCATGACTCCCACATCAACAGGGACCGGTACGACAAGATCGCCGGCCCCGCCGACCCGGCCGCCGACCTGCGGCTCGGCGTGATGCACTCGCCCGAGCCCTCGATGCTGGACCGGTTCGTCGCGGACGGCTTCGACCTGCTGCTCGCGGGCCACACCCACGGCGGTCAGATCTGCCTGCCCTTCTTCGGCACGCTCGTGACGAACTGCGGCATTGACCGGGCCCGCGCGAAGGGCCTGCACCAGCATCCGGCGGGGCCCGGGCCGCGCAGACGCGCGTTCCTGCACGTCTCCGCCGGGCTCGGCACATCCCCGACCGCCCCGGTCCGCCTGGCCTGCCGGCCCGAGGCAACGGTGCTCACGCTGGTTCCGCGGATCGGCTAGGGTGTAAATCCGTACGCGGTCGGCGGGGTGTAGCGCAGCTTGGCAGCGCGCTTCGTTCGGGACGAAGAGGCCGCCGGTTCAAATCCGGCCACCCCGACCCAGGTCAGAAGGCATGCAACTCCCGCCAGACCGGCACATCGCCGGGAGACCAC
>DASUHI010000053.1:0-19122 GCA_036273575.1 Streptosporangiaceae bacterium | reverse complement strand
GTACACGACCGAGCCCGACACGCAGCCGCTGGCCGACAAAGTCGCCGCGCTCAACACGTTCGCCGACAAGGTGATCGCGAAGGTTCGGCCGTGACGCGGCGTCTCACCGCCCGCGATCTCGCCAGGCAGTCGCAGGCTGCCGTCCAGCGCCACGACAAGCAGGCGGAGGTCAGGCCGGCCTGATCAGCTCTTCGGACAGGCCGCGTTCATCTGCGCGACCGTGGTCTTGGACTGGGCGCGCAGGCCGGACAGCGCGGTCACGACGGAGCTGATCTGCGAGGCTGTCGGCGGGGTCGACAGGTTCCCTGCCGCCTTCTTCACCTTGTCCAGCGAGTTAGACAGCTCGTTGACCTGGTGCGAGAACCCGCCGCCGCCCTGGCCCTTCAGCTCAGAGAGCTGCGTCTGGATGTTCGTCAGGTTCGTTCGGATCTGGCCGGCCGAGCTGGCGTTCAGCTGCAGATGCGTGAGGCTCTCCAGGGACCCGCGCAGCGAGTTCACGTGCTTGCACGTGGCCTGCGTCGCTGACCCGGTATGCGCCGGGCCCGGGCTCTGGCTGGTCGTGCGCGGCGCCGCGGTGTGGGTTGAACTGCTCGTGCTCGTGCCAGAACTGCACGCCGCCAGGCCCGCGGCACAGCCAACGGCCAGGATCGCCGCCGTCATCTTGGCCGGCCCGCCTGAGCGCCCCTTGACGTACGGACTGACCTGCGACTGCTTGTTCATGTGCCCATGCTCCCCGGCCTGGCACGGCTGAGCGTCACCCGGCGCGGGCGAAATCCTATGGAACCCCAAACCGGGCAAAACGCCAACCTTCCGGTATTGACACCTTCGCCCCGACGGGTGTACTAACAGCTAATCGCTGGCGCTTGCCAGTATCTGTGAGTGGTGGGGGATTATAACCATGAAGTCCGTTCAGGGCCCGAGGCCAGGAGCCCGCCCGCAGGGACCGATGAGCGCGCAGGTGCTCGGCCGCAGGCGATTCCTGACGACCGGCGCGACGATGTTGGGCGGCGCGGTCCTGCTCGACGCGTGCGGGTCATCGGGCGGGAGCGCCAATCCGACACCGTCCAAACGGCCGCCGCTCAGCAAGGAGCCGGGCAGTCTTTCCATCCTGGAGTGGGGTGGCTACGAGGCGGCCGGCACCAAGGCGCAGACCAATGGCCTGGAGGCCGGCAAGGACTACACCAGCAAGTTCGGCACGAGCGGCATCACCTACACCTACATCACCAATGACGACCAGGCGCTGGAGAAGGCGACCTCGGCAGGGCCATTCGACCTCATGCACCCGTGCCATGAGAACCTGCCGGACTACGTCAGCCGCGGCCTCGTGCAGCCGTTCGACACGTCGCTGCTGCCGAGTTTCAAGCAGCTGAACCCCTACCTGGTCAAGCAGGGCCAGATCAACGGCAAGCAGTACATGATTCCCTGGGACTGGGGCTACGGCAGCCTGACCTACCGCACCGACCACGTCTCGAGCTCGGACGCGACCGGATGGGAGCTGGCCTGGAACAAGAAGTACTCAGGCAAGATCTCGCTCTGGAGCGGCGCGTCAACGAACTTCGAGATCGCGGCGCTCAAGCTCGGCTTTCCGAAGATGGACAACCTCACCAGCGACCAGATCACGTCCGCGAAGGCGGCGCTGCTGCAGCAGAAGCCGCTGAACAAGCTCTACTGGGAGAGCGAGTACAGCCAGATGCAGCCGGACGTCAAGTCCGGCACGGTCTGGATCGCTTACTCCTGGCAGGACACCCTGGTCTCGATGAAGGCCGCCAAGGTTCCGGTCGCGTTCTTGAACCCCAGCCAGGGCCGGCTGTCCTGGCTGTGCGGGTTCATGCTCGGCGCGAACACCAAGAACTATTTCCACGCGCACGAATATGTCGAGTCTTTCATCAACCACAGTGCCTGCGCGCAGATGACCAACCTGTACTACTACGGCACGTCGAACGCGTCGGTGAAGCCGTCCGAGATCAAGAACCAGGAACTGGTCACGGCGCTCAAGCTCGGCAACCCCAACGCGATCGCGGCTTCCGACGTTCACCTGCAGACCTGGTCACCGAACCGGGCGGCGATCGAGCTGGCCTGGCAGGAAGTTGTCGCAGCCTGACCGCCGCCCCGCGGTGAGGTCGCGGGCGGCCGTGCGGTGGCTGAGGCCAGGCAAGGGTGCGCTGGTACTGCCACCACTGGTGTTCGTCGGGGTGCTCTTGCTGCTGCCGGTGGCGTTCATCTCGCTGTATAGCGTCGGGCTGCGCACCAACATCCCCGGCATGCCGACCGCGTTCTCGCTGTCGAACTGGAGCGACTTCCTGACCGGCGGCGGCGGCGCGTTCCGCGGCAGATTCGTCTACTCGATGGAGATCGCGCTCGTCGTCTCCGTGCTGACCACCATCGCGGCCTATCCGCTCGCCTATTTCCTGGCGTTCGTCGCACGCCGTGGCCGGTACGCCCTGCTGCTCGTGCTGCTCGCGCCGTTCTTCACCAGCTACCTGCTGCGGGTGATCGCGTGGCAGATCATCCTCAACAACAACGGCGTCGTGAACTCACTGCTGTGGACCTTGCACCTGCGGCCGCACGGCAGCGCGATCTCGTGGCTCATCTACTCGAACTTCTCGGTCGCGCTCGTTCTGTTCTACACGTGGATACCGTTCGTCTCACTGCCGATCTTCGTGGTGCTGGAGAACATGGATCACCGGCTCCAGGAGGCGGCCGCCGACCTCGGCGCGAGCCGCGCAGCCACGTTCTGGCGGGTGACGCTGCCGCTGAGCCTGCCCGGCGTGATCGCGGGCTTCGTGTTCGTGCTCATCCCGACGACCGGAGAGTTCATTACGCCGCTGCTGGTCGGCGGCCCGAACAACCAGCTCTTCGGCAACTCCATCCAGGCGTTCTTCGGTGACACTCCCAACTGGAACTACGGGTCGGTGCTCGCGATCGCGCTCATCGTCGTGGTCATCGTGCTGACCCTGGTCTTCGGGCGATTCCTGCAGACGGACCTGCGAGCCGAGGCGAGGCCAGGCCAGTGAGGCTCACGACCAGGCTCGGGGCCGCCGGCCTGGCGGTCTACTTCTGGGCGTTCGTCGTCTTCCTGTTCGCTCCCCTGGTCGTGCTGCTGATCTTCTCGGTGAACAAGAGCCCGACGCCGACCTTGCCCCTGTCGGGATTCACGACGAAGTGGTTCCACGAGGCCTTCGGGAACGGAACGCTCACCGGCGCTCTCGTGCGCAGCATCGGGATCGCCCTGGTCGCGGCCGTCATCGCGACGGCCCTGGGCATCATGGCGTCGCTCGGCCTTCTCGTGCTGCGCGGACGCGCGGCGGCGCTCGCGCTGACTGTGCTGCTCTTGCCGCTGGTGGTCCCGTACATCTGCCTGGCCGTTGGCCTGCTGATCCTCGTCCAGGAGGTCGGTGCCAGGCCAAGCCTGGCGGCGGTAGTGCTCGGGCACAGCGTCATCGTGCTGCCGTTCGCGATCTTGGTGATCATGCCGAGGCTGAGGTCGCTTGACCCTTCGATGAACGAAGCGGCCCAGGACCTCGGCGCATCGCCGCTCGCGGCGCTGCGCCTGATTACGCTGCCGTTGCTCGCTCCCGCGCTGGTTTCCAGCGCGATTATCTGCTTCGTGACGAGCTTCGATGAGTTCGCGATCGCGTCGTTCCTGGCGCCGTCCGGCCAGCCGACGTATCCGGTCTTCCTGTACGCGAGCGCGCGCACCCCTGCACTGCTCCCCGAGGTGATCGCGATCGGGGCGTTGATCATCGCGGGCTCGCTGCTGCTTGTGGTCCTCGCCGAGGGCGGCAGGCGGTGGGCGGAACGGCGGCTCGTCGGACAGACCGCAGCGGCGCCGGCCGAGGCGCAAGAGGCCAAAGACGACCAGTCGTCCGGGGAATTCGCCATGGTCAACGGTTAGGCAGGCACATCGTGGCAACCACCGCGGTCAGCACCGGCCAGCTCAGCCTGGTCGCTCTGACCAAGCACTTCGGGTCCGTCGTGGCCGTCGACGACATCAACCTCGAGATCCCGGCTGGCGGTTTCTTCTCGCTGCTCGGCCCCTCAGGCTGCGGCAAGACCACGACGCTGCGGATGATCGCCGGTTTCGAGGCGGCTACCTCGGGCCAGGTACTGCTCGACGGGCAGGACATCGCGGGCACGCCGCCGAGCAAGCGGCCGGTCAACACGGTCTTCCAGAGCTACGCGCTCTTCCCGCACCTGCGGGTCTTCGACAACGTCGCCTTCGGGCTGCGCCGCGCCGGCGTGGCCAAGGCCGACGTCAAGCGACGTGTCGGCGAGGTACTCGAACTCGTGCAGCTCTCCAGCTACGCGAGCCGCAAGCCCGGCCTGCTGTCAGGCGGGCAGCAGCAGCGCGTGGCCCTCGCTCGCGCGCTCGTGCTGCAGCCCGCGGTGCTGTTGCTCGACGAGCCGCTCGGCGCCCTGGACGCCAAGCTCCGGCGCCAGCTTCAGGTGGAGCTGAAGCAGCTGCAGAACCAGGTCGGCATCACGTTCGTGTACGTGACGCATGACCAGGAAGAGGCGCTCACGATGAGCGACAGGATCGCCGTGATCAACCAAGGGAAGGTCGAGCAAGCGGCGTCCCCGCAGGACCTCTACGAGGAGCCAGCCAACGCGTTCGTCGCCGACTTCCTAGGAGTCTCCAACTTGATGGACGCGACGGTCGCGGGACCGTCAGCGGGCGGCAACGGGGCCGAGGTCCGGCTCTCCGACAACTTCTCCGTGGACGTGCGCGGCGGCGATGTCGGCCACCGCGGCCAGGCCAAGGTCGTCATCCGCCCGGAGCGGATAGGCGTCGAGCCGGCCGGTTCACCGGGACCGAACCGTCTGCCGGGGCTGCTGACCAATGTCGTCTACCACGGCAGCAGCCTTCAACTCGCCATTCAGCTCGCCAGTGGGCACGCGGTCACGGCCGTGGTGCCGAACAGCGGCGACGACACCGCGTCCGCGTGGTCGCCGGGTACCGCGGTGGCGTGCCACCTGCCGCCGACCGGCTTGCGCGTGCTTCCCGGCTCCCCGGCTGGCGAGCAGGAGCAACCGGGGTGAGGCCTCGCGCTGTCGCCCTCGCGCTGGCCGTCGCGGCGGCGGTCAGCCTGGCAGGCTGCGGCGGAACCGCGCGGCACGCGCCGTCCGCGACTGGCGTGCTGCCAGCGCACGCGATCGCCGGGCTTCCGGCCATGACCAGGGAGCTGTCGGCCGCCGACGTGCAGAAGGACTCAAGCGCCCACGACCTGGCCGCCCTGCTGCGGCGCTGGGGGTACCTGCGCGGCTGGCAGCGCACGTTCCAGGGCGAATCCCGCCGCCTCACGCTGGTCGTGAGCAGGTCGCTCACGTTCGGCTCGAGTGCGGGTGCCGCCGCGTTCGTCGCCTTCCTCGGTCGGCACGTCGATGCCTTCTATCCGTTCGCGATCAGCAAGCCCCTGGCCACCACTGGCCAGTCAGGGTGGCTGATCAAGCCCCCGCTGTGCGCGTGTCACATGGCTCAGCCACTGTACGTCGGCGTGACCACGACGGGACGGCAGGTCCGGTGGCTGGAGATCAACGGCCCACGCGCGACCGGCGCGCTGCTGACCAGCCTGCTCACGGCCGTTCCCGGCGCGGCCGGCTAGCCGCCCACCACCGCGTGACCGATCAGTGATAGCCGCACGGGGCGCAGCGCGTCGGAGCGGTTCCAGGTCTGCGGGTCTCCGATATCGCGCTGCCCGACATGCCGCACTGGGCCGAGGCCGTGACGCACCAGAAGGTCTGAAAGTTGCTGCGGCGACAGGAACGTCAGCCATGGCTCACCCCGCTCGGCCGAGGCTGCCGCGACGAGTTCGAGGTAGGTGGCTCCCGCGTCGTCCCTGAGATCGGCCGGCAGCATGTAGTCGGCGATCACCTGGGATCCGGGCGCCAGCGTGCCCAGCTCGGCGAGCGTGCGCGCGATGGCCTCGCCCGTTAGGTACATGGTCACGCCCAGCCAGCTGACGAACGCGGGCGTCGTCAGGTCCAGGCCCGCCCTCGCCAGCTCCGCCGCCAGCGACGCGCTCTCGAAGT
This sequence comes from Streptosporangiaceae bacterium, assembly GCA_036273575.1. Classification (GTDB taxonomy): domain Bacteria; phylum Actinomycetota; class Actinomycetes; order Streptosporangiales; family Streptosporangiaceae; genus Chersky-822. Next base: position 13,092 of record DASUHI010000053.1, on the reverse strand, counting down.
CGACCGGTACGAAGACGACGTTGTCCGGCTCGGGAATCGCGGCCGCGGCCAGCCTCGCGCGCTTGTCGTCCTGGCTGGCCCGCTGGTCCACCTCGAAAGTCCTGACCCGCGAGGCCAGCCCTGGCCGGTACGCGAACGAGTCCAAGCCGGCGCCGAGGATCACGTGCTGCGCCGTTCCCTCGTCGACGGCGGCGGCAAGCGCGTCCTCGGCATACCGGCTGCGGCAGGTAACCTGGCCGCGGGCGCCTGCAAGCACGACGTGGCTGCCGTGCGCGCGGTGATAGGCGATCAGCTCCTCGGCTTGCTCGCCGAGCAGCCGGGCGGCCAGCGTGTCAGCGAAGATCGCGGGCGGCTTGTCGACGATCAGATGGGCGGCCCTCGCGGCCGCAGCGGTCCGTGCGCTAAAGCTCGATGGTGTCGTCACAGTCCGGACCGTATCACCTATCGGTCATAGTAGCACAAAATGTGCAATTCTGCAACCATTGCTGCGTCACGATCCGGTTGCCATTGCGCCCGCTGCCCGGGCGGCTGCGTGCGCGACAGCACGCAGGAACGACGCTATGACGTCGGAGTGCTCGGCGGGAACCCGGGCGACCAGGTCTGCAACGGCAGCGTGATAGGCGGCGAGGCCTGCGGGCGCGTGCCGGACGGCGTGGGCGGTGAGTTCGAGCACAGTAGATAAGCTACTTAGCATGTAAGGGGATATCCGTGGGACATCCATCGCCTGCTGACGCGCGGCCAGGCCGCCGTCGGAATCCGCTAGCCACGGCCGGCGAAGTGGTCATGGCCCTGTCGATGACCGGCGGCCGCGGAGCGGTCGCCCGCGCGATCGTCGCCGAGGCCAGGCTGGGCGCGGGCGACCGTGCCGTCGACGTCGGGTGCGGGCCGGGTACCGCGGTACGGATCGCCGCCGCGCGAGGAGTGCCGGTCACCGGCGTCGACCCGTCCTCAATCGCGCTGCGGCTCGCTCGCGTACTCACCCGCGGTGCAGGCGCGGCCGGGCGGATCACGTGGATGCTGGGGACCGCCGAACGGCTGCCACTCACCGACGCGGCGGTCACGGTGGCGTGGTCGATCAGCTCGGTCCACCACTGGGCCGATCAGACCGCGGGCTGCGCGGAGATCTACCGCGTGCTCGCCCCTGGCGGGCGGGTCCTGCTGGCCGAGAGGCTCGTGAACCCAGGAGCTACCGGCCTCGCGGCCCACGGCAGCACCGCCGAGCAGGCCGAGCAGCTATGCCGCACCCTCGAGGCCTCCGGCTTCACCGACGTGACCAGCCGCACGATGACCGCGGGCCGTAGGACGCGGGTCGTCGTCAGCGCCGCTCGGCCAGCCGCCTGACCGACCGGCCGGGCCAGCACGGAGGACGGTTCCATGGCAGCGATGTCGTACTCGGCCCTGACCCACCTCGAGTGCTCAAGGTGCGGCACCCAGCATAAGGCGGGCGAGGTCCAGGGGCTCTGCTCCTGCGGCTCGCCGCTGCTGGCCAGGTACGACCTGGATCAAGTCGGCGCCCGCACCGGTCCCGCCGAGATCGCCGCCAGGGCCCCGGATCTGTGGCGGTACCACGAGCTGCTGCCGGTCGCGGACGCCGGCAATGTCGTGAGCCTCGGCGAGGGCATGACGCCGCTGCTCCCCATGAGCAAGATCGGCGGCGTGATCGGTGTCCCGCGACTGCTGATGAAGGACGATGGGCTGATCCCGACCGGGACGTTCAAGGCCAGGGGCGCGGCGGTGGGCGTCTCACGCGCGGCCGAGCTCGGTGTCCCGGGCATCGCGATGCCAACCAACGGGAACGCGGGAGCGGCGTGGGCCACCTACGCGGCCCGGGCCGGGCTGGCGAGCCTCATCGTGATGCCGGTGGCGGCACCCGCCATCACCAGGGCCGAGTGCGCGGCCGCAGGCGCCGAGCTGTACCTGGTGGACGGGCTGATCGGGGACGCGGGGGCGCTCGTCGGCGGCGCGCTGGCGGCTCGGGCCGGCTACCAGGACGTGTCGACGCTCAAGGAGCCCTACCGCATCGAGGGCAAGAAGACCATGGGCCTGGAGATCGCTGAGCAGCTTGGCTGGCGCCTGCCTGACGTGATCGTGTACCCGACGGGGGGCGGCGTCGGCATCATCGGCATCCACAAGGCCATGCTCGAGCTTCGCGCGCTCGGCTGGGTCACCGGCGACCTGCCGCGCCTGGTCGCCGTGCAGGCGACCGGGTGCGCTCCCATCGTCGCGGCATTCGCCAGCGGCGCGGCGGAGAGCCAGCCGTGGCCGGACGCGAAGACCGTCGCGTTCGGGATCACGGTGCCGAAGGCGCTCGGTGACTTCCTGGTGCTCGAGGCGCTGTACGCCACCGGCGGGACCGCCGTGGCGGTCGACGATGACGCGCTGCTCGCCGACCAGCGCGAGCTCGCCTGGCTGGAGGGCTGCCTGATCTGCCCGGAAGGGGCAGCGTGCTTCACCGCCGTCCGCCGGCTGCGCGACTCAGGCTGGCTGTCCGCCGACGACGAGGTTGTCGTGTTCAACACGGGTACGGGGCTGAAGTACCCGGGCACCGTGCCGGTCGCGCCCACTGTCCTCTCGGCCGGCGGCACGATCCCCAAGACGCCCTGGCGAGGAGGCTCACGTGCCCGACCCGTATGACCTCGAGCGGTTCGTGGCCGCGCAGGACGCCGGCGGCACCTACCGCCGCGCCGTCGAAGAGCTGCGCGCGGGCTTCAAGTCAAGCCACTGGATGTGGTTCGTGTTTCCTCAGATAGCCGGCCTGGGCCAGAGCCCCATCTCCCGGCAGTACGCGATCACCGCGCTCGGCGAGGCGGTCGCCTACCTGCAGCATCCGGTGCTCGGCCCGCGGCTGCACGAGTGCTGCGAGATCCTCGCGGGCCTGAAAGGCCGCAGTGCCGATCAGATCTTCGGCAGCGTCGACGCGATCAAGCTCCGCTCGTCGATGACGCTGTTCCACCGCGCCGCGCCCGACGATCCGCTCTTCGGACAAGTGCTGACCCGCTACTTCGACGGCATCGCCGACCACGCCACCGACGCGCTGCTGTGACGGCTGCGGCACCATGGGAGCATGCCGCGCTGGACCTGTCCGCGCTGCGACCGGGAGTTCGGTCGCGCGCGGCAGTCGCACACGTGCGTGCCAGGCATCACCGTGGACGCCGCGTTCGCGGGGCGGCCGCCGTGGCAGCGCGCCGTCTACGACGAGATCGCCGCGCACCTGGACAGCCTCGGACCGGTGCACGAGGACGCGGTCTCGGTCGGCGTGTTCCTCAAGGCCGACCGCAAGCTCGCCGAGGTCCGGCCGCGCTCGCGGGACGTCTCCCTCGCCCTCGCGCTGCCGCGGCACGATCCCGACCCTCGGTTCGCCAGGATCATGGGCCTCGACGGTGCCCGGATCTTCCACGTGCTGCTGCTGCGCGGACCCGACGAGGTCGACGATCAGGTCAGAGACTGGCTCACCGAGGCGTTCATGCACGCCTCGGACTGAGCCGGCGCCTAGGATGCGCCTGGCTTGTGCTCCGCGAGCAAGGGGCACGCGGTGTTGCAGTACTTCAGCGTGAGCAGGCCCGCGGCATACGCCCACGAGCACGTGCAGTTGCAGGGAACACGCTGAGCGGTGATCAGGCCGGCCGGCACCCCAGAGCGCGCGCGGGGGTCAAGGCGCTCGCGGAAGGGTTCGCCGCGCAGCACGAGTTCCTCGCCAGCCGTCGTGACGCGCTGGAGCATTCCGTCGTGCAGTGCCAGAAATTCCATCGCAGCGTCAGCTTAGGGCCTACGGGCGCCGTTGATCTGGTCGAAGTCACCGTAGCCGTTTCTCGTCCCGCCGCCGCCCGACCACTGCCACATGAGCGCGGTGGAGCCGCTGGCGTGCTGACCTCCGAAGAAATGCGCGCACGTCGACGTGCCCTTCAGGCACCAGGCCGACGGACGGTGCGCCAGGCTGCTGGTGTTCTGCGTGTAGGTCCACTCGTACAGGCCTGGGATCTGCGCCGCCCTGCCGGTGCCGAAGATGGACTTCCATGCCGGAGGCGCCGAGTAGACGCCTGGCTTGTACGGCGAGTGCGCGGTCAGGTAGCTGGCGAAGCCGTCGACCACGCCGCGGTCGACGGCCGGGTCGATGTGCCGGGTCCTCACGTGACCGCTGCATGGCGTCGTGTAGACCGCCTTCCACCCGTTGTCCGGCGCCGGAGTGAACGCCGGGGCGTGGCCAGGCAGCTCGACGTCCATCCACAGGACGAGGTAGTTCACCGAGCTGCCCACGTCGGCCACCGCGCGGGCGGCCTGCCGCTGGCCCCACGTCCTGGCTTCTGACACGCTCCCGTCATAGTGCGGGTCGACGCCCGGCCCGGCCATGAACCAGTAGACGCCCGTTCCGACTCCCTTGTGATACGTCGAGTGATTGACGGCGGCCTGCCTGGCGTTCGCCGCCGACCAGACCAGCTGGCCGCCGCAGCCCTGCCAGTGCGCCCAGTTCCCCGCCATGCCGGTGTAGCCGCCGTAGATGCCGCCGATCACCGGCTCGATGGACGGGCCTGTGCCGGTGACGGCCATCGCGAAGCTGTCGGTCCCGTACCAGAACCGCGACCGCGCGTCGCCGGCTGCGGCCGTCGTTCCCCCGGCGCCCGCAGTCCCTGGCGCGGACGGGTGCGGGCTTGCGTGGGCGGGTCCGCTCGTGGCGGGCCCGCCGGACGCCGCGCTCCGGGGCGGCGAGGCCCCGCCTGCATGGCCGCTGTCCGTCGGCGCGGTGCACGCCGTAGGGACAGCGGCGAGCGCCAGACCCGCCAGCGCGACGGCGACGCGCGACCAGGCACCCGCTGTACGCGGTCGGCTCGGCATGCGGCTACCCCCGGTGAGGCGACCATCACGAATAGCTACGAATCTAGTGCGCCGGAGTAGCTGAACGATCCAGGCCGCTCCAGCCATAGCTGCGCAACAGGTCACGCAGCACCTCGGGCCACGGCGTGGGCTCCAGCCCGAACTCCTGCTGAGCCGCGGCGGAGTCCATCACGAAGTCGTCGCTGAACTGGTACCTGGTCTCGGCTAGCTCGCGCAGCAGCGGCGAGAACAGCCCGGCAACCCGCATCACGGCCGAGGGCGCCGTCCGCACGGGCACGGGCGCCAGCCCGATCGCGCTGGCGAGGTCGTCGATCACCTCCCGCTGCGTACGCGGCGGCCCCGACGGCGTGTGCCAGGCGCGGCCCCACGCCCTGGCGTCACTGGCCGCGACCACGGCAAGCCGGGCGACGTCGCGCGTATAGGTCCAGGTGTGCAGGCGGTCGGCCCGCCCCATCACGGACACTCCCCTGCCGCGCAAGAGGTTCGGGACCACGCGCTCGCCCAGCGCGCTCACGGCACCCGGGCCGACGTAGTCGGCCGAACGGATCTCGGTGACCCTGACCCGCCCGGCCTCATGCGCGGCCAGGGCATCGCGCCACATCTGGGCGCGGACCCTGCCCTTGCGGCCCGTCGCGGCCAGCGGCGTCGCCTCGGTCATGGGATGCGCGGTGTCGTAGCCCGCGGTCCCCTGGGACAGCCGCGCTGGCCCGTATCCGTACAGGTTCGAGGCGGTGACCAGGACGGCGCCCGCGCGCTCAGCCGCGCCAAGCAGGGCCGCCGCGATCGGTGGCCACAGCTCTGGCCACCGGTGGTACGGCGGGTTCGCGCAGTTGTACACGGCAACCGCGCCGTCGGTCAGCCCGATCACCTCCGCGGCGTCGCTGGCGTCGGCGGCGACAAGGTCGGCGCCTATGTCCGCGGGGCCCGCGCCCGACCTCGTGATGATCCTGACCCGGTTGCCGCTGGCCGCCAGGTCCTGCGCGATGGTGCTGCCGATAGGGCCTGCGCCGATGACGACGTGCAGGCCGCGGGAACCGGTGCTCTCGTTCATGATCAGCTCCGCTGGGATAGATGCTCGGATTCGCGAGCACTGCTCTCGATTACGACACCAGCTTGCCGCTCCGCACGCCCATTGTCAAGAGCGCTGCTCTGTTTTGTTGCCGCTGCTCTTGTCTTGTGGCAGGATGCGGACATGACGCAGAGCCACACGACCGGACGGCAGGCGCCGTCGGTGCCGCGCACCGCGAGGGAGCGGGCGAGGGCCGAGATCACCAGGGAGATCCTGCAGGCCGGGCGCAAGCACCTGGCGACCGACGGCGCGGCGGCGCTCAGCCTGCGGGCGATCGCCCGAGACCTGGGCATGGCCTCGTCGGCCGTCTATCGCTACGTGGCCAGCCGTGACGACCTGCTGACCAGGCTCATCATCGATGCCTATGACTCACTCGGCGCGGCCGCCGAAGCGGCCGCGACGGTACCAGGCAACGACGACCTGGTGGGCCGCTGGTCGGCTATCTGCCTCGCGGTTCGCGCCTGGGCGCGCGCGAATCCCAATGAGTGGGCCCTGATCTACGGCTCGCCCGTGCCCGGGTACGCCGCCCCTGCCGACACGATTGCCCCCGCCAGCCGCGTCTCCACCCTTCTGATCCAGCTGCTGGCCGAGGCCGCAGTGCGCGGGTTCAGGCTGCCCGATCCCGCCGGGCGCGAGCTCAGCCCGGCTGCCAGGACCGCGCTCGCGCCCGTGCTCGCCGTCCTGCCCCCCGTTGTCAGCGACACAGCGATCCAGGCCGGGCTGATGCTGTGGTCGGCCCTGCTCGGGACCATCTCACTGGAGTTGTTCGGCCAGTTCGACAACGTCGTCAGCGACGACCCAGTCGACCGGGACGCGTTCTTCGCCGAGTGCGTGCACCGCTGGGCGGCTCAGATAGGCATCGGCTGAGAACCGGACGCTCAGGACTCATCGGCTCAGCCGCCCAGGACGTCCCTAGCGATCCTCACCAGCAGGGCGAGCTTGGCGCGCTGGGCTTCCTGCGTGATCGCGTTTCCGGCCGAGGAGGTCGCGAAGCCGCACTGCGGGCTCACCGCGAGCCGCTCAGCGCCGACTCGGGCGGCCGCCTGCCTGACCCGCCCAGCGACGACGTCCTCACCCTCGAGGCGCGAGGTCTTGGTGGTGACCAGGCCGAGCACGACGACCTTGTCGTCGGGAACCAGGCTGAGCGCGTCGAAGCTGCCAGAGCGCGCGTCGTCGTACTCGAGCAGCAGCCGGTCCGCGTGCACGCCGCCGAACACCGGGCCTGCGATCGGCTCGTACCCGCCGGCCACCAGCCACCGGCTCAGCTGGTTCCCGCGGCAGAGATGGAAGCCGAACGTGGCCGGCCGTCCTGCGTCGATGACGGCGTTGTCCAGTTCTATCCCGTACGACAGCCATCGCTGGACTGGCCAGCCACGGGCTTCGTAGAACGCCCGCCACGCGGGGTCGATCAGCAGCGGATAGTGTGGCGCGTCCAGCTGGATGTAACCGCACCCGAGCCTGACCAGCTCGGCGACCTCGTCACGCAGGATGGCGACGACGTCGTCCATGAAGGCGTCCAGGCTCGGGTAGGCGCCGGCGGACCGCTCAGGCGACCAGAGGTTGGCGAACAGCGTCGGGCTCGGGAGCGTCACCTTCACCAGCCGCTCCGCGCCCTGGTTCGCGCAGGCCCTGACGAAGGTGAACTCCTCGGCCGCGAGGTTGCGGCGCTTGCGGAGGGGCGCGACGACGGCCAGCTCGTCAGGCCGCTTGACGCTCGCGTCGCCCACGTCGGCTGAGTGCCAGTCGCCCCAAAGCCAGGCGTCGAGGCTGACGCCGGTGAAGCCGTCGCAGGACTCGGTGAGCTCGGCCTGGAACGACTCTCTGCGCATCTCGCCGTCGTTGATGACCGGCAGGCCAACGTCGGTTTGCAGCGCCACGGCCTCGCGCACGGCGCGGTCCTCGACCGCCTTGAAATCAGCCGCCGCGAGCTCGCCGGCGGTCCGCGCCTTCCTGGCGTCGAGCAGGTAGCCGGGCCTGAGAAGGCTGCCGACGTGTTCCACGCGCGGGGGCTTCGTCATCGTTCAAGCCTGCCACGGCTGGTCCCACCCCTGTATCGGTGAGGCACCCACAGCAATCTGCGGCAATGGGTGACTCACCGATACACAGGTCAGCCGGATGATCACCGGAACCGGCCAGCGAGTATTGACATCGGCCACATGGCGCCTCCACGAGATCTCCATCTCCGCTCGGCTAGCTGGCCACTCGGCACCACGACGTGCCTGAGGGGCAGACCAGTCGATCTCGGGGGAGCGCGGTCATGAGCAAGCCATCGACGCAGGACCTGCGCGAGCAGGTCAGGGCACCAGTCCTCACCGCTGGTGACGCGGGGTATGACGAATCACGAACCGTGCACAACGGCATGTTCGACAAGCATCCGCAGGCGGTGATCCGCGCCCAGCAGGTCGCCGACGTGATCGGCGGCGTGAACTTCGCCAGGGACGCGGGCCTGGAACTCGCCGTCAAGGGCGGCGGGCACAGCGCGCCAGGCTTCGGCACCACCGACGGGGGCGTGGTGATCGACCTGGGCGAGATGCGCGACGTGCACGTCGACCCGGCCAGCCGGACGGCGCGCGCCGGGGGCGGCGCGACCTGGGGTGACTTCAACTACGCGACGCACGCCTATGGCCTGGCCACGACCGGCGGGATCGTCTCGACAACCGGGGTCGGCGGGCTGACGCTGGGCGGCGGGATCGGCTACCTCGCCAGGCCCTACGGCCTGAGCATCGACAACCTGCGCTCGGCCGAGGTCGTGACGGCCGACGGCCGGGTGGTGACCGCCAGCAAGGACGAGAACGCCGACCTGTTCTGGGGGCTTCGCGGCGGCGGCGGGAACTTCGGCGTCGTCACGAACTTCGAGTTCGAGCTGCACCCCGTCAGCGACATCTACGGGGGGCTGTTCTTCTACGAACTCGACTACGCCGCCGACGTGCTGCGGTTCTTCCGTGAGTTCATCAAGACCGCGCCAGAGGAATACGGCGCCTTCCCGGCGTTCCAGATCGCGCCGCCGCTGCCGTTCGTGCCGCCTGAACGAGTCGGCGACACGTTCTGTGCCGCGATCGTGCACTGGTCAGGCCCGGTCGAGGCGGGTGAGCGGGCGATGGAGCCGTTCAGGGCGATCGCGCCGGTCGTCGCCGAGATGGCAGGGCCGATGCCGTACCCGGTCCTGAACTCAGCGTTCGACGCATTCTTCCCCAAGGGCATCCGCAGCTACTGGAAGGGGAGCTTCGTCAACGAGCTCACCGACGAGGCCATCGAGCAGCACGTGAAGTACGGCTCGCAGGTGCCCGAGGTCAGCGCCACCATGCACATGTACCCGATCAACGGCGCCTGCCACCGGGTCGGCACCGACGACACGGCGTTCGCGTACCGGAATGCGACGTTCGCGCCCGTCATCGTCGCCGCCTGGCAGGACAAGGCGGTCGACGACGACAGGATCGGCTGGGTGCGCGATTACTACCACGCCATCGAGCCGTACTCCGAGCCAGGCGGCTACGTCAACTTCATGGCCGACGACGACTGGGAGCGGGTCCAGGACAACTACCGCGGGCACTACGACCGGCTCGCGCAGCTCAAGCGCAGCTACGATCCTGAGAACCTGTTCCACCTGAACCAGAACATCCGCCCAGCCGCCTGAGCGCGGTCAGCCTGGCCCGGAGTGCTCCTTCAGGAATGCCAGCGTGCGCGCGTTGAACTCCTCGGGGTTCTCGTAGATGGCAGCGTGCGAGCAGTCCTCGAACACGATCAGCTCTGAGTCCGCGATCCCGCTGGTGAGCGGCTCGGCGAACCGTGTCGAGGTGCACGCGTCGTGGCGGCCGAACGTGATCAGCGTCGGCGCGGTGATCGAGCCGAGCAGGTCGAGCGCGTCGTGACCGAGCACCGCTTCCGATTGCCGCAGGAACGCGTCTACCGGCGGCATCGGCCTGCTCCTGACGAACTCGGCGAGCGAGTCGACGTACTCGGGCCTGGCCGCGTACAGCTCAGGGGTCAGGCACCACGGGAATATCGCCTGGATCACCATCTCGGTCACGCTGCCGAGCGCGCTGGCCATCACCCGCCAGCCCTCGACGACCACGCGCACGTAGTTGTCCGTGCGCGGCCAGGCGCTGTGCAGCGACAGCGACCGCACCAGGTCCGGGTACCTGGCGGCCAGCGACATGCCAGCCGCCGCGCCGAGCGACAGCCCGAAGACGTGCGCCCTGCCGGTCCCGGCAGCCTGCATGAACGCGGCGACGTCGTCGGCGAGCAGGTGGGTGCTGTAGCTGCCCTCGGGCTTGTCGGTCAGGCCAGCGCCGCGCAGGTCGACGGTGAAGCAGGTGTAATGCTTGGTGTAGTCGGCCACCTGGAACGCGTAGCAGGCCTGATCGGCCGCGAGATACGGGATCAGGACCAGCGGCTCGCCCTCGCCCTGCACCTCGTAGTAGATGTCAATCCCGTTGGCATGGACGGTCGGCATTGGGGGTCTCCGTGTGCCGCGGCAGCATCTGTGTGTGCCGATGAACCGATGCTGCCCGCTCGCGCGGCCATGCGCCAGACCTGACGGCCGGCCAGCGTCGGTAAGCTTGCGACGGAGGCGAGCAGCTCGGCCCTGGCTTTGATCGACTGCGGCGAGAATCGCGCGGCTCAACCTGCTGGAGAACCTGCTCGGCGTGATTCTCGTATACGCCGCGCAGGCGCTGCCCGTGTCGATCTGGATGCTGCGCAACTTCGTGGCCACGGTGCCGAAGGAACTCGAGGAGGCGGCCGCCATCGACGGCGCGAGCGCGCCGAGGACGTTCTGGCGGATCCTGTTCCCGCTCGTCGCCCCCGGCCTGGTCGCGACCAGCATCGTTGCCACCGCCGGCGGGCGGCCGCTGCTGATCGTCGTACGCGACGCGCACCGGTACCCCGTCGCCCGGGCGGGCAGTCCGCGAGCTGCTCGCGAACAGGCCCTCCGCGATCGTCGTGGAGATGGGCTTGCCGATCTGGCATCCCCCAACTGCCTCATATCTCGCTACATTTGGTGCTACACGTGCCAGCAGCCTGGCCGCGGCGGAACTCCTCGGCCTCGCTCCTGACCTGACACGAGAGGTGAGCGCCCATGGGCCAGATCGTCCTTGACCACGTGACCAAGGTGTATCCCGGCGGCGTGAAAGGTATCGACGATCTCAACCTGGACATCGCCGACGGCGAGTTCATGGTCCTGGTCGGCCCCTCGGGCTGCGGCAAGTCCACGGCGCTGCGGTCCATCGCAGGGCTCGAGGAGATCACCTCGGGCACCATCTCGATCGGCGCCCAGGTCGTGAACGACCTGCCGCCCAAGGACCGCGACATCGCGATGGTCTTCCAGAACTACGCGCTGTACCCGCACATGACCGTAGAGCAGAACCTGGCGTTCGGCCTGCAGCAGCGCAAGACGCCGAAGGACCAGATCAAGAGCCGGGTCGGCGAGGTAGCCGCGCTGCTCGGGCTGGAGGAGTACCTCAAGCGCAAGCCGGCCGCGCTGTCCGGCGGCCAGCGGCAGCGGGTCGCGATGGGCCGCGCGATCGTGCGGGAGCCGAAGGCCTTCCTGATGGACGAGCCGCTGTCGAACCTGGACGCGAAGCTCAGGGTGTCGATGCGGGCGTCGCTGTCCCAGCTGCACGAGCGGCTCGGCGTGACCACCGTCTACGTCACGCACGACCAGGTCGAGGCCATGACGCTCGGCCAGCGCGTCTGCGTGATGCGGGACGGCAAGCTGCAGCAAGCCGACAGCCCGCAAGCACTGTTCAACTCGCCGGTCAACCTGTTCGTCGCCGGGTTCATGGGCTCGCCGGCGATGAACTTCGTCGACGCCAAGCTCGTCCGCGACGACGGCCCGGCCGTCGTGTTCGCCGATCACCGGCTGCCCGTGCCCGACGCGGTGCTGGATGCCCGTCCTGACCTCGCCGCCTACTTCGGCCGCGACCTCATCCTCGGGATCAGGCCGTCTGACTTCGAGGACAGCGACCTCGCCGACCCTGGCTGGCCCCGGATCCCGGCCACCCCAGACGTCACCGAGGCGCTGGGCAGCGAGATGCACGTGCTGTTCAGGGTCGACGCTCCGCCTGTCCAGCACGCCGCGCTCGGCGACGCGACCGCGTCCAGCGACGAGGACGACGCGCTGCCGCTGGTGGCCGGCAAGTCATTGTGGACCGCGCGCGTGGCGGCCCGCAGCAGGATCAGGCCAGGCCAGCCCGTTGAGCTCGCGGTCGACACGTCGAACCTGCAGTTCTTCGACGCCGACTCAGGCCTGTCCATCGGCCACCCGCAGGCAGTCGCCGCCTAGCGGCCAGTCCTTCCATGATCCTGGTCGCTAGTCAGCACATGCGCTGACAGAAGTCCAGGATCACGGTTATCCACAAGCTGGAAATGCGAGCGTGACGACGGGGCGCCAGCCGGTAAGGCTGCTCGCATGGCGAGTCGTCCGTCGGACCAGTGCAAGGACCTTATCGAGTTGCAGCACGGCGTCGTCGCACGCTGGCAACTGGGTGGCCGGACCTCCGACCTCGTCCTCGCTGATACCTGTCTACGGTCTGGCCGCTGGCGGGCGATGTATCGCGGCGTCTACGCCGCGTACACAGGGCAGCCGTCCAGGACCAGCACCTTATGGGCCGGTGTCCGCCGATGCGGACCTGAGGCCGCCCTCAGCCACTTCACCGCCGCCGAGCTAGACGGGATCCTCGATGGACGGGCCGATGCCATTCACGTCACGGTCCCCGAGGCTGCGCGGATCAGGTTCGCGTCGTGGGAACTGAGGAACGGCCTGCCGCGCATCATCGTGCATCGTTCGCCGCGGCTCGACGCCGCGCGCCACCCGGCCAGGACGCCGCCACGAACCCGGGTCGAGGAGACCGTACTCGACCTCACGGACGTGGCCAGGGACTTCGACACGGCATTCTCTTGGCTGAGCGCGACCTGCGGCCGCCGGCTGAGCACCGCGGAGCAGATCGGCGCCGCCGCGAGCGCCAGGGCCAGGCTGCGCTGGCGGCGCGACATTCTCGAGGCACTGGCACAGATCTCAGGCGGGGTCATGTCGGTCCTGGAACACCGCTACGTGCGCAACGTGGAGCGGCCGCACGGGCTGCCCGTCCCGAGGCGGCGGGCTCGCACGCGGCGAGGCACGAAATCCGCTTACCTCGACAATCACTACGCGGGTTCCGGCTTGGTCGTTGAACTTGACGGTCTCGCCTCGCACC
>DASUHI010000052.1:0-10747 GCA_036273575.1 Streptosporangiaceae bacterium | reverse complement strand
CGAGACGAACGAGCGGCACTTCGACGAGGGTTTGGCGGCCATGATCGCTGAGCGTGGCATCTTCGTCTGCCCGACGGCCAACGCTGGGGCGCCGTACGTGGCGCAGCTGACCGGCATCTCCGTCGGCCAGCACATCAAGCCGCTGCATGACGCGGGCGTGCGGATCATCGCTGGCACAGACGCCGGGATCAACAACAACCCGCACCATCAGTTCGTCGGCGGGCTGGAGTACCTCGCCACGCGCGGTTTCCTGCCCGATCAGGTGATCGCGATGGCCACCACCGAGGCCGCTGCCGCGCTCGGGGTAGGCGCGGTGACGGGCCGGCTGGCACCGGGCTACGACGCAGACATCGTCGTGGTCGACGGCGACCCAACCTCCGACATCGCGGCGCTCGGCAAGCTTCGCCGGGTGCTCACCAGCGGCCAGGACTACGTGCCAGACAGCGGCCGGTTCGATGTGAGCGCGCCTGGAACGCCGTTCGCCTCGCCTGGCCAGGCCATCGACCTGCGATTGCTGACCGACGTGACCAGGAGACGCCGGGTGTAGGCGAAGCCGGTGCAGGCAGAGCCCGGTTACCCGGGCCGGGCGCCGCCGTAGACGACCCACTCAAGCTTCTTGTAGTACACGTCGACGCCGCTGAACCCGGCCGTGCGCAGGCAGCCGAGCAACTGCTCGAGCGGGATGATGTACCGGATGTGGTTCTGCCAGCGGACATGCTCCTCATGCGTGGGATTCAGCCGCTTGCGGGTCATCTCGGGATTGCCGCGCTCGCCTACCCGCTGCCATGTCGCCTCGACGACCTTGTCGTCTGTATTGACCGGGTCGTAGTTCAGGCTCCACCCGCCGGGCGCGAGCCGCTCGAAGATCTCGGCGAACAGGCTCTGCTTCCGCTCGTCGGGCAGATGATGCACGAACAGAGAGCTCACGATCGCATCCAGGGCAACCGGGATCCCGTCCGGCCAGGTGCTCGTGGACATGTCGAACGTGACGTACCGGTACCGATCGGCGAGCGGCTGCAGGTCCTGCGCGCCCGCGCCCATCATCTGGTCGGAAAAGTCGGCGAGGATCGCGGTGCTGCGCGGGTACCGCTCGAGGATTACCCTCGACAGGGCCCCGGCGCCGGCGCCGAGGTCGAGGAACGTGAACTCCGCGTCATCGGCGAACGGGAGCAACTCGGCCATGAACCGCTGCCGCGGAACATGAAGCCGCTCGCGGTTCGCCGCCTCAGCGGCCCAGTGCGTCACGATGTCCTCGGATTGCCAGATGGCCGCGTTGGTGTCTTCCAGGCTCGTGTCATCGGGCTGGCTCATGCCAAGCAGAGTACCGATGCGCACACCGCGGCTAGCTGTCAGTGCCTGCGGGCACGATGTACTCATGTCTGCGCAGCCGGCCAGCCCGCGACCAGCCCGCAGCTACGCCGCGGCCGCGAAGATCCTCGCGGAACACGATCCCGTGCTGCGCCGCCTGGTCAGGGAGGCTGGGCCGCCGCGGATGCGGGCGAGAAGCGAGACGCACCTCGGCACCCTGGTCCGCGCCATCGTGTACCAGCAGCTAGCGGGCGCCGCTGCCGCGGCCATTCACGGGCGCCTCATCGCGGCGATGGACGGTGAGGCCACGCCCGAACGCCTGCTTGCGCTCTCTGACGAGACCCTCCGCGCCGTCGGGCTGTCCGGGGCCAAGGTGGCCTCGCTGCGCGACCTGGCCGCCAAGGTGCTGGACGGGACCGTCGTCCTGGACTCGCGCAGCATCCGCGCGCTCAGCGACGAGGACTTGATCGAACGGCTCTCGGCGGTCCGCGGCATCGGGAGGTGGACGGCAGAGATGTTTTTGATCTTCCACCTCAGGCGGCTTGATGTGTGGCCGACCGGTGACCTCGGGGTCAGGAAGGGCTACGGCCTCGCATGGGGGATACCGACGCCAACCCCCAGGCAACTCGAGCAGCTGGGCGACCCGTACCGCCCGTACCGCAGCGTGGTCGCGTGGTACTGCTGGCGGGCCGCCGAGCTTTACGGAGCCGCGGCCGCCAGCGCACTCACCCGCTAGCCATTCGGCGCCGCCACAGGGCCGCCTCGCCATGATCACGGACGATTGTCTGCAGCCCTGCAGAAAAGCGTCCGTGATCATGAAAGAGTCAGCGGGCTGGCGGCCCAGAGGCGAGGAGCTCGGCGATCTGGGCGGCGTTCAGGGCCGCGCCCTTGCGCAGGTTGTCGCCGCAGACAAACAGGTCGAGCGCGTGCGGGTCATCCATGGCCCGCCTGATCCGGCCGACGACCGTCGGGTCGGTCCCGGCCACGTCGGCCGGCATCGGGTACTCGCCGGCCTCAGGCCGGTCCGCGACGACCACTCCAGGCGCCTCGCTCAGCAGCTTCCGCGCCTGGTCGGCGTCGACCTCGGCGTCGAAGACGGCGTGCAGCGCCAGCGAGTGCCCGACGACAACGGGCACCCGGACGCACGTCGCGGAGATCCGGAGCGCTGGGTCGCCGAGGATCTTGCGGGTCTCATTCCTGATCTTCAGCTCCTCCGACGACCATCCGTCCGGGCGCAGCGAGCCTGCCCACGGGATCACGTTGAGCGCGAGCGGAGCGCCGAACTCGCCGCCGTCACCGACCGCAGACCGTACGTCGCCAGGGCGCTGGCCGAGCGCCCGGTCCCCAGCCACGGCGGCGAGCTGGTCGTACAGGCAGTCCGTGCCCGCCTGGCCGGCGCCCGAGGCCGCCTGGTACGAGGCCGCGACCAGCTCGCGCAGCCGGTAGGCCTGGTGCAGCGCGCCGACGACCACGATCATCGACAGCGTCGTGCAGTTCGGCACCGAGATGATCCGCCTGGGCCGGGTGAACGCCGCGGCGGGGTTCACCTCGGGCACGACGAGCGGAACCTCGGGGTCCATCCGGAACGCCCCGGACTTGTCGATCACCACGACGCCGCGCGCCGCCGCGACCGGGGCCCACTGCGCGGAGACCTCGTCGGGCACGTCGAACATCGCGAGGTCGACGCCGTCGAACGCCTCAGCCGACATCGCCATGACCTCGACCTGCTCGCCGCGGACGGGCAGCATGCGGCCCGCTGACCTGGCCGACGCGATCAGCCTGACCTCACCCCAGATGTCCGGCCTGGTGGACACGACGTCCCGCATGACGGTGCCGACCGCTCCGGTCGCGCCGACGATCGCGAGCACCGGACGGGCCGGCAGCCCCCCGGTCTGGGCGGCGCTCACCGGCCGGTACCGCCGTAGACGACCGCCTCTGACTCGCCGTCCTCGAGCCCGAACGCCCGGTGCGTGGCCAGCACTGCCGAGTCCAGGTCGGCCGCGTCGACCACCGCGGAGATCCTGATCTCCGACGTCGAGATCATCCTGATGTTGATCCCCGAATCGGCAAGCGCGCCGAAAAAGTCCGCGCTGACACCGGGATGCGACCGCATGCCGGCGCCGATCAGGGAGATCTTGCCGATCGCGTCGTCGAAGACGAGCGAGTCGAAGCCGATCTCGTCCTGCACGCCGCGCAGCGCGGTCATCGCGATCTGGCCGTCCTGCCTGGGCAGCGTGAACGAGATGTCCGCCTGACCCGTCGACCGCGACGTGCTCTGCACGATCATGTCGATGTTGATGCCAGACCTCGCCACGACCCTGAAGATCTTCGCGGCCACGCCGACCTTGTCGGGGATGCCCGACACGGTGATCGTGGCCTCGCTCCTGTCGTGGGCAACCCCGGTGATGATCGGCTGGTCCATCCGTTTCCCCTCTGCCCGGGCCGCGAGCGCGTCGCTGACCCAGGTACCTTCCCTGTTGCTGAACGACGACCGCACGTGGATGGCCATCTGATAGTGCTTGGCGTACTCGACGCAGCGCAGATGCAGCACCTTGGCGCCGCACGCCGCCATCTCGAGCATTTCCTCGTAACTGAGCGCCGGGATGCGCCTGGCTCCCGGCACGATTCTCGGATCGGCGGTAAACACGCCGTCCACGTCGGTGTAGATCTCGCAGGTCTGTGCTCCGAGCGCGGCCGCCAGCGCGACCGCCGTCGTGTCGGAGCCGCCGCGGCCCAGCGTGGTGATGTCCTTGCTGTCCTGGGAGACCCCCTGGAAGCCGGCCACGATCGGGATCGCCCCGTCGGCGAGCGTGCCGCTGATCCGCCCCGGCGTGACGTTGATGATCCTCGCCTTGCCGTGGGTCGAGTCGGTGATCATCCCGGCCTGCGAGCCTGTGAAGGAGCGCGCCTCGAA
Organism: Streptosporangiaceae bacterium; assembly: GCA_036273575.1. Classification (GTDB taxonomy): domain Bacteria; phylum Actinomycetota; class Actinomycetes; order Streptosporangiales; family Streptosporangiaceae; genus Chersky-822. The sequence goes on along the minus strand of DASUHI010000052.1, from coordinate 6,525 downwards.
GCCGAGGTTGGCGATCGCCATCGCCACGAGCGCCATCGAGATGCGCTCGCCGGCGGTCAGGAGCATGTCGAGTTCACGCCCAGGCGGCAGCGGGCTGACGTCGAGCGCGAGGTCGTGCAGCTCGTCCGTGGTGTCGCCCATCGCGGAGACCACCACGACGACGCCGTGACCGGCCTTGCGCGTGGCCACGATCCGCTGGGCGACCCGCTTGATGCCGTCGGCGTCCGCGAGCGAGGAACCGCCGTACTTCTGCACGATCAGGTTCACGGCGCGCTGCTCCCAGGTGCTGCCATAGTCGCCCACCATATCGGAACTCGATACATCGGTAAACGAGACCCCATTGGCTCGATCGGCGGGACCCGAGTCTACCGAGCTACGGGACACCCCTAGCCAGGTATGTCTTCCTCGGCGACGTCAAGCCTCGCGTGCGCGACGACGGCGTGCAGGGCGCGGAGCGCCGCGCCGCCGTGCGTGCCCCACTGGTTCACATAGGAGTACTGCCACCACCACAGCGCCTCGGCACTGTGGCCCGCATGGTAGTGCCGCAGCCCGTGGATCAGGTCCGAGGCCATCGCGGCCAGGTCATCGGAGAGCCGGAACGAGGTCGGCGCGGTGTCCCGGTACGGGTCGAACAGCTCGGCGTACTCGTCGCACGCCGCGAGGCGTTTCGCCAGGCCGACCCTGAGCTCATCCAGGTCGGGGTCGGCGCCGACGTCGGGCTCGGCGTTGCCGACCGGAATGACATCCCGGCTCGCGCCGAGCTGGGCCCCGGCCAGCATCACCTGAGCGACCTCGAGCAACAGCAGCGGGACGATCTCGTCGCCCCCCTCGCCGCGACCGAGCGCGGCCAGCGCGTCGAGGAAGTCGCTGGCGTGCTTGGCGATCTGGTCGGCGAGCGGCCGCCAGTCGCCGTCGGTCTCGGGGGTGGCTGGCTTGCTGGCGCGACTGCCGCCGGTCTTCTTCTGCTTCGCGGACTTGGCTGCGGCCTTGCGCTCAGACATTGAGGGTGCGCCGCCCCTCGAACGCCCGCCCCAGCGTCACTTCGTCGGCGTACTCGAGGTCACCGCCGACCGGCAGCCCGCTGGCTGGCCTGGTGACCCGGAGTCCGAGCGGCTTGACGAGCCTGGCCAGGTACGTGGCCGTGGCCTCGCCTTCCAGGTTCGGATCGGTCGCCAGGATCAGCTCGGTGATGTCGCCGTCGGCGAGCCTGGCCATCAGCTCGGAGATGCGCAGGTCCTCGGGGCCGATGCCGTCCATCGGGCTGATGGCGCCGCCGAGCACGTGGTACCTGCCGCGGAACTCCCTGATCTTCTCGATCGCCGCCACGTCCTTGGGCTCCTCCACGACACAGATCACCGATGGGTCACGACGCACGTCCATGCAAATCTTGCACTCGTCATTCTCCGCCACGTTCCCGCACGTGCGGCAGAACTTGACCTTCTCTGTAACCTCAATCAGCGTGGCGGCGAGCCGCCTGACGTCATCCGCGCCGGCGGTCAGCAGATGGAATGCGATCCGCTGCGCACCCTTGGGCCCGATGCCAGGAAGCTGCCCCAATTCATCGATCAGGTCCTGGACGACGCCTTCGTACACCTCAGCCCTCGCCAGGAGCGGGATCGTCGCCCGGAGCGGGTTTCTCGCCGGGAGCGGGATTCTCGCCGGGCAGCGCAGAACCCTGGATCGGCGGCTGGCCGGACCCTGGCGCTTGCGGTCCGCGGAGACCCGGGATTCCTGGCATGCCAGGCAGGCCGGGAATGCCCGCTCCACCGCCCACGCCGCCGGCCAGCGGGCCCATCGCCTCGGCCTGCACCTCTTCCAGGGCGCGGTAGGCGTCCCGGCTCGCGGCGAGGATCAGGTCGGCGAGCGTGGACGCGGTCTCGGCCGGATCGCCGGGGTCTATCGCCTCCTTGGCGATGGCCACGTCGATCAGCTCGCCCTGCCCGCTGATCGTGACTTTCACGAGCCCCCCGCCCGCGCTGCCCTCGATCTCCGTCTCTGCCAGTTGCTGCTGTGCGTTCATGAGCTGGCTCTGCATCTGCGCAGCAGCGGCGAAGAGCTGCTGCATGTCCAGCTGCCCGCCGGGTTCCATGCCTTTCACCTGCTTTCTCGCATGGCCGGGTGCCGCATCGCTACTGAGAGCCTACGGCCTGGCGGGTACACGGGCGCGCTGGCACTCCACACGGATGATCGCGTGCGCGGCGCTGTTTTAGGTCAGCGTGTTCTCGGTCGAGACGACGACCGCGTCGACGCCTGGCCAGGAATCCAGAGGCGGGGGCGCCTGGTAGCGGAGGATGCCCGCGCTGCCGCCATAAGCGGTCAGCGTTTCGCAAGGGCCGCGAGCAGTTCTCGCGCCCAAGGCCGCAGGCCATGGCCCTGGAAGTCGACGGTCACCGTCTGGTCGATCACGAATTGCTCGATGCCGGACATGGCCGCGAAGTGGTGGCCCATCGGCACCCATTCGCTGCTCGCCTGCTTGCACGCGTGACCGTTTCCGCACCAGACAAAGGAGCGGATCCACGGAACCGGTACCGAGTAGCCGGCAGAGATTCGGCCTGCTCGCGTTCCCTCCAGTTGGTGAACTCAAGGCTGTGCAGTTCCGCGTTGTCCTTGCCTGGGTCGATGACCGCCTCGTAGGCCCACAGGCTCGAGCCGAGTTCGAGTGCCGTCGTGATGAGGCTGCGCATGTCCGGCTGCGCGAGATAGCCACCTGGCTGCGGTGGAGCGGCACGTATTGGCCCTGGTGAGCCGTCGGCGGGCCACGGCAGCGCCTCCATGGCCAGCCGCCTGACCCCGGCCTGGTGCGCCGCGTTGATGATCCGGACGCCCACGTCTCGGGTGCGTACGCACCGGGTCAGGCCGTTGTGCGCCTCATTGGCCATCACCACGGGCGAGCGGGTGAACCCCCAGTGCGCCAGCTCCTCGACCGGGCGCCACCCGTCCACAGCGTCAACCTCAACCCGCCCAGCGGCTCAGACGTCGTCGATGACCTGGCCGCCGAGCTCCCTCATGACCAGGTCACTGCCGGTCAGGGCGTCGCCGCCATCGCCGGGCACCGCGTCGGTGAACGGCCTTGGATCGTCGGTGTGATCCGCCCCTGGCGGCCGGCGCGGCCGCGCCGTGGCAGACGGCTGACCGCCTCGGGCGGACCTAGCTGTCCTCGCAGGCTGGGTCTCGGCGCGCGCACGACCGGACCCCGCGTCGTCGCTCACCGGCTGGCGGCCAGTTCTGCCTATGGCCGCAGCGCCGCCAGAGGCCTCGGCGCCGCCGCCGTCACCGGCGGCACCGCGCCGTCCAGAACCTGGCGCGCCGGCGCTGTCTCCACGGTCGCCGCCCCGGTAGTCGGCGCCGTGGCCCGCCACGCGGCCTGGCGCCGGCCGGTGGCCGACGCCGCCGGAACCGGTCTGCTCGTCAGGCCGGCGCGCTGCGCTTCGCCCGGCACCCGCTGCCGCGGCCGGGTTCACGATCGCCCTGATCACTGGGCGCACGCCGAACATGCGGTCGATGACGGCCGCGAGATAGCCGTCGCTGCCGCTGCTGGCGAAGCCCCTCGCGTTTCCCTCTGAGTCGAACGCCATCGTCAGGACGTTGCCATCGACGGTGTCGATGCTCGCGTAGTTGCTCAGCAGGATCCACGCCGTCTTGCGGACGTCGCGCACGGCCTCCAGCACGTCGGGCCAGCGGCTCCGCAGGTCGTCGGCACTCAGCCCGCCACTCCCGCTCCCGGCAGCACCCTGAACGGCCTGCTTTCCCTGGGCTGGAGGGGCCGGCGGGGCTGAGGCCGGCGGGGCTGAGGCCGACGGGGCTGAGGCCGGCGGGGCTGGGGTCGGCCGCGCGCCGGCTGGCTGGGCAGCGGAGCGCCCCGGCGGCCGAGGCTGAGTTCTCGGGGCGCGGTCATCGCGGCTGGCGCCTCCGCCGGCGGCCAGCTGCCGCTCAAGCCGCTCGATCCTGGCGGCGAGGTCGCCGACCTCGGTCTCGCTGGCCGTCCGGTCAGGGGCGGCCGAGGCGGGCAGCAGAACCTGCGCGCACATCAGCTCGAGCAGCAGCCGCGGCGAGGTGGCGCCGCGCATCTCGACGAGGCCGTTGCTGATCGTCTCCGCTGCCATCGCGAGCCGGTCAGCGCCGAACTCGGCCGCCTGCTTGCGCATCCGCTCGATCTGGTCTTCTGACGCGTCGAGCAGGCCAGATGCTCCGGCGCCCGGAACGGCGGCGAGCACGATCAGGTCACGCAGCCGGTCGAGCAGGTCCGTAGCGAACCGGCGCGGATCGTGACCCGCCTCGACGACGCGGCCGATGGCCAGGAACACCGCGGCGCCGTCCCTGGCGGCGAATGCCTCGGTCATCTCATCGAGCAGCGCGTCGTCCGTGTAGCCAAGCAGCGCGATCGCGCGGTCGTAGCGCAGCCCTGACTCATCGGCGCCGGCGATCAGCTGGTCGAGCACGGACAGCGAGTCCCGTACCGAGCCGGCCCCGGCGCGGATGACCACGGGCAGCACGGTGGGCTCGTAGCTGATCTGCTCGTTGCGCAGGATCTCCTCGAGCAGCTCGCGCAGGACCGCGGGCGGGACGAGCCGGAACGGATAGTGGTGCGTGCGCGACCTGATGGTCGGGATGACCTTCTCTGGCTCGGTGGTCGCGAACACGAACTTCAGGTGCGGCGGCGGCTCCTCGACGAGCTTCAGCAGGGCATTGAAGCCAGCGCCGGTGACCATGTGCGCTTCGTCGATGATGTAGACCTTGTAGCGCGCCGCGACCGGTGAGTAGAACGCGCGCTCGCGCAGGTCCCTCGCGTCGTCGATGCCGCCGTGCGAGGCGGCGTCGATCTCGATGACGTCGATGCTGCCAGGTCCGGTTGGCGCTAGCGCCACGCAGGACGCGCACGTCCCGCACGGATCGGGCGTCGGGCCCTTTTCGCAGTTCAGCGACCTGGCGAGGATCCTGGCGCTCGAGGTCTTCCCGCATCCGCGCGGCCCGCTGAACAAATAGGCGTGGTTCACCCGGCCGCTGCGCAGCGCTTGCCGAAGCGGCTCGGTGACGTGTTCCTGGCCCCTGACCTCGGCGAAGGTGGCGGGCCTGTACCGCCGGTAGAGCGCCAGCGGAGCGTCGGGAACCTCGGGGCGGGCCTGATCTTGATCGCCCGCCCTGCTGTTCGCACTGGGGACGTCGCCTGCCATGACCTCATCCGCGCCGAAGAGGGAAAGGGACCCCTCGCACACCCGCCAGAGCCCGCGTACCCTTGCTGCCTTCCGGCCCTGGGGGAGTTGGCAGGATAAACGCCGTGCGAGGGGCCTGTCGTCCAGTCTAGCGAGCCCCGCCGACGGTCGGTGCGGCTACGGGTTCGGCCGACCACGCTGGCCATCTCCTTGACGGGCTGTCTCAGCTCGTGCGCCTGGTTATGCCTCATGGACATCTCGTTCTGGCGCGCTGCCTCAAGTCGGTAGGCTTGCCGACGGAGGATTCGCCTAGTGGCCTAGGGCGCACGCTTGGAAAGCGTGTTGGGGGCAACCCCTCAGGAGTTCGAATCTCCTATCCTCCGCCGCGCTGACCTGCGGCGCTGCGATCTCGGACACCGCAGAGCCGACAAGCTTGAGGTCGTTCAGTCTCATTTCTTAGTCTCAGTTGCGTGGCCCGGAAGCTGCCGCACGAGGCCTGGGTGCAGGTTCAACGCTCCGAGTTTCACCTGTTCACGGCGTCGGTGAACGGTCGTGAACGGTAAGGCGCTAGCCGCCAAAGCGTGCGCCTTACCGTTCAGGGGCGGGCCGGCACCGTCCGCGAGACGGCCGGATAGCCGCTGTTTGCGACCTCACTAGTTGCACATCCAGCGGCTCAATTACGTGAGCACGAGTCGGATGCCCGCGAGGACCGACGTCTACGGAATGTGACTGCCGACTTGGCTGGACGCGCTTAGCGGCCGCAATGCTTAGCGGCTTGACGTGCGCGATGATCGTCCGGTGCCGCGCCGAATTGGATGATCCTAGCGTGGCCACACCAACGGCCGGCGGTCGGCTAACGACATGGTTGGGCGGTGCGTACTTCGCGGAGGGAACGGGTCCGGAGATTTTCCGGTCGCGGGGTGAATCTTTTCCGGGTCGGGGGCGCGACAGTTAGGTCATGGACAGCAGCCCGGGCGACGAGACGCTGCTTCTGGCCGTCGCCGGACGCGATATGGGCGCCTTCCGCACGCTGTATGAACGCCACGCGGGGTGGCTCGCGATCCGGCTTGCCCGGCGGTGCAACGATCGCGACCTGGTGGCGGACGCGGTCCAGGACACCTTCATCGCCGTCTGGAAAAGGCCGCAGGGTTTCCGCGGCGACGGGGAAGTCGCGGCATGGCTGTGGGGGATCGCGATCCGCCGGCTGGTGAGCCGGATGCGGACCGGCGGCGGTGTCGCTGTCGTGTTCGAGAAGGCCGGAGCCGCACCGGCCGCGGAAGACCAGGTCCTGCTGTCGGTCGAGTACGGCGACATCGGCCAGGCGCTGGCCCGGCTGTCGCCGGAGATGCGCGCCGTCATCCAGGCCGTCGTGCTG
>DASUHI010000051.1:0-3315 GCA_036273575.1 Streptosporangiaceae bacterium | reverse complement strand
GCCCATCGTGACCGCCTTGCGGCCGCCCCGGTAGGCCTCCTCGACGGTAAGCGGCAGCTCAGCCTCCTGGTCGGCGCCGGGCATCGGTCCGAAGCCCGGGCCAGCGCGACCGCCGAAGATCCCGCCGAGCAAGTCCTCGATGTCGATGTCCACGCCACCTTGACCGAAGCCGCCAGCCCCGCGGCCCGGCCCGCCGCGCCCTGCGCCTGCCCGCCCTGCGCCTGCCCGCCCCGCGCCTGCCCGCCCTGCGCCTGCCCGTGCCCTGCCGCGCCGCCAGGTCTCCGCGTCGACGTCGTCGGGCACCTGGCGGAAGTCCGGCCCGAACGTGTCGTACCGCCGCCTGGTCGCGGGGTCAGACAGCACGGAGTAGGCCTCGGAGACGTCCTTGAACTTCTCCTCGGCTGCCGGATGGGCGTTGAGGTCAGGGTGATACTCGCGCGCCAGCTTGCGGTAGGCCCGCTGAATGTCGTCCTGGCTCGCGTTCCGCCCGACGCCGAGGATCTCGTAGAAGTCGCGCCCGGCCATCACTCCGCCTTGGCGACCACCACCTGGGCGGGCCGCAACTGGTGGTCTCCGTCCCCGTAGCCTGGCCTGACGACGTCGATGACCGTACCCGGCGTGACTTCTGGGTCGCTTTGTACCGCGACCGCGTCGTGCCTGGCCGGGTCGAACGGCGCGCCGGTGTCGTCCCTGCGCGGATAGCCGAGGCTGGCCAGGACCCGCAGCGCCTGGTCGCGGACGCTCCTGACCCCTTCGATGATCACGTCAGGGTCGGCCTGCGAGTGGTCGAGCGCCAGGTCGAGGTTGTCCACGACGGGCAGCCACTCGGTCGCGGCCGCGGCCTTGCCGTCGGCCGCGGCCTGCCCGATCTGGGCGGCGCACCGCTTGCGCAGGTTGTCCAGGTCCGCGAGCGCGCGCAGCCGCGAGTCCTCTAGCTCGCTGACCCGGGACCGCAACTCGGCGAGCTCAGCCTGGGCGCTGGCCAGCTCCGCGCCCGCGGCATCCTGCCCAGCCCCGTTGCGGCCATCCTCGCGTTCACTCATTGGCGGTGAACTCCGCGTCGATCACGTCATCATCGCCGCCGCCCTGCTGACCCTGCTGTCCTTGCGGGCCGCCCCGGCCTTGTGGCTGTGCTTGCTGGCCCTGGGGCGCGGCTCCTGCCGCGCTCAGGCTCTGGTAGACCTGCTGAAGCTCGAGGGTGAGGCTCCTCAGCCGGTCGGCCGGTGCCTCGTCCTTCAGCGCCTGCCTCGCGTCCGCGACCAGTGTCTCGGCCCGCGCCTTGTCGTGCACGGCCACTGCGTCGCCGCGCTCGCCGAGCAGGTGCTCGACGGCGTAGGCCGCCGCGTCAAGCTCGTTGCGGGCGTCGGTCATCTCGCGCAGACGCCTGTCCTCGTCCTGGTGCCGCTCGGCGTCCGCGATCATCCGCTCGACCTCGGACTGGTCGAGGTTGGACGTCTCGCTGATCGTGATCCGCTGCTCGGCGCCGGTGTCCTTGTCGGTGGCCGAGACGTTCAGGATCCCGTTCGCGTCGATGTCGAAGGTGACCTCGATCTGGGGCACGCCGCGCGGCGCTGGCCTGATGTTCTCCAGCCGGAACCGGCCGAGCACCCGGTTGTCGGCGGATCTCTCCCGCTCGCCCTGCAGGACTACCACGTCCACCGCGGGCTGGTTGTCCTCCGCTGTGCTGAACACCTCGGTGCGGCGAGCCGGGATCGTGGTGTTCCGCTCGATGACCTTCGTCATCACGCCGCCGAGCGTCTCAATGCCCAGCGACAGCGGCGTGACGTCGAGCAGCAGCACGTCCTTGACCTCGCCCTTGAGCACGGCGGCCTGGATGGCCGCGCCGAGCGCCACGACCTCGTCCGGGTTCACCGACATGTTCGGGTCCTTGCCGCCGGTGAGACGGCGCACGAGGGCCTGAACGGCGGGAATCCTCGTCGACCCGCCCACCAGGATCACCTCGTCGATGTCCTTGTCCGTCAGCTTGGCGTCCTCCATCGCCTGCCTGACCGGCTCGACGGTGCGTTCCACGAGGTCGGCCGTGATCTGGTCGAACGTCGAGCGCATCAGCGTCGTGTTCAGATGCTTCGGCCCGGACGCGTCGGCCGTGACGAACGGCAGGCTCACCGACGTCTGCGTCACCGACGACAGCTCGACCTTGGCCTTCTCGGCCGCCTCGAACAGGCGCTGCAGGGCCTGCGGGTCGGCGCGCAGGTCGATGCCGTTATCGCGCTGGAACTCATCGGCCAGGTAGTCGACGACCCGGCGGTCGAAGTCATCACCGCCCAGGTGGGTGTCACCGGCCGTGGCGCGGACCTCGACCACGCCGTCGCCGATGTCGAGCAGGCTCACGTCGAACGTCCCGCCGCCCAAGTCGAAGACCAGCACCGTCTCGTTCTGCTTCTTGTCGAGCCCGTAAGCCAGCGCGGCCGCCGTCGGCTCGTTGATGATCCGCAGCACCTCGAGGCCAGCGATCTTGCCGGCGTCCTTGGTGGCCTGGCGCTGAGCGTCGTTGAAGTACGCGGGCACGGTGATGACGGCCTCGGTAACCTTCTCGCCCGCGGACTTGCCCGCGTCATCGGCGAGCTTGCGCAGGACAAGCGCGGAGATCTCCTCTGGCGCGTACTGCCTGCCGTTGACGTCGAAGCGCACCGCCCCGTCCGGGCCGGCCACGACGTCGAACGAGACCGCGTTCTGCTCGCTGGTCACCTCGTCATAGCGGCGGCCGATGAACCGCTTGGCCGAATAGATCGTGCCCTTCGGATTCAAGATCGCCTGCCGCCGCGCCAGCTGCCCCACCAGCCGCTCGCCTTGCGGCGTGAAGGCCACCACCGACGGAGTGGTCCGCGATCCCTCCGCGTTGGGAATCACCGTAGGCTTTCCCGCCTCGGTGGCCGCGATGACCGAGTTCGTGGTGCCGAGATCGATTCCTACCGCTATCGCCATTGGTGTCCCCCCTGAGCTGCACCAGCGAGTGCGGGCTGTTGAAACTGAGGCTCCTGTTGGCATGCCCAGGCCGCCGGCCGTGTAACGCCGCGCAGCCGCGGTAACCCGCCGCGTTGCCGGCCTCGGGCCCTGGCCATGTTTGATGGCCGCCCTGGCAACACCCGAGCGCAGGGTGCGGACCGCCGTCGCCAGGTCGGGGTAGATCAATGGGTTCGCGACGCCGCTGTTCTCGAGGTCGCCAGCGACGAGCGTGGCGCGCCGCCAGCGCTCAGTCGGTCAGCAGGTCGGCGAGTTGCATGGCATTGACTTGCGCATAGTTGCTGTAGCAGTTGTTGAACAGAACGTGCGTTTCCTCGGCTTGGCTGGCCA
>DASUHI010000050.1:0-4723 GCA_036273575.1 Streptosporangiaceae bacterium | reverse complement strand
CGCGGCCGACCGGCGTGCCAAGGCCCCACCAGGAGGCGCCCGCCGTGATGATGGCCGCGGCGAGCACGGCGAGCCCGGCGCCGTCCCTGCGGTGCGCCCTGTCCAGGTCGCGCGCACTGTCGCCGAACAGCCTGGCGACGTGCCCTACTCCGGCGGCGAGCTCCATCCACAGGGCGGCCAGGGTGGCCAGCAGCCAGCCGACGAGGATCACGAACGGGTTGCGGGATGCGCGCATGCTGCCCGACAGGCTCCGCCTCGGCGGCGTCGGGGTGCTGCGGCCGCGGTAGTACGGGGTTCTGCGCCTGGCGGACCCCTTGGACGATGTGCTCCTGCCCGTCCTGGCGCCCGACCTGCCGGACGCGGTCCTGCCTGAGCCCGCGCGGCTGCCGTTCTTGTAGGTCCCGGTCTTATAAGTTCCTGTACTGGTGCCGCGCGCGGGCGTTGCCGAGCCGCTGCGGGCTGAACCGCCCCCCTGGCGGCTACGCCCGGCGGAACTCGGCCCGGCCGAATTGGCGTTTGGGCGTGCCGCACCCTTGGGCGCACGAGTCGCCATGTTTCACACGGTAACCAAGCACTCGCGGAATTCCCAGCAACCCTGCCGGAGTGTCGGACCCTGGAGACCTCGCGTCGTTGACGATCGCCCTGGCAGGCACGTACCTTCGGCACAGTCCGGGGAAGGGGCGGGCCGGGGAGAGGGCAGGCACGTGCGAATCGCGGTCGTGGGCGGCGGGCCCGGCGGGCTGTACTTCGCCGCGCTGACCAAGCAGCTCAGCCCCCACTCCGAGATCACCGTCTGGGAGCAGAACGCGGCCGACGACACGTTCGGCTTCGGCGTCGTGTTCTCCGACGAGACGCTGGGCGGGATCGAGCACGCCGACCCGCAGATCTACGCGGCGATGGAACGCGAGTTCGCCCGGTGGGACGACATCGACGTGCACTACCGCGGCCAGGTGATCACCAGCGGCGGGCACGGGTTCGCCGCCGTCAGCCGCCGGCGGCTGCTGCAAATCCTGCAGCAGCGATGCGCGGTCCTCGGCGTGCGTATGCACTTCAGCACGCAGGCGCCAGACCCGGCCGCCCTGGCGGCCGGCTATGACCTTGTGATCGCGTCGGACGGGGCGAACTCGGCGACCAGGGCGGCCTTCGGCGACGCGTTCGGCGCCAGCGTCGAGGTCCGCGCGTGCAAGTACATCTGGCTGAGCACCGATCTGGTCTTCGACGCGTTCAAGTTCTACATCGTGCCGACGCCCTACGGCGTCATTCAGGTGCACGGCTACCCGTACGACGCGACCGGCAGCACGTTCATCGTGGAGATGCACGAGGACGTCTGGGCCAGGGCAGGCTTCGCAGCGCTGGCGCCCGCCAGCCTGCCGCCTGGCCAGTCGGACGCTGCCTCGATCACGAGGATCGGCGAGCTGCTCGGTCACATTATCGGCGGGCACGCGATCGAGGCGAACAACTCGAAGTGGATCAGCTTCGGCACCCTGCGCTGCCGCAGCTGGCGGCACGAGAACGTGGTGCTGCTCGGCGACGCCGCGCACACCGCGCACTTCTCGATCGGCTCGGGCACCAAGCTGGCCATGGAGGACGCGCTGGCGCTGGCCGCGTGCCTGAACGAGCAGCATGGCGTCGACGCCGCCCTCGACGCCTATGAGGCCGAGCGGCGGCCCGTCGTCGAGTCGACCCAGCGCGCGGCCCAGGCCAGCCTGGAGTGGTTCGAAAACCTCGGCCAGTACACCCACCAAGACCCCGAGCAATTCGCGTTCAACATCATCACGAGAAGCCGCCGGGTCACCCACGACAACCTGAGGCTCCGCGACCCCGAGTTCACCGAACGGATCGACGCCTGGTTCGCCGCCGACTGCAAGCGGCGCGGGTTCGGCACCGGAGAGGTCGTGCCCCCGATGTTCCAGCCGACGCGGCTGCGCGAGCTCGACCTGAAGAACCGCGTCGTGGTCTCGGCCATGGACATGTACTCGGCGAGGGACGGCACGCCGTCCGACTTCCACCTCATGCACCTGGGAAGCAAGGCGGCCGGCGGCGCGGCGCTGGTGATGACCGAGATGGTCTGCGTGAGCGCCGAGGGCCGGATCACGCCTGGCTGCGCCGGAATGTACGCGCCGGTCCACGAGTCGGCCTGGCGGCGGATCACCGGGTTCGTGCACGAGTACTCCACGGCGAAAATCGGGCTGCAGCTCGGACACTCCGGCAGGAAGGGCTCGACGAAGCTGATGTGGGAGGGCATCGACGAGCCGCTCGACGAGGGCAACTGGGAGGTCTGCGGCCCGTCGCCGATCCCGTACCTGGCGGGGATCAATCAGGTGCCGCACGAACTGACAGTCGCGGAGATGGCGCAGATCAAGGACCAGTTCGTGGCCGCCACGCTGGCAGGCGAGCGAGCCGGGTTCGACCTGATCGAGCTGCACTGCGCGCACGGGTACCTGCTCTCGTCGTTCATCTCCCCCGTCACCAACCAGCGGACCGACAACTACGGCGGCTCGCTGGCGGCCAGGCTGCGTTACCCGCTCGAGGTGTTCGCGGCGATGCGGGCGGTCTGGCCGGCGGCGAGGCCGATGACCGTGCGCATCTCGGCGACGGACTGGGTGCCAGGCGGCATCACCGGCGCCGACGCGGTCCGGATCGCCGGGGCGTTCGCGGACGCGGGCGCCGACGCGATCGACGTCTCCACGGGTCAGGTCACGCCCGATGAACAGCCCGCGTTCGGCCGGTCGTATCAGACGCCATTTTCTGACTCCATTCGCAACAAGACCGGGATCGCGACCGTCGCCGTCGGGGTCATCTCGTCCTACGACGACGTCAACTCCCTCATCCTGGCCGGTCGCGCCGACCTGTGCGCGCTCGGCCGGGCGCACCTGTACGACCCGAACTGGACCCTGCACGCCGCCGCCGCGCAGGGCTACGCCGGGCCGGCCGCGGCGTGGCCCGACCAGTGGGCCGCGGGCAGCAGGCCGCCGCAGACCGGCCGCTCCGACGGGCCCAAGCCCCGGCTGGCGCTGATCCGGGAGGCCAGGGCGGGCACGGGAGGAACCAGGCACGCCCGCTGGCGCCCGCACGCACGGACCGCCGCGGCCGCTGAACCTGCGCCCTCAGGAGGAACATCATGACGATCGAGCGGATCAACCCGGCAGAGCTCGGCAGGCCGTCCGGCTTCTCGCACGCGGTCGCCGCCGCGGGCGGCCGGCTGGTCTTCCTTGCCGGCCAGACCGGATACGACGGGTCGGGGACGATTGGCGGCGACGTGGTCGCGCAGTTCGACCTGGCGCTCGGCAACCTGCTCGCCGCGCTCCGCGCGGCGGGCGGCGGGCCAGAGCACCTGACGAGCCTGACCGTCTACGCCACCGACCTGGCGGACTACCGCGCCAGGGCCAGGGAGATCGGGGCCGTCTGGCGTCGCCTGGCCGGCACCGAGTATCCCGCGATGGCCGCTGTCGAGGTGTCCAGGCTGTGGGACACGGCCGCGACGGTCGAGGTCCAGGGCTTCGCTGTGATCCCGTAGCCGGTGAGTAGTCGGACACCCCATTGACTGGTGGCACATAGAGGGAATACTGGGCACGATCACAGCCGAAGTCCGAAAGGCTGGCCGATGAAGCTCACGCCGTCCGCGCATGCCGACACGTTCTGCCGGGACCACCTGCCGCCCGCCGATCAGTGGCCTGACCTGGAGTTCACGCTGCCAGAGCTGGCCTATCCCGACCGGCTGAACTGCGCGAGCGCGCTGCTCGGAGAGACGATCGCCGCGCACGGCGCCGACCGCCCGTGCCTGCTGCCGCAGGACCCGCGGGGCCAGGTGTGGAGCTACGCCGACCTGGCGAGCACCGCCAGCCAGATCGCGCACGTGCTGACCGAGGATCTCGGCGTAGTGCCCGGCAACAGGGTGCTGCTGCGCGGCCCGAACAATCCGTGGCTGGCGGCCTGCTGGTTCGGGGTGCTGCTGGCGGGCGGCGTCGTGGTCGCCACGATGCCGCTGCTGCGCGCCGCGGAGCTGACGACGATCTGCGACATCTCTCAGGTCAGGCTCGCGCTGTGCGACGACAGGTTCACCGACGAGCTGGCCGCGGCCGACGCGCCTGGGCTGCACGTGGTCAGCTTCCATTCGACGGTGCCCAGCTCGCCCGCCAGCGGCGCTGAGGCCGGCGCGCCGGGCAACCTCAACGAGCTCGCGAGCCGCAAGCCCGGCACGTTCGCGGCGGTTCAGACGGCCGCCGATGACGTCGCGCTGATCGCCTTCACGTCAGGCACGACGGGGCGGCCGAAGGCCGCCATGCACTTCCACAGGGACGTACTGGCGGTCGCCGACACGTTCTCCGCGCACGTGCTGAAGCCCACCAAGGACGACATCTTCACGGGGACTCCGCCGCTGGCGTTCACGTTCGGGCTCGGCGCGATCCTGATCTTCCCGATCCGGGCCGGCGCGGCGACGTTGCTGATCGAGCGCGCGACCCCGGCCGAGCTGGCAGATCACATCGCGGCGCGCGGCGTCACCGTGGTGTCGACCGCGCCGACCGCGTACCGGGCGATGCTGGCCGCTGGCAAGGCGGATCAGCTGCGCGGCCTGCGCCGGCCGGTCTCGGCCGGTGAGACGCTCCCCGGCTCGGTCTGGCAGGCGTTCTACGACGCGACCGGCGTCGAGATCATCGACGGCATCGGCAGCACCGAGCTGCTGCACATCTTCATCTCCGCTGCCGACGAGCAGATCAGGCCG
>DASUHI010000049.1:0-6462 GCA_036273575.1 Streptosporangiaceae bacterium | reverse complement strand
GACCCTGCCACGCCGCTGCGCCAGGTCGACCCGCGTGCCGACCCCGAGCGGATCGCGGTCTCGTCCATCGAGGGCTACGGCGCGCCGATCATCGACATCATGCACTGGTGGCTCGGCGCGCCGCTGCGGGCCGTCGTCGGCACCATGCGCAACTTCGTCCCGACTCGCATGGTCCGCGACACCGGCCAGATGACGAGAGCCAACATCGACGACGGCGACATGTGGATCGCCGAGTTCGGATCGGGAGCGCTGGCGTCGATCCAGTCCTCGTACGTGACCGTCGGCAACTACCCGGGCATCGAGGCGCGGATCTACGGTTCCGAGGGCGCGATCATCGTCAGGCTCGTCGACGAATTCGGGATCTGCCAGACGATCAGGACGGCCCGCAAGGACGCGGTGGAGTTCGTCGACCGCGACATCCCGCACGAGTTCTTCCCGCCCGGCGGCCACTCAGGAGAGCCGTGGGAGTACCTGTTCTACTCCAACCTCATCTCCGACTTCATCTCCGAGATCAGCGGCGACCCGCCGGCGTGCCAGGGCGACTTCGCGCAGGCCGCGCTCGTGCAGGCGACCATCAACGCGTTCGAGGCGTCGTTCAGGCAGCGGGCCTGGGTCAGCTTCCCGCTCACCGGCGACGGCGGGCGCGGCCCCGACACCGCGTTCGAGGGCGGATGAAGGCCAGGACGAACGCCAGCCGGCTGGTCAGCCAGGTGCTGACCGGCGAGGTCTGGCCGCCGCTCGCCGATCGGCACGGATACCGGGTCGGGCCGGACGGCCAGCCGTTCGTGCTGCCCGGCATGGGCGGTGTGACGCTCGGCGTGCACTGCGGCGACCCCGCCACCGGCTACGCCTCCGATCACCTCGAGCCCGGCGCGTCGATCAGGCACGCGGACGCGGCCGCGAACATGGCCGTCCAGTTCCTGACGTGCGTCGGCAACGAGGTCACCGTGACGTCGGGGCCGGCCGCGGGCGCGACCGGGCACGTGATCGGGCAGCACGCGTACGTGCTGGCGGACTTCGCAGAGGCAGAGGCGGCGTCGCTCACCACCGGTGACGCGGTCACGATCACGGCGGTCGGGCAAGGCCTGCGGCTCATCGAGCATCCGTCGGTCGTGGTCAAGAACTGCGCGCCAGGCCTTATCGCCGCGATGCCCGGCGGCACGGCGGCCGACGGCAGGCTCGAGGTGCACGTGGCCGCCAGGATCCCGGCCGAGGCGATGGGCGCGGGCGTCGGCATGATCTCCGAGTACGCGAACACCGACCTGATGGGCGCCTACGCGGGCCTCGGCGAGGACTTGTCTCTCGGCCTGGAGTCGCTCCGCGTCGGCGACATCGTGGCGATCGCCGACCATGACCACAGATTCGGCCGCGGCTACCGGCCCGGCTACCTGACCATCGGCGTGATCTCGACCGGCCAGTGCATGATGTTCGGGCACGGGCCGGGGCCAAGCTCCCTGCTCAGCGGCCCGGAAGAGGCATTCCGAGTTGTCGACGACCCGGCCGCGAACCTGGCCAGCTGGTACCACGGGTCCCGCGGTGATCGGCTATGAGCGCTCAACTGGACGCAGTAGCAGTCAACCTCCTCGGGTTGGTCGAGCATCCAGAACTCGGGGACAGCCCGTACCGGGTCGACGCCGACGGGAACTCTTACGTGCCGGCCGGCGACGGCGGCATCGTCCTCGGGCTGGCCCTGGGCGACTCGGTCTTCGCGCTCGACGGGGACCACGCGGCGCCCGGCGCCTGCCTGACCCATCCCGGCGAGGCAGCTATGCACGCGCTCGTGCTGTACTCCTGCGCGGGCAACGATGCTGTCGTGCGCACTGGGGCCGCCGCGGGCGCCAGGGGAGCGGTCATCGGCAAGCGCGGCGAGGCGGGCCGGGTGATCACCGGCTTTCGCCCGGCCGACCTGGCCAGGATGCGTCCTGGTGACCAGGTGAGCGTCCGCGGGCACGGCCAGGGCTTCCGGCCTGGATGGGTGCCGGAGACCGTCGCGATCATGAACCTCGACCCTGGCCTGGTCACAGGGCTGCCGGTCGAAGCCGGGTCAGGGAAGCTCACCGCGGGCGTCCGCGCCGTGCTGCCCGCGAAGCTGTCGGGCAACGGCCTCGGCCGCCCTGCGGCCGGCTGGGATCTGGACCTGCAGGTGCGCGACGGCGACGGCTACGACCTGAGGCTCGGCGACCTCGTCGCGGTCGAGGACATCGACGCGCGGTACAACATGGGATACCGGAGGGGCTGGGTGAGCGTTGGCATTGTCGTGCACGGAGCGAGCCCGCTGCCAGGACACGGGCCCGGCATGACCCCGATCCTGACAGGACCGCGGTCGGCCCTGGTCACGCGCGTCGACGGCGAAGCTCACGCGGGCTTGACCGGCGCGCTGCTACAAATACAGTGACCTGCGAAGAAGCCGCGGACGAGAAGGGAGGTGGCCGGCATTCTTGAGCACGTGTCCCTGCCAGAAGCGGTAGGCCGCAGGCTACGGCACCGCATACTGAACAACGAGCTGCCGGCGGGGACCCGGCTGGTGGAAGCCAACCTCGCAGCCGAGTTCGGGGTCAGCCGCGGCACGATCAGGGACGCGATGCGCGACCTGCAGTCCGAGGGGCTCATCGAGATCGTGCCGCGGCGCTACAGCATCGTCACCAGGATGTCGATGCAGGACGCGGAGGACGTCTGCTTCGCGCGCTACGTGCTCGAGGACGCCAGCGTCGCGGGCGGCCTCGGGCAGCGCAGGAAGGAATTGTCGCGGTCACTGCGGCTCGCCCTGGAGCACATGACCGCCGCCGCCAGGACCGACGACCTGGACGCCCTCGTCGACAGCGACACCCGGTTCCACGAGCAGCTGATCGACGTGTCGGGGCGGCAGCGGCTGAAGGACCTGTGGTCGATGCTGGACAGCCAGATGGGCGCGCTGATGCGGGCCGCCGTCGAGCGCCAGGGCATCGGCCTGTTGGAGGCCGTGGACCGGCACAGGGTGCTGCTCGACGCCGTAGACAGCGGAGACGTCGAGCGGCTGCGGATCGCGATCAGGCACCACTACCTGGAAGGCTTCCCCGAGCACGAGGCCGAGGTCGGCAAGCGCCGCGCCGACGCGCCGGCCTGACTGCTAACCCTGGTAAGCCCACAGGCCGTTGTTCTGGGTCGGCACGAGCATCATGTTGTCGGCGAACACCGGCTGGCCGAAGTCCGGCCCGGTCGCGATCGTCCGCAGCACCGCGCCGGTAGCCGCGTTGATGAGCACGAGCTGGCCGGCCTTGACGTACTCGGTGACCGCGAGCACGCCAGCGCCGTCGAGGGTTGGAGTACCGATGGGCGCGCCGGAGATCCCGCGTTGCCACAGGTAGGCACCTGTCGCCGGGTTGACCATGCGGACCGATCCCGCGAACGTCGTGCCGTTGACGGTCGTCTTGTTGGCGGCCACGAACAGGTGCTTGCCGTTCCAGACCGCAGCTGCGTCGCACTGCGGGCCCCCGGTGTACGGGGCGCCCACGGTCCGCTGCCAGACCGGCCCCGCGTGCAGGTTGGCCTGACGCCACGCGTAGTAAATGCCGTTCTTGTTGCAGGCCCCGACCATGGCGACGCTGGTGCCGCCGAGTACCGCGGAGAACAGCGTCGGCGAGCCGCCGAAGTCCGCGTCCGAGACGCGCTGGCTCGCCGGAACCGCCCACGCGTCCTGCCTGGCGAGGCCGTCGGCCGCCAGCCGCACGACCGACTCGGAGTCGCCGCCAGGCCCGTTGCCCGTCGTGACGAACACAGTGTGCGCAGCCGTGCTCACCGCCGCGCTGCTCCAGATGCTCGGCGTGACGCTGTGTCCCGGGTAGGTCTTGTAGAACGCCACCAGCGCGCCGGTGGCGCGGTCGTACTCCTTGAGCCCGCTCGCCACGAGCGGGCTGTCGCAGTTCGATGACACGCCGACGTAGACGCGCTGGCCATCGACGGTCGGCGACGACCAGTCGTAGTAGTCGCTGACGGTCGTGCTGGGAATGGCGATCACCGAACGCCACGCGACGTTCCCGCTGGCTGCGTTCAGCGCGTACAGGTAACCGTCGCCGCCTGCCACGTAGACGGTCAGGACGTTGGTCACCGGATCCTTGGCGACGGTCGCGGTGGAGACGATGCCGAGCTTGCCGCAGGTCAGGGTCGGCTGGAAGCCGAGGAATCGGTGCCAGATCACGTGGCCGGTCGCCTCGTCGAGCGCGTAGAAGACGCCGGTGTTGGCGCCTATGTAGATCCGGCCGTTGACGACCGTCGGGCTGGCGAGCAGCCCCGACGGCTGGCCGGCCATGGTCGGCGCCGCGGGCTTCCATGTCCACGCCCGCTTCAGGCTGGCGACGCGCGCGGGCGTGATCGCCGTCGCGCCGCTGTTGTCCGACGAGTGCGTGATGCCGTGCAGGTAGGCGGGCCAGTTGACAAAGGTCGTGGGGGCCGCGGCGCCGGCCGCCGCGGCGCTGGCCGCGGCCGCGATCGCGCTCAATCCGAGCGCGGCGGCGAGAAGGCGCAATCGGGACACGGGCGATCTCCTGTCTGGTCAAAGGCTCGCTGCTCGGGCGGCCGTCGCCGAGCCCAGCTCAGGATCGTGCAGGTGGCAGGCGACCGATCGCCCGCCTGGAGCCGTGAGCAGCTTCGGCTCGACCTGCGAGCACACAGGCATCGCGAACGGGCATCGGGGGTGGAAGTGGCACCCGCTCGGCCGCTCGATCGCGTTGGGGATGTCGCCGGTCAGCGCCGGCTTGATGGTCTTGCGCTGCGTCGTCACCCGCGGCGCGGCCTTGACCAGCGCCTGCGTGTACGGGTGCAGCGGCTCGGCAAAGATCTCGGTCGTCGGTGCGTACTCGACGACGCGGCCCAGGTACATGACCGCCGTCCGCTGGCTGATGTGCTTGGCGACGTCCAGGTCGTGGGTCACGAACAGGTATGTCAGCCGCTGCTGCTCCTGCAGGTCGATGAGCAGGTTGAGGACCTGCGCCTGGATCGAGACGTCGAGCGCGGACAGCGGCTCGTCCGCGATGATGACCTCCGGCCTGGCGGCCAGGGCCCTGGCGATCCCGACCCGCTGCCGCTCGCCGCCGCTGAACGCCTGCGGGCGCCTGGCCGCCTGGGCAGGGGACAGGCCGACCGTGCGCATGAGCTCGCTGACCGTCTGCCCGCGTTCCTTGCGATCGACGATCTTGTGCACCTTGAGCACCTCGGCCAGCGACTGCCCGACCGTCATCGTGGGGTTCAGCGACGAGTAAGGATCTTGGAACACGCCCTGGATGTGCCGGCGTGCGCTCTTCGCCGTCTCGCCGCGTGGGTCCAGCATGCTCGCGCCCCTGTACAAGATGTCGCCGCCGGTCGGCTTGTACAGCCCGAGGAGCAGGCGGCCGAACGTCGTCTTGCCCGAGCCTGTCTCGCCGACCAGAGCAAGCGTCTCGCCCCTGCTGATCGTCAGCGACACCCCGTCGACGGCCTTGAGCGTGGTCTTGCCGCGAGCGACCGAGCCGTGCCCGACGCTGAAGTACCTGGTGACATCCCGCGTCTCGATGATCGGGTCGCCGGCGTCTGCCATCTCAGCCGCGGACATCGGCGCCCTCCTGAACGTGGGTCCTGCGGGCCGGCTGCTGGCCTCGGGTTCGCAAGCCGAACCGGCCCGCTCCTGACCCGCCGTCAACGTCGATGACGGCGCCGGTGATGTGCGCGGCCTCGTCCGAGGCCAGGAACAGCACGGCGGCGGCTATGTCGCGCGGGTCGCCCGCCGTGCCGAGCGGGATGCCGGCGACAAGCGCGGCACGCAGGTCCTCCGGCGCCCGGTCAGGGTAGGCGTCGCTCCAGCCGCGCACGTCGATGTAGCCGGGCGCGACCACGTTCACCCGGATGCCGTGACCGCCGAGTTCCATCGCGAAGACCTTGCTCATCGTCTCGAGGGCGGCCTTGGACGCGCTGTACGCGGCGCCGCCTGGCCGCGGGCTGCGCGCCGAGCCGCTGGAGATGCCGACGATCGCGCCGCCGGTACCTGCGGCCACGCACTGCCTGGCGAATGCCTGGCACATCATGAACGAGCCCGTGACGTTCACGCGGAAGACCCTGTCCCACGCGTCGTGGCTCATCTCGAGCAGCGTGCCGTCTGGGTACGACGCCGCGTCATTGACCAGGATGCCGGGCTGCCCGAACTGCTCGGCCGCGGCTGCCACGGCCGCCTCGGCGAATCCGGCGTGGGCGACGTCGCCGGCCAGCGTCGCCACGCGCGGCTCCCCGTCGAAGTAGCGTGCCTCGACGAGGTCGCAGACCAGCACCGACGCGCCGTCCGCGACCAGCGCGGCGGTCACCGCGCGGCCGATGCCGTTCGACCCGCCGGTGACGATCGCGACCCGGCCGCGAAAGCGGTCCGCACCCACCCGTATCCTCCAGTCAGGTACCAAATTGTCGATTGTCGACTGAAAGTAGTATGGCAGCAGCGGGACCGGGCGTACAGCGTTGCCTTCG
>DASUHI010000048.1:0-8447 GCA_036273575.1 Streptosporangiaceae bacterium | reverse complement strand
GGCGCTGGACCTGGAAGGGGACGCCGAGTCGCTGCGCTACCGGTTCCGCCGCGACGGCCACTGAACCTCAGGTACTGCGACGGCTGAGGTCGGGCCGCTCCGCGTGGGACGGAAGTGTCATACCCGGCTGGGACGATGAGCACGGTTCGGCAATCCCGGGAGGGTCAGTGTTGACGTCGCCTACTTTCAGCATCGCGCCGCGCGGCCCGTTCTCTCTGGCTGAGGCGGCAGCGTTCGGGTTCGGACAGCGCGAGGCCGGCGAGCCAGGCGATGTGATGCGCCTGGCATTCTGCCTCGACGGCTACACCGCGCAGGTCGGCGTCGAGGTGCGCCAGGGCGACGACGGCGTCCACGGCGTCGTGCACGGGCCAGCCGGCGTGGATCTCGACGCGGTGCGCGGCCAGGTCGCAAGGGTGCTGTCGCTGGACCACGACGGCACCGAGTTCACCAGGATCGGCGAGCGCGACCCGATGATCGGCCGGCTCCAGCGGGTCGCGCCTGGCTTGCGGCCCCCGCTGTTCTACTCGCCGTACGAGGCAGCGGCCTGGTCCGTGCTGAGCGCGCGCCGCCCGGCTCGCCAGATGATGGCCGTCAGGCAGCGCCTGTCCGAGGCGCACGGGGCCGCCTTTGACCTGGCGGGCCAGTCCGTGGCGGCGTTCCCGACGCCGGAAGCGCTGCTCGGCGTCACGGAGTTCGCCGGGATCCCCGGTGACAAGATCGACCGGCTGCACGGCGTCGCCGACGCCGCCCTCGCCGGCCGGCTGAGCGCCGCGCACCTGCTCGCGCTCGGACCGGACGAGGCGATGGCCGAGCTGCAGCAGATCAAGGGCATCGGACCGTTCTACAGTTCGCTGATCGTGATCAGGGGGACCGGATTCGCCGACGTGCTGCCGGTCGCTGAGCCACGGGCGCTCGCGCTGACCGCCCGGCTGTATGACCTGGAGGAGCCGGTCACGACGGGCACGTTCGAGGAGATTGCCGAGAAGTGGCGGCCGCTGCGCACGTGGGCGGTGGTGCTGATCAGGGCCGCCGGGCCGCGGCTGCTCGACGCGGAGGGCGCGCGGGTGCTGGCCGGGTGAGCGCTAGCCGCCGCTCGTCGCCGCTGGCCAGGTCCACTCCGAGACCTCGCCGCCGCTGACAGGCTCCCGCATCCGTGCCAGCGTCGCGCCACACGGGCTGGACTTCGTGCTCTTGGCGTCCAATAGGCTCGGGTGCGGGCTGGGTAGGTCTTGCCAGGAAGGTGCGGAATCAGTGTCCAAGGCGAGCAGGAACCGTGACATCGCCAGGGCGAGGGTCGCCGAGATGCGCGCGCGGGAGGCGCGAAAGGCCAGGCAGCGCCGGCTGATCATGTGGGCGGGCGCCGCGGTCATCGCGGTCGGTGCGGTGATCGCCATCGTGCTCGCCGTCGTCAGCGGCGGCGGCACGTCAGGGCCGCAGGCGGGCACGCCGGGATTCAAGCTCGGCGCGCTGAGCTCGCTCGGCACACTGAAGCCGGCCCCGAGCCCGGGCAGCAACGGATTCGAGGGCGTGCCCATTCCTGGCGCTCCGCCGCTGGCAGGCTTGTCAGCCGCCGCCACTGGCTCCCCGGTTGACGGGATCCGCTGCCAGACCTCCGAGCAGCTTGTCTTCCACATTCACGCGCACCTGACGATCTTCATCAACGGGACGCCCCGGCAGGTCGCCGCCGGCATCGGCATTCCGGGCTCGCAGCCGCAGCAGACGGCGCAGGGCGTCGCGGCGCAAGGCGGAAAATGTCTGTACTGGCTGCACACCCACGCGCCAGACGGCATCGTGCACGTCGAGTCGCCCATCCACCGCCTCTACACGCTCGGTGACTTCTTCGACGAGTGGGGTCAGCCCCTCGGGCCCTCGCAGCTCGGCCCCGTCAAGGGACACGTCGTCGCGATCTACAACGGGAGGGTCTACGAGGGCAACCCGCGGGATATCCCGCTGCACTCGCACGCCCAGATCCAGCTGCAGGTGGGGAAGCCGCTGATCGCCCCTGAGAACGTCACGTTCCCGAACGGCCTGTAGCTTGGCGCGCGCTGGCATCCGCTGGCACCGGGCCGGCAAGCCGGCATGATCCCATGGTGCCCTGCGAACGCTCCGCGGGCCAGATATTCGGTTGCGGGCCCCGTTATCGTCCAGCTGTGACGACGATCTTCACCTGGCGAGGCACCTTCAGGAACGCCGAGGTCAACGCCCTGCACGCGGAGGCGTTCCAGACCCCGGTCTACGACGACGCCGAGTGGGACTGGGTTCGCCTGACCGCGGATCACAGCCTCGGCTGGGTCGTCGCGAGGCAGGACGGTGAACTGGCCGGGTTCGTCAACGTGCTCTGGGACGGGCTCGTGCACGCCTGGCTCCAGGACACGATGGTGGCTAGGCGGTCGCGCGGAGCGGGCATCGGCACGGGGCTAGTCGCCCGCGCGAGGGACGGCGCCAAGGCCGCCGGCTGCGAGTACCTGCACGTCGACTTCGACGAGCACCTGGCGCCGTTCTACCTGGGCGCGTGCGGGTTCAGGCCGACGTCGGCTGGTCTCATGGCGCTGGACTGAGCTCGCAGAGTGACCACCCGCCGACAGTGCAAGTTTCACGACAACTGGCCATAGTGCTTGAACAACCAGGGCATCATGTGCTCCTCTGGTCGTCCAGGAACGACGTCAGGAAGAGGAACCGGCGCTGCGCGACCGGGGGGTGAGTCGGTTGGGTGACGATAACCCCGATCCGCCGCTCTCCAGGCGCGTTCCAGGTGCCTCCAGGGGCGGCCCGGCGCCGTTGACCAGGCCGGTACTGCCCGAGGCATTACTGCAACGCATGCAGGCGGCCGTCGACGCCGCCAGGGCCGCGCACGAACAGGCCGAGGACACCCTGGTCACGGGACCCTCTGAGTCCCCGCAGGTTGCTGAATCCACGCAAGCTGCCGACCCTCGGCCGCAGGCCCCTGCCCCGCCCGCGGTGACGAACGGTCCAGTGGACGCGAGCGCTCCCGCCGCTCACTGGCCGGAGTTCCCGGGCAACGGGGGTGCGGTCAGGCAGCCGAGCCCGAGCGGCACGGCGTTCGATCCCGTGACCATCCCCGCGGCCGGGCGCACGGTCCGGGGCCGGGTCAGGCAGGCACGCGGCCCGAGAGGCCCGAGGGTCGCGGTTGTCGCCGCGCTCGCAGTGATACTGGTCGCGGCCTGCGCGGTCGCCGTCGTGATGGCCGCCCGCGGCGGGCGAACGGGTGCTCCTGGCCAGCCAGAGACCAGGCAAAGCCACGCCCCCGGAGGCGCCACCGGCCCGCCGGGAGGGAGCGCTGGAACCGCCACCGCGGGCCTCTGGCCGCGAGCTGGGTCGACAGGCAGGTGAGCCACGACGCGAGCGTCGCGTGTGACAAGGCCATGTGCGCGGCGCTGGCCGCGCACGGTTTCCCTTCCCGGCGGCTCGCGCTGATCAAGCCGGGCGCGCCCTATCCAAGCCGCGCCCAGGTCGTGGTCGAGACGCCGATCGTCAGGTACCAGTTCGGCGCTCGCGGCAGTGTCGATCTTGCGTCACCGGTCCTCGTCAGGTTCGGGCACGGCGACGCGGCCATCAGCGTCCGTGTCGTCGCCCCGCAGGGAGCGGCCGCGTACCAGCAAGAGCTAAAGGCGGACGTGCGGCAGCGGCGCGGCGAGGGCGCCGGGCTGCTGACCAACAGCCATGTCAGTGTCTCGGCCGCGGCGAGGAGGGCGCTGCTGGCGGGCAGGGCCGACGTGCGCCTGATCGTGGTGCTGACCGCGATCGCCTCCGTGCACCCGATTGACATCCTGCGCTTTGGCACAGACTTCCCTGGAACGAGCCCTGGCGTCCCGCTACGCATGGCCGAGCTTGCGCTGGACGACCGGGCCGCCCACATGAGCGAGGCCGACTACGTCAGGTTCCTGCTGACGCTGCTGGACGCCGAGCCTGACGGCTACCGTCCGCTGATCGCGGGACCCGCGCGCGCGGCGGGCAGCCGGGTCTTCCAGATCACGTTCGCGGCCCCGAGCCCTCTCAAGCTGCTCGGTTAGGGCCCGGGCCTACCCGCCCACCTGCCATGTGTGCACCGGCTCGTTGGTGTGCATCTGCTCGATATAGCTCTGCGTCATCAGCCGCAGGGCCTCGCCGCGCTCGCACCCGCCCCCGCCGTTCTCTGCGGCCTCGACGGCCGCGACCTGCCACGACGCACCGTTCTGCCCGGTCAGACAGCGCTGCTCGACGATGCCAAGCAGCCGATCGGCGTCTGACTGGCGCACGCCCCACCTGCTCAGCCCGTCCCTGGCCAGCGGCAGCAGCCGGCGCAGTATGAGCTCTGCCGCCGGCGCCTCGCCCAGCCCTGGCCAGTACAGCTGCGCGTCGAGGCCGTTGCGGGCCGCCGCGTGCAGGTTGTCTGCCGCGGTCGTGAACGACATCTGCGTCCAGATCGGCCGCTGCGCTTCCGCCAGCGCGCGCACCAGACCGTAGTAGAACGCGGCGTTGGCCATGGTGTCTGCGACCGACGGGCCCGCCGGCAGCACCCGGTTCTCGACACGCAGGTGCGGCTTGCCGTTGACCGCGGCGTAGACAGGGCGGTTCCACCGGTAGATCGTGCCGTTGTGCAGGTTCATCTCGTCGAGCGCCGGGCACGTCCCGCTCTCCAGCGCCGCCAGCGGGTCCTCGGCCTCGCAGATCGGCAGCAGCGCGGGGAAGTACCTGATGTTCTCCTCGAACAGGTCGAAGACCGAGGTGATCCACCGCTCGCCGAACCAGACCCTGGGCCTCACTCCCTGCTGCTTAAGCTCTTCAGGGCGGGTGTCGGTGGCCTGCTCGAACAGCGTGATCCTGGTCTCCTGCCAGAGCTGCCTGCCGAACAGGAACGGCGAGTTGGCGCCGAGCGCAACCTGCACCCCGGCGATCGCCTGCGCGGCGTTCCAGTAGCTGGCGAACGCGTCGGGGCTGACCTGGACGTGCAGCTGCACGCTCGTGCAGGCGGCCTCCGGCGTGATGCTGTCGGCGTGCGTGAGCAGTTGCTCGACGCCCTCGATCTCGATCCTGATGTCCTCGCCGCGCGCGGCGAAGATCTGCTCGTTCATCACCCGGTACCTGGCATTGGCCGACAGCGTGCCCTCGTGCATGTCCTCCTGACGGAGGGTCGGCAAGATGCCGACCATGACCAGGCGGCTGCCACGGCCGCGCGCCTTGCCGTCGGCGGCGTTAAGGTCCGCGCGGATCTCGTCCTCGAGGCCGGCCAGCGCGTCGCCGGCGAGCTCCCTCGGAGGCACGTTGATCTCGATGTTGAACTGGCCAAGCTCGGTAGCCCAGGCCGGGTTTGCGATCGCGTCGAGGACGTCGGCGTTGCGCATCGACGGCTCGCCCCTGTCGTCGACGAGGTTCAGCTCGATTTCCTGTCCCACGAGCGACAGGCTCGTGTCGAAGATGCTCTCGCGAAGCATGCGGTCGAAGACGTCGAGCGAGCGCCTGAGCTTGTCCCGGTAGTTCCGCCGGTCCTCGCCGCTGATTTTGATCGGCTCAATGTCACGGCCCATGTGGTCTCGCTCAACTCGATGGGGGGCACGGACGGTGCCTGCCCGGCTGCGTCTCCCCCACGGTCCCATGCGATAGCGCCTTGCGCCAGCACCCGGATTGTCATCGCAGCAGCCTGCGGGCAGGATGTGCGAATGATCGCGGTTTCCGGTGAGCTTAGGTTGCTGGTGCCCGATCCCAGTCATCGCCTGGCCGGTGTGCGCCTCGTCCAAGAGCTCCGCGCTGGCGAGCTGCCCGGTTTCCGGCGCGTCGACGCGGGCTGGCAGCTGGACCTGGCCAGGCCGCCGGTCAGCCGGATGGAGTACCTGCTGGAGCTGCGGCACGCAGATGGCAGTCGCGAGGTCGTCACCGACCCGGCGAACCCATTGCGCGCGCGGGGTGCGTTCGGCGATAAGAGCGTTCTGGAATTTCCTGGCTACCGCCCGCCTGCCTGGCTCGCCGCGGACGCCGCGCCGGGCGTCACCCGGTCACTGGAGCTGCCGGTCAAGGCGCTGGGCGAGCCGATCTCCGTGCACGTGTGGCGGCCTGCGGACGCGACCGACGACCTCGAGCCACTGCCGTTGCTTCTTGTTCACGACGGACCCGAGTACGACAGGCTGGCGAGCCTGACCACGTACCTGGCCGCCGGCGTGACCGGCGGCTGGCTGCCGCGACTGCGGGCCGCCCTGCTCGCCCCTGGACCGCGCGACCGCTGGTATTCGGCGAACGCGCGGTACGCTCGCGCGCTGCGGACCGTGGTCCTGCCTTCGGTTACTGCGCTGCTCACGACCACGTCGCGAATCGGGATGGGCACCAGCCTCGGCGCGCTGGCGATGCTGCACGCGCACTGCCGGTACCCCGACTCATTCGACGCGCTCTTCCTGCAGTCGGGGAGCTTCTTCCTGCCCAGGTTTGACAGCCAGGAGCGACGGTTCCCCTACTACGAGCGAGTGATTGGGTTCGTGGCGGACGTACACGAGGGACGGCTGCCAGGCAAACCCGTCCCTACGACGATGACGTGCGGCGCGATCGAGGAAAACGTGCACAACAACCGGCTGATGGCGGGGCTGCTGCGGGACCGCGGCTATCCGGCGGAGCTGCACGAGGTCCCAGACGTGCACAACTACACCGCATGGCGGGACGCGTTCGATCCGCACCTCACCATGCTGCTGCGGCGGATGCTGCCATGAACTCAGAAGTGACCGAACTCTGGTCGGACGCCATCGGCGCGCCGGGCACCGTCGTGCGATACGGCCACTGGGGCCGCCCTGTGCTGGTGTTTCCTTCAGAACAGGGCAGGGCGTTTGACTTCGAGAGCAACGGCATGGTCGGAGCCGTCGCCTGGCTCCTCGACGCGGGCCGGCTGAAGCTCTACTGCGTTGACAGCTACGACGCGCAGTCCTGGTCAGACACCGCGATACCGGTCGAGGAGCGAGCGCGGCGGCACGGCAGGTACGAATCCTGGATCACCGACACGGTCGTGCCGTGGATCCGGGCGGATTGCGCCGGCGACGTCGAGGTGGCCACGCTGGGCTGCAGCCTCGGCGCCTTCCACGCCGCCAACTTCGCGCTGAAGCGGGCGGACCTGTTCCCGCTCGCGATGTGCTTCTCAGGCAACTACGACCCGGCGTCCTGGAACGCCTGGGGCGACCGCGGCACGGCCGCGTACTTCAACAACCCGCTCGACTATGTCGGCCATCTGCATGGCGACCACCTCGACTGGCTGCGCGGACGGGTCAGCCTGCTGCTCGTCTGCGGCCAGGGTCAGTGGGAAGACACCACAGGCTCACTGGCTAGCACGAAGCAGTTCGCAACGTTGCTCGCCAGCAAGGGAATCAGGCACGAGCTTGACCTATGGGGCCACGACGTCCCGCATGACTGGCCCTCCTGGCGCGCCCAGCTTGCCCACCACATGCCGCGATTCTGCTGAGGGGACACCCCCTCCCTCACGACGGGAGCCCGCATGACCCAGACCAGGCACCTGATCGGACTGCTGCTCGGCACCGAGGAGGACTGGCCGCTGGCGTTCGAGGAGATCTTGCGCCGGCTCGGGCCGGTCACGGGCCCGGATGGCACCCGGCACGTCTTCGACTGCGAGCGGGTCTCGATCGAACCGTTCAGCCTGCGCGACCACCCCAGGTACAGCCTGGCCGTAGACCGGCTCGCCTATTGGTATTACCACCCGCGTGAATGGCTCAAGAAGGTTGCGCTGATGGACAACGTGTACCTGCTCAACAGCCCGTTCACGTTCCAGTCTATGGAGAAGCACGCCGCCTACTGCGCGATGATGCGCCTCGGCCTCAAGGTGCCGGAAACCGTGCTCGTCCCGTTCAAGAACCCGTTGGACAACGCCAGGTACGCCTACACGGCCGCGAGGTACAACAGGCCGTTCGACCTCGACGCGATAGCCGAGCGAATCGGCTATCCGCTGTTCATGAAGCCCTATGACGGCGGCGCCTGGCGCGGGGTTTCCAGGATCCGCAATCCCGCCGAGCTGCACGCCGCCTACGACCAGAGCGGTGAGATGCTCATGCACCTGCAGAAGGCGATCGAAGGCTATGACGCGTTCGCCCGCTCGCTCTCGATCGGGGCAGAGACGATGGTCATGCGCTTCCAGCCCGACCAGCCCATGCACCTGCGCTACGCGGTCGACCACGACTTTCTCACCCCCCAGGCCGGGTCGGAGGTGGTGACGATCGGGCGGCTGGTCAACAGCTTCTTCCGGTGGGAGTTCAACTCCTGCGAGACGCTGGTCAAGGACGGTGAGGTCTATCCCATCGACTACGCCAACGCCTGCCCGGACGTCGCCCTGACCAGCCTGCACTACTACTTTCCGTGGGCGATCAAGGCGCTGGTCAAGTGGTGCGTCTTCGCCCTGGTAACCGAGCGGCGGCCCAAGCTCGACCTGGAGATCGACAGGTTCTTCGAGGTCGGCGACGACCCGG
>DASUHI010000047.1:0-6364 GCA_036273575.1 Streptosporangiaceae bacterium | reverse complement strand
CAGCAGCAGCTCGCGGCACGGCGGGGCCCAGAGCGAGTCCGTCGACGTGCCGAGCGAGCGCTGGTCGGCCGCGCGGAACGGCCTGATCTCCTCGATATCCGAGCCGAAGAACTCCACGCGCAGCGGGTGTTCCTCGGTCGGAGGGAACACGTCGAGTATCCCGCCGCGGACCGCGATCTCCCCCCGGTTCGTGACGAGGTCGACCCTCGCGTAGCCGATCTCGACCAGCCTCGCCACCACGTCCTCGAGCTCTGCCTGCTTGCCCTGGTCGAGCCGGACCGGATCGAGCTGGCCGAGACCGCCGACGAGCGGCTGCAGGACGCTGCGGATCGGGGTGGCCACGACCTGGAGCGGGCCAGACCGCGGGTCGCCTTGCTCGGGCCTGACCAGGCGGCGCAGCACGGCCAGCCGCCTGCCCGAGGTGTCCGAGCGCGGCGACAGACGCTCGTGCGGCAGTGTCTCCCACGCGGGGAAGTACTCGGCGGCGCGGCTGTCGGGCAGCAGCGAGTTCAGCGCGTTCGTCAGGTCCTCGGCCTCGCGCGCGGTCGCGGTGATGGCCAGGACGAACCGCTGGTCGGCGTCGCGCTTGGCGTCGCCGCTCGTGGCGGCGAGCGAGGCGACGAGGACCGGGCGCAGGGCCGACGGTGCGATCAGGTCGGCGTCGCCAGCCCCCGGCTGGTTCACGTAGTCCAGTGCACGGCGAAGCTGCGGGTCCTCGGCGACGGTGCCGAGGAGGCCAGACAGGCTCATTTCTTCCTCTGCGCTTGACGGTACTCGGGCAGCACAACTATCCCGCGTTCAGCCTCGAACGCGGGTTCTTCATCAGTCTACTTGGCCGAGTCGGGCGCCGGATGGCTCCGTGGCCCGAGCGCCCGCGAGGCGTCGCTAGAGCGCCAAGATGGCCCGGGCCTACGGCCGAGGGTAACCTCAGGCGTGCCGCCACGGCACGGCCGTAGCGGCGGCGATCGGAGGAAGCAGTGACCGCACAAGCGCGGGCCGAGCCTGTCGTGGACCCAGCCTCGCTTCCGTCCCTGACGCTGAGCGCCCGCCAGCTCGGCGACCTCGAGCTGATCCTGTCCGGCGCGTTCGCGCCGCTCACCGGGTTCATGACCGGCGCTGACGTGGACGCGGTCGCGGCGTCGGCCACGCTGGCCGACGGCACGCCCTGGCCGGTGCCCGTCACCCTCGAGGTGGCCGCGGACAGCGTGCCGGCCGGCGCGGATCAGGTCCTGCTCGCGGACCCCGAGGGCACGCCGCTCGCGGTGCTGAGCATCACCGAGCGCGCGCCGCTGCCAGCAGACGGTTCCGCCCAGAAGGGCGAGCGGGTCAGGCTCGCGGGGCCGGTCAGGGCGAACCGCGTTCCCGAGCACGGGTCGTTCCGGCGCCTGATGCGCACGCCAGAGCGTGCGAAGGCGGAGTTCGGCGGCGCGCCCGTGCTCGCGTTCGCGACCAGGGCACCGATCGGCGCCCGCCAGATCGGGCAGCTCAAGCACCTCGCGGGCCAGCTCAAGGCGCGGCTGCTCGTGCTGCCGATGGTGGCCGGCCAGGCCGAGGTGGTCAGGCAGCCCGAGGCGCTCATTCGCGCCGTGCTCGCCGCGGCCAGGAACCTGCCGCCAGGAACGCTGGTGGTTCCCGTGCCGTACGCCGAGCGGGCAGGGAACGCGCGTGGTCGCGACCTCGCCGCGATCGCGATCGTGGCCGCGGCCTACGGCGCCACGCACCTGATGGCCGATGGCCGGTCAGGCGCGCCTGGCGCCGCCGCGGCGCAGGCGGCCGGCGACGAGACCGCGGCT
Organism: Streptosporangiaceae bacterium; assembly: GCA_036273575.1. Taxonomy (GTDB): domain Bacteria; phylum Actinomycetota; class Actinomycetes; order Streptosporangiales; family Streptosporangiaceae; genus Chersky-822. The sequence goes on along the minus strand of DASUHI010000047.1, from coordinate 4,571 downwards.
GCGGCCAGGCTGCCCGCGGCGCCGATCCCCGTGCTGCCGTCAGGGGACTGGGCCTACGACCCGCGGGCCGAGGTGTGGCGGCCGCTGGCGCTGATCGAGCCAGGGACCGAGATCGAGGACCTGAGCACGGATCAGGTCGCCGACATGCTCGATGGCGGCGCCGAGATACCGCCCTGGTTCGCGTCCGAGGCGGTTGCCGCTGAGCTGAGGCACGCCAGGCCGCCGCGCTCGGAGCGCGGGTTCGTGCTGTTCCTGACCGGGCTCTCCGGGTCCGGCAAGTCCACGATCGCCAGGGACCTGCGCGACCTGCTGGCGGAGCGTGGCGACCGGCGGGTCTCGCTGCTCGACGGCGACCTGGTCAGGTCGCTGCTGTCGGCCGGACTGACGTTCTCGCGTGCCGACCGCGATCTCAATATCGCGAGGATCGGCTACGTCGCCGCCGAGATCGCCAAGCACGGTGGCATCGCGATCTGCGCGCCGATCGCGCCGTTCGCCGCCGCGAGGGACCGGGTCAGGCAGATGGTCTCGGACGTGGGTGACTTCCTGCTCATCCACGTCGCCACCCCCGTCGAGGTGTGCGAGCAGCGCGATCGCAAGGGCCTGTACGCCAAGGCGAGGGCCGGACTGATCAAGCAGTTCACCGGCGTGTCAGACCCCTACGAGGAACCAACGGACGCCGTGCTCGTGCTCGACACGTCGGTGATCAGCCGCGACGAGGCGACCGAGAAGATCATGGCGATGCTGGTCAGCGGGGGCTGGCTGGTGGGTGACGATCAGTCCTGATCCTCGGCCCTGGTGCCCGCGTCCAGCCTGGCACGGAAGTTGCCGAGCCTCCTGCTGATCGCGCCCGACATCGCTGACCGCTGGGCCGTGAGTGCGAAGTAGCTGATCACGCCGCTGATCAGGATCGAGCCACCGAGCAGCAGCAGGCTGCGGGCGCCGGCGAGGTACAGCAGCAAGAACACGACCACGAACAGGCCGAGCCGCAGCACTGTGTAAGACAGAGTCGCGCGCATGACGACTTTCAGCCTAGCCGCTGCGACAGGCGCGCTGACCAGCGCCGTCCGCCCTTGCATGGCTGGCGTTCTTGTGGCCCCGGCGTGCCTAGCCGACGCTGGCCGGCGCTGCCTTGCCCGCCGATCCGAGCACGCCAGCGAGCAGAGCAGGATCGACGTTGCCACCGGAGAGGATCGCGACCCGTTGGCTGGCCGCCGGGAGCTCGCCGGACCGGAACAGGCAGGCCGCGACGGCCACTGCCCCTCCCGGCTCGGCGACAAGCCTGGCCACGGTCGCGAGCAGGCGCATCGCCTCCCGGATCTCGTCGTCGCTGACCGTGATGATGTCGTGCACCTGAGCCTGCAGGTGCATCATCGGTAGCTCGCCGACCTGGTCGACGCGAAGCGCATCCGCGATCGTGCGCTGGGTCTGCTCGGGGCTCCACGCTACGCGGTGACCCTGCCGGAGCGAGTCTCTGGCGTCGGCGGCGAGTTCCGGCTCCACGCCGACGACCTTGGCCTTCGGGTTCGCCGCCGTAATGGCCGCTGCCACCCCCGAGATGAGTCCGCCGCCGCCGACCGGGCACACCACCAGGTCGACGTCCGGGCAATCGTCGGCGATCTCGCGTCCGACCGTTCCCTGACCTGCGATGACGTCTCTGTGGTCAAAAGGCGGTATCTCTGTGTAACCGTGCTGAGCGACGAGTTCGGCGACGGCCGCGAGGCGGTTGACCAGGCCGGGCTCGCAGATCACGATGCGCGCGCCCCGCGACCTGGCCGCCTGAACCTTCACTTCCGGCGCGTTGGACGGGACTACGACCGTCGCCGAGACGCCGAGCAGGGCCGCGGCATATGCGACTGCATGCGCATGATTGCCGCTAGAGTGGGCAATGACACCGTTGCTGCGCTGTTCGGGCGGCAGTGCGCTGATCGTCGTGTAGGCGCCTCGCAATTTGAAGGCGCCCGTTGGCTGCAGCGACTCGGCCTTGATCAGCAGTGGCGGATCGACCCCGGCGAAGGGGACGAGCGGCGTATGAACCGCTACGCCGCGCAACCGATCGGCGGCGATCTGAATCTCAGTTACCGACACAAGGTGAGACACGGATCTACCCTACGTGTTCGCGTCGTCATCGACAGGTGTCGGTCAAAGCATTACGACAAGGTTCGGAACAAAATTTTTGCGGAATCTGAGGAGAATAGTGATGTTCTGATCTTTAGTTATTAGGATAAAGATTGAGCGAGGGGGGCTAGGCGAGCAAGGAGCACATCAAATGGACGGGCAAAGTGATCGCCTGCTTACTCCGGGAGAGGTCGCAGCTCTCTTCCGTGTGGACCCCAAGACCGTAACCCGCTGGGCGGCATCAGGCCGGATCAGCAGCATCAGGACTCCTGGCGGTCACCGGCGATACCGCGAGGTCGAGATCCGGGCCCTGCTCGGCATCGACGCCGACCCGGCGCCGAACACTGACCAGGCCAGCTGAGACGCCGATGGCTGCGAGCCACGGGAGGGCGCCCGAGCTGATGTCCTGTCGAGTGTTACCGACCGGCGGCGAGCCCAGGGCCGGACCACGAAGCGAGGCGGCTTCGGAGCCGGCCGGGTAACGCCGGTCAACTCCGAAGCCGAGCGAAATCAGGTCTCCAGCGGCGATCGATCGCCTACATCGGGACTAGCTCGAAGACTTCTACGCTGAAGCGGCCCTTCCCCTCGGAAAGGAAGGGGTGCTTGTCCGCAAGAGCCTTGGCCCCGTCCAGGCTGTCAGCCTCCACGATCGAGTACCCGTTCAGGTCACCGGGCGCGGGACTGGTGCCGTCGTCGGCCACCGCCGCGCGCGCTCCGAACGGGTTGCCGACCTCAGCCAGGGACGTGCCGAGCCTGCCGATCCACTGGCCCCAGGCCTCCATCTGCTCGGCCTGCTGCTCGGGGGTGAAGTCCGCCATCGGCGTCGCCGGGCCGCGGTAGAGAAAGATGTACTTGCTCATGTCAGTCTCCCAGTGTCGTGAGCCGCGGGCCGCTGACGCCCGCATGTAATACCCGACGGATGACTGACGCGCTATTCGACAGCAGGAGTGAGGGAATTCTCCGGCAACCGCCCATGCGATGTCACTGCCGGCGCGATTACTGACCACCCCGAGCGAGAAAGTCGAGGAACTGGCGTCTGAGCGGCTCATCGCCCTCGCGCCAGCGCTCGGCGCGCTCATCCAATTCTTCCTGGGTCAGCGCACCGGCCGCGTATTTCTCGTAGTCCTCGTCGCCGGGACCGATCTCCACGTACGCGTCGCTGACCAGCCGCCCGTCCTGCGCCGTCGCCGACTCGGGCACGAGCAGGTTGCCGTTCGGCAACCGGATCACATACATGGCCGCGCGACCTCCTGCCTCTAGATCCCGTACCGCGCGTTGAAGTAGAGCATGACGCCCAGCGCCACGCGAGTATTGCCGCCGAGCATCTCCACCAGAGCGGGCCGCTGACTCGACGCGATGGCGGCGAACGCGTCCGCGAAGAACTCCCTGCGGCCGAGGACGCCGGGCTGCCTGTGAAAGTCAGTGGTCATCCACGGCCTGCACTGGCCGTACAGCGTGCTGAACTCCGGTGAGTCTGACTGCCAGGAGCCCTCAACGCCGTCGATGTCGTCAAGCGCGTGGCCGATCTCATGGCACATCACGTCCGGCGTGGGCGACGGCCGGGAGCCGACGATGACCTTGCGGTCGCCGTAGGCGCCCGCGCATGCGTCCCACGTCGCACGGCCAGAAGGCAGCGGCATCCCGCTCAGGCTGCCCATGTCGTCGAGGTCGGGCACGCCGCCTTGGCCAACGTAGATGGCGTCGAGGCCGGCGACCAGCCGTTCCTTGATCAGCTGCGGGAACTCCGCGAGCCGGTCGACCGCGAGCACGATCTGCTGCGGCGGCGGCTCGCCCGCCTTCCACTGCCGGTGCAGGATCTTCTCCAGCAGGCCGCAGTGCCGGTGGCCAGGCGCCGAGTGGCTGCGCTGAGCCCGCTCGTACCAGGGAACGGCGGGCTTGGCCCTGGCGTCCTGCTTCGCGCGATTAGCGGGCTTAGCCCGGGCCTTGGTCGCGTTGCTGATCGCCGCGGCTCCTCCCGGTGGCGGCTGGATCCTGATCGCCGCCCGCGCCGCCGCTCCGTCGGCCCGGTGCCTGACCTGGCCAGGCACCGGCGCGGCAGGGATCGCGGCCGCCGGCGCCTGCCGCGGGTACCACGGGCCAGGCGGCGGTGCCTGCGGAAACGCGGGCCGCGCGTCGCTCACCGCGGAAGGCCACGCTGGCACCGAAGCGGTCCCTGGCCAGGGCCACCCGCCCGGCGGCTGAGAGCCCATCGCGGGCCGCTCGGCCGGCGGCCACGGCGCCGCGGCAGCCGGACGCCCGTGACCAATCAGGTGCGCCTGGCCGTTCACGTAGTCCTGGGCCGCCGCCCCTGTGGATCCCGCCGGCCCGGCGGCAGGCTGGCCACGCCGCTTCCCTGCCGCGTACCTGGCCCTGCCCATCGCGGCGCGCAGCAGGCGATACCTGCTCGCGCGCCGGTGGCTGCCAGGCTGAACCTGGCCGTTGGCTCGAACGCCGGG
>DASUHI010000046.1:0-9927 GCA_036273575.1 Streptosporangiaceae bacterium | reverse complement strand
GTCCTGGCGTGCGGATTCTGTGCCCGTATGACGCGGCCTGTTTGCCTGCGCCGGTCCTCGCGGACGCGCGCCGCACGCATCCGCGCACGGTCAGCCGCACCGGCCTCGCGCCGGGTCCGCGGTACCGCGGCCCGGGCAAGCTTCCCGCGGTCTGCACGGCACGGCTTCCGGCACCGCCAGCCAGGATCCCGGTGCTCGGCTTCGACGATGACCTGCGCCGCGTCAGGGACTTCGTGGCCGGCTACGCGCGGGCAGCCGGGCTGCCCGCCGCCCGCGCGGCCGAATTGGTACTCGCCGTAAGCGAGGTCGCCGCCAACACGCTGCGGCATAGCGGCGGGGGCGGGACTGTCCGGTGCTGGCAGGTTCCCGGCGAGCTGATCTGCGAGCTGAGGGACAGCGGCAACATCACCGACCCGTTGGCCGGCCGCAGGCTGCCGCGCCCAGAACAGCCCGGCGGCCACGGATTGTGGCTGGTCAACCGGTGCGTGGACCTCGCCGAGGTGCGCACGGGGCGGCACGGCACGACCACGCGCCTGCATATGGGGTTGCCTAGGCTCCTGACCAGCGGGAATAGGGCAGGCGAGCTGGTCGGCTCGTGCCTCGCGTAGCGCCGCGCCGACGGCGCGGTCTGGACAGATGCGCCGGGGTCGTGTAGCTTCATCTGCAGTGCTTACGACGCAGGCACACCCTTTCTGTCACGGCGTGACGATGCTGGGTGTGCCTTTTGCGTTTCATAGCGAGATCTGGCACTAGCGGCCAACTCATAGCGCTCGCAGCCCTGGACTGGCTTCCCGGTCATGGCATCCGCGCGGTGACACCAGACGGACACCCGCAAGGAGGCCCAGGGATGAAGATCGCCCTCGTCGCACGGCATGCATCAGCTCCCGCAACCAACGCCGATCCGTATGCCGCCGAACAGGCAGCTCACGTCGCTGGCCTGGGCAGGGCGCTCGCCGCGCTCGGCCACAGCGTCGTCATATACGCGCGCAAGGACGCGCCAGGTATGCCAGACCGCGAGACCCTGGCTCCCGGGCTGGTCGCCCGCTACATCAAGGCCGGTCCCCCCGCGCCGCTGCCCGCCGACCAGTTGCCGCAGCACGTCGGCGAGATCGCCAGGTACCTCGCGGCGCGCTGGAAGAAGGACACTCCTGACATCGTCCACGCCCATCACTGGACCAGCGGCCTGGCTGCCCTGCTCGCCGCCCGCGAGGTGCCGGTTCCCGTCGCGGCGAGCTTCGGCTCGCTCGGCGTCGCTGAGCAGCGCCACGGTGTCCCTGGACCGCACGACAGCGCCCGGAACAAGATGGAGGCCTGCATCGGCAAGTCGGTCGCGGGTGTGCTGGCGCACACCTCAGAGGAGGTCAGCCACCTCTCCACGCTCGGGATCCCTGGCATGCGGGTCAGGGTCGTCCCCTGCGGTGTCGACACCGGCAGGTTCTCCCCTGAGGGCCCGGCGGCCAAGAGGCATGCCGACCTGCGGCTGCTCCACCTGGGTTCGCTCGCTGACCATCAGGCGCTTGATCAGCTCCTGAGCGTGCTCGCCGACCTGCCCGACGCGGAACTGGTCATCGCTGGCGGCCCTGACCCCGATGACCTGGACTCCGACATCGCGTACAAGAAGCTCGGCAAGCTCGCCGCCAGCCTCGGCGTGGCTGACCGGGTCACGTTCACCGGACAGGTGCCCGCCAAGGCCCTGCCCGCCCTGATCCGCTCGGCCGACGTCTTTGTCGCCACGGCCAGGTACGAGCCGTTCGGCTCTGCGGCACTCTGCGCCATGGCGTGCGGCAAGCCCGTAATCGCGACCGCTGTCGGCGCATACGCGGACGCCGTGGTGGACGGGACCACCGGGCTGCTGTTGCCGCCTGGACGGCCGCAAGCGCTGGCCAAGCGGCTGCGCGACCTGCTCGCCACGCCGATGAAGCTGACCGGGTTCGGGATCGCGGCGGCCGACCGCGCCAGGTCGCGCTACCCGTGGGAGCGAATCGCCGCCGAGACCGTGGCGGCCTACGAACGCTGCCTGGCGGCACCCGCCGCCAGGCAGGCCAAGCCAGACCAGATCGCCGGCACGCGGCGCGCCGGCAGCCAGGCCGAGCAGCGGCAGGCTGCCTGACGCAGCCCTCCGCGCAATCATGTCCGCTGGCCAGGCTTGCCCGGCCGGCCAGCGGACATGATGACTGAGGGGAGGTGAGCGCGATGGCCAACTACTGGCTCGGCATCATGGCCGTGGCCTTCGCCGCCGCGATGGCCCTGTGGATCACCGTCGTCTTCAGGGCGGGCAGGAGCGCGCCGCATCGCCAGCAGCCTGAGTCTGGGCCGCACCGCGAGGTCGTGGGGGGCGCCTTCGACGCGCGCGAGGGCGGCCGGCAGGTCATGCCCGACCCAGGCGCGCCGCTGGCAGCCGAGGCCGACAAGACAAGAACCTCGACGGGCGGCAGCGACCAGCGCTCAGGGCGCTTGGGAGGACAACGGTGGTGAAGAACGTCGTCAAGCTCGTCATCCTGGCCGGGGCGGGACTTGCCGTGGCGCTTGGATGGCCGGACATCATGCGATACGCCAAGATCCAGCGGGCGACAGCCGCCGGAGGGCATCCCGGGCAGATCCCGGCGGCCGGCCGGACCGTTTATCCGCGAAGCCACGCAGCCGGCGCGCCGGACGGCACCGGCGACTTCGACTCCGCGAGCCGCGGCGGGCCTGTCCTGCGCTAGGCGCTCTCCCTGACGACGGCTTTCGGGTCCTTGTCGTCCCGCAGGCCCTGGTATCGGGGATGGCGCAGCTGCCCTGCGGTCGTCCACTCGCTGAAGCCGATCTGGGCGACCAGCGCGGGTTCGACCCAGTGCACGCCGGCGCGCGGCGGCCCGCCGTCGCTCGGCCGCGGCAGCAGCGCGGGATCGAACGGCGGCTCCTCGCGCTCTAGTTGCCGCAGCGAACCGCCAAGGCTGGCGAGCGTCGCCTCGCTGAAGCCCGTTCCCACCTTGCCCGCGTAGACGAGCCTTCCCTGCTTGTCGTAATAGCCGAGCAGCAGGGCGCCGAAGTGGGTCCGTGAGCCCTGCGGGTCGGTGTAGCCGCCGATCACGAGTTCCTGGCCGCTCTCGCACTTGAACTTCAGCCAGTCCTTGCTCCTGCCCGCCCGGTACGGCGCGCCGGCGCGCTTGGCGATCAGGCCCTCCCAGTGCTGCCGGCACGCCTGTTCGTAGTACGCCACGCCGTCTGGTGTGCGGTGCTCGGTGAGGCGGAGCGGGTCAGCGAAGGCCAGCGTGTCAGCCAGCTGCTTCTTGCGCTCGATCAGCGGCAGCCTGCGCAGGTCCTCGCGGGCGGCGAGCAGGTCGAAGACGTAGTAAAACACCGGCACGCGGCGGCGCAGTTCCGGGCCCGGATCGCGCACGCCGAGGCGCTGCTGCAGCATGCTGAAGCTCGTCGCCTGGCCGTCGAACGCCACGATCTCGCCATCGCATACGAAGTCCGTGGCCCGCTGCGCGGCGATCGCGTCGCGGACCTCAGGGTAGGTGCGGCTGACGTCCTGCTGGTTGCGGGTCATGAGCAGCACCCGGTCGCCCGACCGGTAAGCCAGGCAGCGCTCCCCGTCGAGCTTGCGCTCATAGATCCACGCAGGATCGGAGAACCGCTCTTTAGTCAGGGTCGCCAGCTGCGGCTCCATCCAGGTCACGAAACCCCCGTCATCGCCAGTTCGTCACACGCGGCGGCGCGCCGATGTCCATCGCCTTCGTCACAGCGGCCGTGCGGCCGGTCACCCCGAGCTTCGCACACGCCCGCATCAGGTGCGCCTTGACGGTCGCCTCGCTGACGAACAGCTCGCGGCCGATCTGGACGTTGGCGAGCCCGCGCGCGACCAGGGTCGCACCTCGGTCTCCCTGGCCGACAGCGCCCACTTCGAGCAGCGCGGCTGCGAACGCGAGGATCGTCTTGCCTGAACGCCCACCCTGGCCCCGTCATACGTGAGGATGAGCGGGGGTCCAGCCTGCGGGATGACGTCAGAGCCGGATCGCACGGTTAGCCTTGAGCCGTGTCCGCGCTGTATGCCTGGCTCCGCCGTCACCCGAGGCTGGTCGACGGCGTCCTCGCGTTCGCGCTGAGCTTCAGCGGCCTGGCGCAGGCGATCGCCTTGCGACGGTTCGCGCTGGTTCCGATCACGCTGGCGCTCACGGTGCCAGTGGTGTTCCGGCGGACGCATCCCGTCGGCGCGTTCACGGTCGTCATCCTCGTCGGTGCGCTTCAGGTCGCCCTCGGCCTCCGGCCAAGCCCAGCCGACCTGAGCATCGTGGTGCTGCTCTATACGCTCGCCGCGTACACCACCAGGCGCCTGTCGGTCACCGGGCTCGGCATCTGCCTGCTCGGCTCGGCGGCGGAGCTAGGCAGGATCTACTCGCGCGCGTTCTGGACGCACGTGCCGAACTGGCTGCTCACGGGCACGATCGTGCTCGCCGGGCCTTCGCTGATCGCCTGGGTGCTCGGCGACTCGATGCGGTACCGCCGTGCGTACTACGCCAACCTCGAAGAGCGCGCTGCCCGCCTGGAGCGGGACAGGGACGCGCAAGCCAGGATCGCCGCGGCGGCCGAACGCGCCCGCATCGCGCGCGAGCTGCACGACGTCGTCGCGCACAACGTGAGCGTTATGGTGGTGCAGGCCGACGGCGCCACGTACGCGCTCGGCTCGGACCCGGCCAGGGCACGTGAGGCGCTGGCCGCGATCTCGGCGACCGGCAGGCAGGCGCTGGCCGAGATGCGTGCCCTGCTCGGTGTGCTGCGCCAGAGCGACGACGCTACCCCCGGGCCGCCTGGCGTCGCCGCGCCTGCCGGCGTCGTCCGGCCGGCGGCCCCGACCGTGCCCGACTGGCCGCCAACTCCCGGAGCCCCGGATCTGGCCGCGACGTCGGAACTCGCGTCGCTTACGCCGATGCCCGGCATCGAGCAGCTGGACGACCTTTTCGATCAGACCAGGGCGGTCGGCCTCGCTGTGTCCGCCGCGATCGAGGGCGAGCCGCGCCCGCTGGCGGGCGGCGCGGCGCTCGCCGCCTATCGCATCGTGCAGGAGTCGCTCACGAACACCCGCAAGCACGCTGGCCCGTTCGCACGGGCCAGCGTGCTGATCCGTTACCTCCCCGACGCCCTCGAACTGGTCATCTCCGACGACGGCGTCGGCGGCGCGGCCGCCTGCGACGGCGCGGGCCACGGGCTGACCGGCATGCGCGAGCGCGCGGCCATGTACGGTGGCTCGGTCAGCGCAGAGCCGGCGCCCGGCGGCGGGTTCCGCGTCATCGCGCGGCTGCCCGCCGGCCCCGTGCGGGCTGGTGCCGCGTGACCATCAGGATCCTTCTCGTCGATGACCAGGAGCTCGTGCGCACCGGCTTCCGCATGGTGCTCGACGCGCAGCCAGACATGACGGTCGTCGGCGAGGCTGGCGACGGGCTGACCGCGGTCGCGCTGCTCAGGGAGAAGCAGGCCGACGTCGCCGTGATGGACGTCAGAATGCCGAAGCTGGACGGCATCGAGGCGACCAGGCGGATCTGCCAGGCCGGTGACCGGCCACGGGTCCTGATGCTGACCACGTTCGACCTGGACGAGTACGCGTTCGCGGCGCTCAAGGCCGGCGCGAGCGGCTTCCTGCTCAAGGACGTGCCGCCCGAGGAGCTCCTGTTCGGGATCAGGGCCGTCCACTCGGGCGACGCCGTCGTCGCTCCGTCCACCACCAAGCGCCTGATCGACCGTTTCGCTCCGATGATGCCGGAAGGCGCGGAGCAGGAGCGGCCCGACCTGGCCGGGCTCACCAGCCGCGAACGCGAGGTCCTCGCCCTGATCGCCCAGGGCCTGAGCAACACGGAGATCGCTGAGCGGTTGTTCGTCTCCGAGGCCACCGTCAAGACGCACGTCGGCCGCGTGCTTGCCAAGCTCGGCCTGCGCGACCGGGTCCAGGCGGTCGTTTTCGCCTATGAAACCGGCCTCGTCAAGGCCCGCCGCGGCTAGGTCGGCTTAGGCCGAAGACTCAGGACCCTATGCGACCGTTTTCTCTTCCCCGAAGCACTTTCTCTTCCCCGAAGGCGCTGTGGCGGGCGTGCACCGCTCAACCAGTAGCGTCTTCGGCACATAGACCCGCAAACGCTACCCCTTAACGAGAAGCCCCTGCGCTACCACGCGCGCCGACGCAACCGCGCCTGCCGGCGCCACTCCCGCGCCGCCGCGACCCGCCACTCACCGACCGCGCCGCCGCGCCCACGCCGACCCGTGCGCTTGACAAATCTATCGATGCTAACTATAGTTAGCTGTAGAAGATAAGAGGAGGATCCGATGATCGACACCCGTGCCAGGGGGCAGGAGCTCCAGGACCAGATTCTGGCCGCTGCCCGCAAGGGTCAGCAGAGGGTGACTAGCACGGTCAAGAACGTGACGGCCACCGCCCAGATGATTCGTCCGCAGCTCCCCAGCATGCCCACCATCAATGTCATGAAGCTCCCCAGCGCCGAGCACCTCGCTCAGCTCAGGGACAAGCAGATTAGCCAGCTCAAGGAGATGGCTCCAGGCCTGTTCGCCAAGCTGCCGAGCACCGACGAGCTCACCGCGATGACCGAGAAGCACCTCGCTCAGCTGCGCGAGAGGGCCCCTGGCCTGTTCGCGAGGCTGCCGCACCCGGACTACCTGAAGGCCGGGGCGCACGAGGTCGCGGGCCAGGTCAAGATCGTCCAGAGGCAGGTCGCTGACATGCAGCGGCAGGTCGCTGACATGCAGCGGCAGGTCGTTGACCAGGTTCGCACCGCCGCGGCCCCGCTGGCTCACCAGGCGGCCGCCGCGTTCGCGCAGGCCACCGCGGCCATGCAGAGGAACGGCCGGACGCCCGCCGTGACCCACAACGGCACGGCCGAGCACGCCACCGCGCCCGCGAGCGAGCCCAAGCCAGCCAGCAAGCCGGCGACGGCGAACGTCAGGACGGCCAAGAAGGCCGGCCCGGCGAAGACCAGCCCGGCGAAGACCAGCCCGGCGAAGCCCGGCACCAAGGCCGGCACCGCGAAGACTGGCACCGCCAAGACTGGCACCAAGGCCAGCTCGCCTCGGAGCACCGCCAAGAAGGCCAAGCCAGACACCAAGTGAGTGTGCGGCGATGACCAGGGGCGTGGCCGGCGGTACTGACTGCCAGCCACGCCCCGTTTGCTAAATGTTCAGCACAGAATTGCCTTGAGGAACGACATGACCGAACCGTGGGACTCGCAGATGGAGGCGCTCGGCGACTTCATCCGCCGTCAGCGCAAGCTCGCCAACCTGTCCCTGCGCCAGCTCGCGGAGAAGACCAGGCTTTCGAACCCTTACCTGAGCCAGATCGAGCGCGGCCTGCATCAGCCGTCGATGCGGGTGATCAAGGTGATCTCGGAAGCACTCAACGTGTCCGCCGAGACGCTGCTCACCCACGCGGGGCTGCTGCACCACTCGGACGGCGCTCCGAGCCACGCCGGGCAGGCGCCGGCCGTCGAACAGGCGATCGAGGCCGACATGCAGCTGTCTGACCAGCAGAAAGCCGCCCTGATCTCGGTGTACAGGAGCATGACGGGCACGGGCTAATGCGAAAACCGCATAGCATACCCGTAATTTGTGAATAGCTAATACATCCGACTTTTCGGTGCGAACATCACAGAACGACGGCCGTATCACGCCGAGAGCATTACGATACATGAGCGTGACTGATCGCAGCCCGGAATCGGGACCGTTCTCTCCCCTGCCACAGCGCAGGCCCGCTGCCAGCGGATCCAACGGGACCAGTCCATCTTCGCAGCCCGACGGCTTCCCGCACAGGTCCCCTGACTCCGGCCGGGCACCGCAGGGCCAGCCGCTGCCGCAGGGCCAGCCGCTGCCGCAGCGCCACCCGGGTGGTCCAGGCGGCCCAGGCAATCCCCCCGGCCCTGGCGCCAGCGCTCCCGGCGGCCCCGCTCCCGGCAGCGGCCAAGGCCCGTTCACGAGCGCCCCCGCGGGCAACCGCCCGGCCCCGCTGCCGCGGCGTAACTCAGGAGGGAGATCCCGGCGTTCTGGGCGGCACCGCAGCATGCACCGGATCAGCGTCGCTTCTGACGCCCCGGCCCTCGTCCTCGCCGTTCCCGGCTGGATCGACGACGCCATCGACCTGGCCAGGCACGTAGCCGAGACGGCGGCCGAGTCATGCCCAGGCGTGGACATCAGGGTCGGGTTCGTGACGGGCGACGCGGAGACCCTCGCCGAAGCGCTCGAAGCCGACCCCGGTGAGGGACACAAGCGATTCGAGAACGGCCCGCATGCCGTCGTCGTGCCGCTGCTCGCCGGGCCGCACCAGGAGATCGACCGGGCCATCGCCGCCGCGGTGGGCTCTGCGCAGTCGCCCGTCATGCTCGCGACCGCGCTCGGCCCGCACCCGCTGCTCGCCGGTGCCCTGCACGACCGGCTCTACGAGGCCGGGGTAGCGAGGGCCAGCCGCTCCAGGGGCCTGAACATCTCGGCCGGCTCCATCGGCGTTATTGTCGTCGCGGACCGCGGACCACAGGCCATCATCGACGCGGGCGTGACCACGGTCCTGCTGGCCTCCAGGCTATCGATCCCGGCCGCGCCTGCCTCGCTCGGCGATCCGGCCAGCGTCGAGGCCGCGGTGCGGCGTCTGCGCGAAGCCGGGACGACCCACCTGGCGATCTCGCCCTGCGTGATCGGTCCGGAGACCGATCCCGCCGAATTCGCGGCGCTGAGCGCCACGCTGAACGCGCCGTGCGCGGCGCCGCTCGGCGGCCATCCGGCGATCGCGCAGCTGGTCGCCGTCCGCTACGGCGAGGCGCTGTCGCGGATCGCCGTCGCCAGCCATTGACAGCCGGCACTCGTTTGCGCTGAGGTTCGGAATATGTGCCGCCCGGCCGTTCTTGGTCGTGCTGATATCTTTCGCCCGGGTCGGCCGATCCTTCGTTCTTCCAGATGACGACACATGAGGTGGACGTATGACCGAGTGGAACGCGATGACCTACGAGGGCAAGGACACCATCCTGCGGGTCGTCCGCGAGCAGGCAGGGCAGATGTTCGCCCTCGCCGAGCAGCCCGACGCCTGGCAGAACAAGACCGCGTGCGAGAACTGGGAGGTCAGGGACGTCATCGGCCACCTGGTCGACACGACGGAGGGCTACTTCAGGGCGTTCGACGTCGCGCGCTCGGGGGCCAGCGCCGAGAACGCGTTCGGCCTGCTCGGCATGCACGAGCGCGCGGGCGACTCGGCCCAGGCGTTCAGGAACCTGTCCCAGGCCGAGATGATGAGCCGGGTCCGCAAGGACCTGGACCAGATGATGGGCATCCTCGAGCCGCTCAGCGCGGAAGAGTGGACGACCATGATCGTCCCGCACTTCTACATGGGCCCCGTACCTGCGTTCATCTACGCGGCCGGCCAGCTGATGGACTACGGCGTGCACACCTGGGACATCCGCGAGGGCGAAGGCCAAGCGCACGCGCTCCCCGGCGAGGTCGCCGACCTGCTCGTCCCGTTCATGTTCATCATCTGGCAGGCGACGATGAAGCCGGACGCCGACCGCACCCCGTTCACCATCGGTATCAACGTCACCACCGGCCACAACGCCGGCACGACCAGGGTCACCGTCAACGAGGCAGGCCTGACCTACGAGCCTGGCCCCGTCGATGACCTGCCCGCGGTGATCGAGTTCGATGCGGGCAGCATGGTGCTGGTCGCGTTCGGCCGGATCAGGGCCGGCACAGTCCGCGGCGACCAAGCCCTGGCCGACCGCTTCCTCAACCTCTTCCACTGGATCTAGAGCGAACAACACCTATGTCACATCGACGTTCTACCAAGACGCTCGATGTGACATAGCTGTTCTAAACGGAAGCGCCCGGCGGCTCGGCGTCGTAGTCGCCGGGCTGGTGGCCTGATGGGAGGCGGTGTTTGGCGATACGGGCCGTGGGCGTTCGCGG
>DASUHI010000045.1:0-9054 GCA_036273575.1 Streptosporangiaceae bacterium | reverse complement strand
TCGCGCCGCCGGACGTCAGCGCCGCGCTGTTCAGGGCGGCGGCACTGATCCCGGGCGTGAGCGTCATCCGCCATGGCGCAGACGCCATCGGCCGGCCGGGCGTGGCCGTCTCGTTCACGCTCAACGGAAACCGGTCAGAATGGATCTTTGACAAGCACACCCTGCGAATGCTCGGCGAACTCGACTTCTACAAGGGGACGTTGACGGTCAAGTCGGCGATCATTAATCGTGCTTTCGTCGATCATCTCGGCGAAGTTGCGCCGCCCAGCTGAACGCCCCGCCGATCCCACCTGGCTGCGCCGTATCGAGTGACGCTCAGGCGAGAGATCTCATACGGCTCAGGAATACTGGCGCGAGTGGAAACTAGAGGCGCGGGCCTGCGCGGGTACCGGCTCGTCAACGGGCCACCGCAGGCGGCGGACTACCTTGAGCTGAGGAAGTCATCGGGCCTGACGCCGCGGCGCCCCGAGCAGGCCGCAGCCGCCATCGCGGGAAGCTGGTCAGCCGTCCACGTCGTGCACGAGCAGACTGGCGAGACGGTCGCGATGGGCCGGGTCCTGGGCGACGGCGGCTGGTACTTCCACGTCGTCGACATGGCGGTCGCACCCGCTCACCAGCGGCGTGGCCTCGGCGCCGCCGTCCTGTCGGCGCTGCTGGACACCATCAGGCGGGGCGCACCTCCCGGCGCCTACGTCAACCTTCTCGCCGACCCGCCGGGCCGCGCGCTCTATGCCCGGCACGGCTTCAGGGAGACCGCTCCGGGCTCCGTAGGCATGGCCCTGGTCCTCAACGACGAACCAGGCGCCGCGGGCGCGCAGTAGATTTCCCTTATGTCAGAAACTGACACCCGCCGGGTGCTTCGTCTGCCGCAAGCACCGCGACAGGGGCCTGCTGATACCTGGCGGCTCGATCGGCCATGACGACCTGGCGGTGGTTACCCATGTCGCCACGCCGGACGTGCTGGGCCGTCCAGGCACGACCTCCTACCTGGGCCACCTGATCGTCGAGCCATGGCGGCACGCGCCGGGCCTGGCTGACCTCACCGGCGCCGAGGCCCGTTCCGCAGGCTGGTGGTGCTCTGCCTCAAGCAGGGCGCTGCGCGAGGTTGCCTGAGCCGAGCACGTGTACGCCGCCGTGCTCGGGGACGCCGTGCCGCATCTGCACCTACACCTGCTGCCGAGGTTCGCCGGCAGCCTGCGCGAGTACTGGGGGACCGTCGCCATCGCAACCCTCGTTCATGACCTTGCGGCCTTCATCGCGTCTGGCTCGCGACCAAAGATGA
The DNA here is from genome assembly GCA_036273575.1 of Streptosporangiaceae bacterium. Lineage (GTDB taxonomy): Bacteria > Actinomycetota > Actinomycetes > Streptosporangiales > Streptosporangiaceae > Chersky-822. The sequence continues at coordinate 7,772 of DASUHI010000045.1, read as the reverse complement.
CCTAGCGTTTGCGGGGCGGGCGACGAACACGTATTCGCGGCTGTCGTCGTCGAACGGCTCGCCCGCGAACCCGCCGTAGAGGGCTTCGAGTTCGAGGCCGGCGACGTCGATAAGCCCGAGCCATTCGTTCTTCGTCGCCCACCAGAGCGAGGAGCGGGCACCGCCGGCCAGCGTCAGGTCGATCCGGTTGTCTCCGATCGCATAGCGGACCGTGTGCGGCACCGGCTCCAGGCGCTCTTGCCCGTCGTATCGGGCCGCAGCCTGATGGTCGAAGACGAGCGCGTTCCAGGCGAACCGGCCGCTAGGCCGGAGTGACTCGGCTACCCGCTCAAAGGTCCGGCGGCGGTCCGCCCAGGCCCGCAGGTGCAGCAGGGCGCGGTACGGGCAGTAGATCAGCCCGGCCGGCTCGTCAAGTGCCAGCTCGCGCATGTCGCCTTCGCGCAGGTCGAGGTCCACGCCAGCATCTGCGGCACGCGTCCTGGCCAGGTCCAGCATCGCGGGGGAGGTGTCGATCCCGACAACTCGCCTGCCGGTCGCCCGGGCGACCGGGATGGCAACCCGGCCATTCCCGATCGCAAGTTCAACGAGCGGCCCCTCGGTTTCTTCGGCAAGCCGGACGTAGAAGGCGATATCGTCGGTCATTCCGGCCGACCATTGCTCGTAGTTGACGGCAAACGCCTCGTCCCAGCTCATTGCTCCAGCCTAGAACCGGGCTCGATGAGCGAGCTCTCGCATGGGTGGGACACCCATTGCACTCGGAGGTGATGGGTGTCACTCCGATACACGTGATCGCGAAGCGGTGCGGCGAGATTCGAGACGAATGTCGGATTCTGCGTGGTCACGGCGGCTGCATGTGGGCTACCGACGCTATTGCGGTGACGTTGAGGCCGTCGAGTGTCGTGATGGCGCATGGCGGGACGCCGTCGCTGAGCAGCTCATCGGGAACCTGGTCGTCGCCCAGCATCGTTCTGAGCAGGTCGACCGTCAGACCGCCGTGTGTCACGGCCGCGACAGGCCCGTGATCGGCAGGCAGGCCTGCGACGAAGGCGCGCATGCGCTCGCCGGCTTGGCGCGAGGAGTCGCCGCCGCCCGGAACGTAGTCCCGGTCCTCGACCGACCGCTGCCAGTCGGCGAGGAAGGCCTCGAACGGAGTTGTGCCCGCCCAGTTCGAACGCTCGCGCAGCCGCGGATCCGGCACGACTGTCAGCCAAAGTTCTGACGCGATGACTTCCGCAGTCTGCCACGCCCGCCGCTGCGGGCTGCTGAACAGCGACCGGACGCCGCGGCCGGCCAGCCACCTGGCCGTCTGAGCGGCCTGCGCCATGCCGAGTGCCGTGAGCGCCGGTTCCCCGGAAGCGCGCTGCTTCTCAGCGTGCTGGATGAGATAGACGATCGGCATACCTGACATGCTGACGGCTGCCCGGCCGCAGCCGTCAACGCATTAAGCGAGGCGGCGCCTACTGCGCCGCGCCATAACGATCGTTTCAGCCAGAGGGAGCCCTAGGCAGCAACATGGGCGAGCCTAGGTAACAGGCCCGTGCGCCGAGCCAAGCGCCCGGCCGGATCAGGCCGCGCTAAGCACCCGGTCGGCCAGGAAGTCTTCCCAGGTCCGGTGGCCTACGGCTCGGTCAGGATCGATGTTCGCGCCAGCCCGGCACGCGCCGGCCGCCTGGCCAGGCACGGGCAACGGGACGAGCCGGCGGTTCAGGCGCCTCGCCGCGAGGTACTCGCGTATCAGCTCGGCAGTGCTGTAGATCCTTGGTCCAGCCATGTCAGGCACCAGCCCGGCCGGGCTGTCCAGCGCCAGCTCGACCAGCCGCTCGGCCACCTCGTCGGAATCGACAGGCTGGAACCTGATGCCCCTCGGAACCGGTATGACGGGCAGCTTGGCCATGGCCTCCGCGACCGTCAGGATCAGGTCATGGAACTGCGCGGCCCGCAGTGTCGTCCACGGCAAGCCGGACCCGGACACGACCAGTTCAGCGGCACGCTTGGACGCGAAGTAGCTGAACATCATCCGGTCCAGTCCGCTCACGACCGGAATCCGGTCAGCGCCGATCACCGAGATGTACACCAGATGCGGCTTCCCGGCCGCGGACGCGGCCCTGACCAGGTTCGCCGTCGCCACCTCGTCGCCCTTCTGGCTGCCCGCGCAGTGCACGATGACGCCGGCGCCATCCACCGCGGCATCGATCGCCTCGTCCTGCATCAGGTCGCCGATGACGTAATCGACTCCCTCGCTGGCATCGTGGGCGTGCCGGGTGAGCACCCGGACGTCCTGCCCGGCTTCGTGCAACCGCCGTACCACGTGGCGTCCGAGCGTGCCCGTGCCGCCCGTGACCAGGATCGGTGATGCCATGACTCCTCCTCACCGGCGGCCAGGCGCCGCCTCGGCTCGATCTCACCCACGTCATCCCGTGCCCAGCGAACCGGGATGCAACCGGCTCATGTCACATCCGCGAGCCGCCGGGTGTCAGGGTGGTGACACCTGGCGACGTGGGAATGTGACATGACCGACACCGCATGGCTGGCAGCCGCCTTCGAAGAGCACCGCGACCACCTGCGCGCGGTGGCGTACCGTCTGCTCGGCTCCGTGACCGACGCCGACGATGCGGTGCAGGACACGTGGCTGCGGCTGACCGGCGCCGACACCAGCGATGTCGACAACCTGGGCGGCTGGCTGACCACGGTCGTGGCGCGGGTGTCACTGAACATGCTCCGCTCGCGGCGGCGCGAGCAGCCCGTGGGTGACTCCTGGGCGAGCGCTGAGGATCTGGCGTCCAGGCCAGGAGCGCCCGCGAGCCAGGCGGTGACAGGCGGCCCCATGCCCGCCAGCGACCCCGAGGACGAAGCCGTCCTCGCCGACTCCGTTGGGCTCGCACTGCTGGTCGTGCTCGACACGCTGACCCCGGCCGAGCGCCTGGCGTTCGTGTTGCACGACATGTTCGCGATGCCGTTCACCGAGGTCGCGGACGTGCTCGGGCGGACACCCGAGGCGGCGCGACAGCTCGCCAGCCGGGCGCGGCGCCGGGTGCGCGGTACGTCCAGCCCTGATCACGCCGCCGACTTCGCCCGCCAGCGGGAGGTGGCGACGGCCTTCCTGGCCGCGGCTCGCGGTGGCGACATGTCCGCGCTGATCGCGCTGCTCGACCCTGACGTAACGCTGCACGCCGACGCGGGCGCATCTCCGTCAGGTCGCGCCGTGGACCGGCAAGGCGTGCGGCTTGTCGCATCCGGCGCCGTGGCCGCCTCGTCGCGGGCCGCACACTCGCGGCTGGCGCTCGTCGACGGGTCCGTGGGGGTCGTCTTCGCCCCGGCGGGCAAGCTGCGGCTCGTGGTGAAGCTGACCGTCAGCGCCGAGCGCAGGATCACGGGAATGGACATCATCGCCGACCAGGACCGGCTGCGCGGACTTCGGCTGGCCGTTCTGCCCGAATGATGCCGCCCGGCCGGGCGGCTCAGTGCACGAGCGCGACCCACGCGGCGATGCCGCCGCCAAGGCCGATGGCCGTGCCCACAAGCCACTGCCAATTGGCCGCGACGAAGCGCCGGGTGCCGTAGACCACGTCAATCTTGATATTGATGTCGCGCTCAAGGACGGGAACGGCGATCTTGCCGCCGCTCGCGAACGGCGAGTCGATGCGAATGCTTACGCACAAGGTCAGCGTCTGGCTGCCCGACTTGAGCGGGGTCACATCGAACTCCCACCGCGCCAGCGGGACGACGAGCTGCTCGCCCGGGCTGAGCGCGTCGACCTGGAACGACGAGCCTCGCAGTTCGACCCCCATCACGGGGGCGGCGTCGACCTTGAGCACCTCAGGCAGTCCGCGCCCGCGGAAGCCCGCGGTGAGCGCGTCCCGCAATTCGGGTGAACGCGCGATCCCCACCTCGATGCGCTCGGCGCGGCCCTGCTGCATCTCGGGCGGCGGGTTGAAGGCGAGCAGTCCAGGATGCACGCTCTCCCTGACCGCGCGCGTGATCCAGTCGTCCTGGCCGGCCGCAGGCTGACCGTACGGCGCGACAGGCTGGCCGTACGGCTGGGCGGGCTGTACGCCGAAGCGCTCGCCGCCTGGTGCGGCGGGACGTGGGGGCGGGACAGGCGGCGCGACCGGCGCGGCCGCGGTGTCATCGTGAGGGCCAGCGGAACCGGCTGGAGGAGGCCTGGGAGGACGAGGAGAGCCGATGGTGCGGGGATGCGAGCCGTCGCGGGCGGCCGAGTCCGCGGAATGGGCAGCCGAATCATCGGGTGAGGCGGGCGAGCCGGGCGAGCCTGGTGGCCCGGCGGCGCAGGAACCGAGCTCGTCGGCCTGCTCGACCGTGATCAGGCCGAGCGCCAGGGCGAGTTCGGCGGCCACCCAGTAGCACGCCTCGAGCGGCACGGGCGAGATCGCGTTCAGGAAGCTGGCCGCCAGGCGGACGGCCGTGCCAGGATCCATCCCCTCGGAGACGTGCTTGAGCATCGTGCTCGCAAGGCTCTCCCCGGCGGCGGTGACCAGCACCGACCGCTCGAGCTGCGCTCCGCGGAGCAGCCGCGGCAGCACGTCGGACATGATCCGCACGTTCGACAGCGCCGCCGCGCCGTAGGCGGGATCGCAGACGATCGTGCGCAGCGCCGCGCGGGTCTCGGTGACATGCTCAAACGACCAGTCCGCCACCTGGTTGCCTCCGCCGCCCCGGAATGCCGGCCATTTCCGCAATTGGTTCCTGGCCAGAATCCTACGGAAAGGACGCCTCGACAAGGCGCTAGCTGTTGCCGGTGACCGCTGCGGTCCAGAATTCCTGGATCGGCGGATAGATCAGCTCGTGGTCGCGCGAAAGCGACGTCTTGATGAAATCCTCCGACCTGCACCGCTGGCCGGCCAGCTAGCGCTGTGCGACCGGAGGCGGGAACGCCCTGGCCACCATGTCCGGGCCCGCATGCCAGCATGCCAGACCTCACGGGAGGTGACTGTGGCACGTTAGTCGGTTGTGAGCCTTCCACCGTTCGACCACGTGGTGACCGAGTACGGCCAGGTCGTCCTGCGGGTCTGCCGGGCACTGCTGCCCGTGCACGACGCGGAGGACGCCGCCGCGGACGCTTTCCTCGCCGCGCTCGAGGCCTATCCCCGGCTCCGGCCGGACAGCGACGTCAAGTCGTGGCTGGTCACGATCGCGCACAGGAAGGCCGTGGACATCCTGCGCCGCCAGGCCAGGCACGCGGTTCCCGTCCAGGACGTGCCGGAGCGGGCCGGCAGGGCCGAGCCTGCCCTGCCCGATGAGCCGCTCTGGGCCGCCGTCAGGGAGCTGCCGCACAAGCAGCGGCACGCCGTGGCCTACCACTACGTCGCCGACCTGGCGTACGCCGAGGTCGCGACCATCATGGGCACCAGCGAGGCCGCTGCTCGCAGGAACGCCGCCGACGGCATCAAGGCTCTGCGGCGCACGTACCCATCCCAGCCGACCCCATCCCAGCCGACCAAGGAGCTGACATGAACGACCTCGAACGCCTCCTCGCCGGCGCAGCCGACTCCTCGGCCGATCCGGCCTTGCAGCGAGTGCGCGCCACGCTCGCGAGCCGCGCCCAGCAGCAGAACCTGCTCGACGTCGCCTACCGCACGCTCGACACGCCGGTCGGCCAGCTGCTGATCGCGGCGACGCCCCTCGGCATGATCCGCGTCGCCTACGCCCGTCAGGACCACGAGGCGGTCCTGACGTCGCTGGCGAGGCTGGTCAGCCCGCGCGTCCTGTTCGCCCCGGCAAAACTCGATGACGCCGCCCGGCAGTTCGACGACTACTTCACCAGGCGGCGCATGGTCTTTGACCTCGCCGTCGACCTGCGGCTCGCCACCGGCTTCCGCAAGACCGTGCTCGAACACCTGCCGGACGTCGGCTACGGCCGGACCGTCAGCTACGGGGAGCTCGCCGCAGAGGTCGGTCATCCGCGCGCGGCGCGCGCGGTGGGAACGGCATGCGCAACAAACCCGCTCCCGCTGGTGATCCCCTGTCACCGGGTCGTGCTCGGGGACGGCTCGCCCGGCGCCTACATCGGCGGGCCTGAGATCAAGCGGGTGCTGCTTGACCTGGAGCACGCCGCCGCGGCCTGAGCGCCGCGCGAACCGGGGCGGACGCGACCTCACGCGCCGCCCCGGTCGCGCGTTAGCAGGGCAGAGACGCAAGCCAGGACCACGGAGGACACGTGAAGCGCGAACTCAACCCTAAGATGCTCTACTTCGGCACCCCGGTCGTCCTGGTCAGCTCGCTGAACGGTGACGGGTCCACGAACGTGGCGCCAATGTCGTCCGCGTGGTGGGTCGGGAACACCGCCATGCTGGGGATGAGCGCGAGCTCGCAGACGGTCCGCAACCTGCTGGAGAGGCCGCTATGCATGCTGAACCTGGTCGACGAGCAGATGGTCGACGCGATCGACAGGATCGCCCTGCTGACTGGCCGGCCCGACGTGCCTGAATACAAGGCGGCCAGGGGCTACAGCTACGCGGCGGACAAGTTCGCCGCGGCTGGGCTGACCCCTGAGTGCTACGGTCCCGGCCAGCCGGCCGGCGTCGCGGAGAGCCCGATCCAGATGGAAGGCCGGGTGCAGGCCATGCACCCCATCGACGGCGAGGGCTCCAGGCTGCGGGCGATCGAGGTCGCCGTGCTGCACACGCACGTCGACGAGGCCCTGCTGATGGCCCATCACCAGAACTACATCGACCCGCTGCGCTGGAACCCGCTGTTCATGAAGTTCACCGAGTACTTCTCCGGCGCGACCCTGACCAGGCCGTCATCCCTGGCGCGCGGCTGGGACATGCCCAAGCTCGAGGTCACAGCCGCCGCCGGCCGCTGAGTAACGCGTGCCGGCGTCGGGTCGCCGCGGGGTGGCTGGGTTCAGTCGCCCACGGCCCTCCAGGCCGGCTGCTCTCGGGCCTCGGCGAGGCGGACGGCGCCGTCAAGGGGATCGACGGGCGAACGGGAGGCGGCGACGTGGCGGCCGCAGGCCCGCTGAAGGGCCGTGATGAACGATGCACGCGCGGCCGTGCTCGTCCAGACTCCGCCGCTGAGCGCTACCTGCAGTTCGTGCCTGCCTGGCAGGTACTGCTCGATGTGGCTCGCGGCGCTCGCCGCGAGCCTCGACATCTCGTCGTCCAGCAGCTCGGACGCCCACCGAACCCGGTCTTCCGCGGCCCTCGTGAGCAGCGGCGCGGCACGGGCTAGCAGCGGTGCCGGATTGGGCGCGTCGTGCACGGCGCGCACGACCGTACGCCAGTCACTGCGACCGAACAGCTGACCGACGGCGCCGGCGAGCGACGCCGACGCCCGGTCGGGATCCGCGACGAAGTACTCCAGGGCTGCCTGGCCCAGCCGCGCGGCAGAACCGTGGTCGCCCAGGACCCATCCGCTGCCCCCTGTGACGCGGCAGTTGCCTGCCGCGTCACGGCTGCACACCACCGAGCCGGTGCCAGCCACGACGCACAGGTCGGTGCCCGGCGGCGCCGCCATGACTGACCCGAGGAAGTCGGGCATGACTCGCACGACCGCACCGGGAAAGCGCCTGGCGAGCAGGTCCAAGACCTGCGCACGCTTGGATTCGTCGGTTGTTCCCGAGACGCACGCGGCCACGCGGCGTGGTGAGGGGCAGCCGGCGAGTGCGGCGCGATAGCTCTCGTGCAGCGTCTGCCGGTCCGCCATGACGGGGTTTCCCGGTCCGCCAGCGCCCTCGTGCACGATCGTGCCACCGCTGACGGCCCGCGCGCGGGTGCTCGAGCCGCCAGCGTCGATCCCGACCGCAACGTTGC
>DASUHI010000044.1:0-10280 GCA_036273575.1 Streptosporangiaceae bacterium | reverse complement strand
GTACCGGGACATCGAATCGCTCAGTGGGGCGGGCGTCCCCGTGTACGGCGACGCCGGGCCCGACGGCGGGTACCGGCTGCTTGGCGGCTACCGGACCAGGCTGACCGGGCTGACGGCGGCCGAAGCCCAGGCGCTGTCGCTCGCCGGCATGCCGCGGGCAGCGGCCGAGCTCGGGCTCGGCACCGTGCTGGCGACCGCCCAGCTCAAGTTGCAGGCGGCGCTGCCAGCCGAGCTGGGCGACCGGGCGGCCGCGATCGGCGAGCGGTTCCTGCTGGACGCGCCTGGCTGGTACCACGACGGCGACACGTCGCCGTACCTTGCCGCGGTCGCCGACGCAGTGTGGAACCAGCGCCGGATCGAGGTCAGGTACCGCAGGTGGACCGCGCCCACGGACGTGACCAGGACGCTGGACCCGCACGGGATCGTGCTCAAGGCCGGCAAGTGGTACGTGGTCGCGAAAGCACAGGGGAGCGGGGTGCGATCTGTTCGGGCGTTTCGGATATACCGGGTAAACCATATTCTCGGGCTGACGGACACGGGGGAGCGGTTCACCCGCGAGGACGGCTTCGACCTGGCGGCGTTCTGGGCGTCGGGCGTGGCCGGTTTTCGCGCGGGTCTGTGGCAGGGCGAGGCGACGATCCGGCTGTCGCCGGCCGGACGGGAACGGACGGCGGAGATGATGAGCTCCGCGGTGATCAGCGCGGTCGAGGCGACCGCGTCGGCGGCCGGTGACGACGGCTGGGTCACCGCGGTCGTACCGATCGAGTCCCTGATCCACGCGCACCAGGACTTCCTGCGGCTGGGCGCGGATGTCGAAGTCCTCGAGCCCGCCGGGCTGCGGCAGCGGCTGGCCGAGACGTCCCGCGAGCTTGCACGGATCTACCGGGGGAGTCAGCTAGGGCCGAGTGATTCTGCGTGACGCGGCAGACGTGCTTAGACGTAGAGAAAGCGACCGCATAGGGTCTTGAGTCTTCCCCTAACCCGGGTTGGGCGGCGGTGGCGCGCACAGTGAGTCAGGCGAACCTGACCGGCATGTGCTTGATGCCGTTGATGAAGTTCGAACGGAGCCTGGCGGCTTCGCCGTCCAGCCTGATGCCGGGCATCAGCTCGGTGAGGGTGCGTAGGAGCACCCTCAGCTCGAGCACGGCCAGGTGCTTGCCGAGGCAGAAGTGCGGGCCGCCGCCACCGAAGCCGACGTGCGGGTTCGGCTCACGCCCGGCGTCGAACTGGTGCGGCCTGATGAAGACGGCCTCGTCCCTGTTGGCCAACGCGTAGAACACCACGACCTTGTCGCCCTCGGCGATCGGCTGGCCGCCGAGCTCGGTGTCGCGGGTCGCGGTCCGCCGGAACATGTTCACCGGGCTGACCCACCGCACGATCTCCTCGGCCGCCGCGACGTCCTCGTGCCTGGTCACTGCCCAGAAGCCTGGCCAGCCCCCGGCGCCGCCGTCGGCGTGCCAGTACACGGGCGCGTGCTCGCGCAGCCAGCGGAACTGTTCGTAGGGCGGCCCGCCGCGCTGGTACGCGTCGGCATCGATGAGGTTGATCTCTGGCGCCACCGCCGCCTCCGTGACCGGATGACCGGACACTGCCACAGTACGGCGTACGCCGCGGACGGCTACCCGCGCAGCAGGAAGAACAGGCTCGGGCCGAACTGCACCCTGGCGAGCCCGGCCTGTGCGACCCGCTCTGCGGCCATCATCGCCCGGCCGGGCAGCGCCTTCTTGATCAGCGGGTGCCGGAGGTTGGAGACCGACAGCACGCGCTCGACCTGCAGCCCGGCGGTTCGGAACTGCGCGGCGACCGTCGCCGGGTGATGGTTGACGAACGGGATGCCGCCGCGGGCCCTGGTCGCCGCCGACCGGATGTCGACCGCCTCCACGCGCAACGGCTCGCGCCTGACCATATGGCGGACCCGGTTGAGCGCGTGCGCGGCGTTCGCGACCTCGACGATCGCGGTGCCGCCCGGCCGCAGGATCCTGTGTACTTCAGCCAGCTCCGCCGCCGGGTCGGGCAGGTGGTGCAGCACCCTGACCATAGCGACGAGGTCGACGCTCCCATTGGCGAACTCCAGGCTGCTGGCGTCCATCAGCCGTTTCTCGACGTCCGGGTGATCGGCGAGGAAATCGGCCGCGAGTGCCAGTTGCTGGCTGCTCGAATCAACCAGCGTCACCTTGTCGGCGAATTCGGCGAGCACGACGCTGAGCCGGCCGTAACCGCCGCCGATGTCAACGGCGCGAGAGAACCTGCGGCCCTGCAGCAGCCGCCGGATCGCGAGGACCTCGGCCCGGTGCTCGTAGTTGCGGTTTGACCAGTAGCTCTGGTAGTTGAAGCCCTCATCGTCGTAGAAAGCGGGCCTTTCATTCACGTCGATGTTCGTCATCTTCATCCCCCCGTTACATGGTCCCCGAGAATGCTCGCACGCAATCGTCGCTGCCAGCTAGATACCTTGCAATTTCTTTCCCGCATTCACGAAAGCTTGACGATCGCCTAATCCGGAAATGGTGATTTGCCCCCGCAGAATGACCATTCGCACCCAGTCGCCCGGTCGCGCCGCGGCGCAGCACGCGGCTGCCGGCTCGGCGATGACGCCCTTGGCACAGTGCTGGCCGCTCGGTGCGGCGCTGATAGCACGCAGTGCCGATAATGTACATTATGTTAAGTAGCCGCCAGCCGTCGCCCCCCGGCGAACAGCAAGGTGCCTTCTAGAACGGCAACGGCACGTCGCTGTCATGACCACCGGGCTCGACCTTGCACGATGCCGGGCGGGAGCGGCAATCCGCAGCCTGGGAACGCCTTGTATCGTCGGCTTTATCCCATGATGCGGCCCGTGGCCGCGGCTGGAGGCGCCGTGACCTTCTCCCCCGCCGGCATCGACCCCATCGGCATCCCAGTGCGCATCGACCCCGTGCTGCAGGGCCGGGCGCCCGCGTTCTCGCCGCGGCAGGCCTGCGCGATCGGCCGGGCGGCGTTCGGCGTCGACGCGACAGGCGCACGAAGCCTGGGCAGCGAACGCGACCAGGCGTTCCTGCTGAGCGGGCCGGCTGGCGGCGCCGTGCTGAAGGTGTCCAATCCGGCAGAAGACCCGGCCATGCTGGACATGGAGGCGATGGCGGCGATGCACGCGGCGCGCTGTGACCCCGGTCTGACGGTCGCGCTGCCCCGCCGCAGGGCCAGGCCGGCGGGCGATGGCGGCGGCCTCGCCGGATGCCGGGTGCGCTGGCAGCACGACGGCACCGGCTACTGGGTCAGGGCCTACGACGTGCTGCCTGGCCGCGCCAGGCTCGACCCGCTCACGCTGCCCGATCAGGCGCTCGCCGCATGGGGCGAGACGACCGCGCGGCTTGGCCTCGCGCTGCGCGGGTTCATCCATCCGCGGGCGATCCGCCGCCTGCCCTGGGACGTGCAGCACGCCGCGCTGGTGCGGCCCATGACCCATGCGATCGCAGGCAAGTCCGCGCGGTCCGCGGTCGTCACGGTGCTTGACCGCTTCGACACCGCGGTCGCGCCGCGCTGGGGGCTGCTCAGGGCGCAGGTCATTCACAGCGACCTGACCGCCGACAACGTGCTCGCCAGCGATGACGGGCTGATCACGGGCATCGTCGACTTCGGCGACATGACCCACACCGCGCTGGCGGCCGACCTCGCCGCTGTGCTCGACTCGCTCTGCGGCGGGCGCGATCAGGCGGAGATGTTCCGGGTGGCCCGGCTGGTTCTCGATGGCTACGAGCGGCTGCTACCGCTCGAGCCGGTCGAGCTCGAGCTGCTCGGCGACCTGTGGGCGGCCCGCGCCGCGGTGACCGTCGCGATCGGCTCCTGGCGGGCGGCGGCCGGGCTGGAAGACCCCGGCTTCGCCGAGCGGTTCCACGACAGCGCGCTCGCGATGATCGACAACCTGCTCACGGCGGGATGGGCGAGGACCGCGCGGCTGCTCGGGGCCGGCTCAAGCCGTGGCGAGCACGCGGGCCGGCCTGCTCGCGTTTCCGCGCTCGCCAGGCGAAGGGACGCCGTCTTCGGGCCCGCGATGGAGCCGCTCAGCTACGCCGAGCCGATCGAGATGGCCAGCGCCAGCGGGGTCTGGATGACCGGCACCGACGGGCGCCGGTACCTCGACATGTACAACAACGTCGTCTGCGTCGGGCACGCTCACCCCCGCGTGACGTCGGCGGTCGGCAGGCAGTGGCGCGTGCTGAACACCAACCTGCGCTACCTGCACGCGTCGGCCGTCGAGCTCGCCGAGCGGCTCGTCGCGACGTGCCCGCCGGGACTGGACACGGTGCTGTTCGTGAACTCCGGGTCGGAGGCAAACGACCTGGCCTGGCGGCTCGCCTGCTGGCACACGGGTAACGCGGGCGGGCTGTGCACCGAGTTCGCCTATCACGGCATCACGGCCGCGATGGCGGACTTCTCCCCCGAGGTGCTGCCAGGGGCGCGGACACCGCCGCACGTGCAGACCTGGGCACCGCCGGACAGCTACCGCGGGCTGCGCCAGGAGACCGCCGGCTTTGAGGCCGCGCTCGGCCGTCTCGACGCCGGCGGCTTCGCCCCTGCCGCGACGATCTTCGACGGCGTCCTGCAGAGCGACGGCATCTTCGATCCCGGCGCCGCGTACGTGCGCGACCTGGTGCGGCTCACCCACGCGGCAGGCGGCCTGTGGATCGCCGATGAGGTGCAGGGCGGGCACGGCCGCACCGGCGAGGCGATGTGGTCGTTCCAGCGCTTCGGCATCGTCCCTGACGTCGTAACCCTTGGCAAGCCGATGGGCAACGGGCAGCCGGTCGGCGCCGTCATCACCAGGCGCGAGGTCGCCGAGCGGTTCGCACGTGACACCGTCTTCTTCTCGACGTTCGCCGGCAATCAGGTCTCGATGGCGGCCGCGCACGCGGTCCTCGATGTGCTCGACGACGAGCGAGTGCTCGACAGGACGCGGGCAGCTGGAACGGCGCTTCGCGCCGCCGTGCGAGCGGCGACCAGCGAGTCGGCCGCCGTCGGCGACGTGCGCGGCGTGGGCCTCGCGAACGCCATCGAGATCGTGACCGACCAGGCCTCGAAGCGGCCTGACCAGGCGACCGCGACCGCGCTCAAGGACGCGCTGCGGCGCCGCGGCGTGCTGGTGGGGACGACGGGCCGGGCAGGCAACGTGCTGAAGGTCAGGCCGCCCCTCGCCTTCACCGAGGAGCTCGTCCCCGTTTTCACCGCGGCACTGACGGCCGCGCTCGCCGACTGCCAGGTCCCCGCCGCGTGAGCCCTGACCGGCGAGCGGCGCTCGCCCGTCAGCCGGGGCGCAGCATCCGCCGGGCAGCGCGCTCGAGCAGCATGATCGCTTCGGCGGCGGAGGCCTCGTCCGGCTCGATCGCGAGGTTGATGCCGAGCCCGTCGAGCAGGCCGTGCAGCTCGAGAGCAGCCTCCTCGGCCGTCCCGTCCGAGCTGAACTGACCGGCCCGCAGGCCGTCGGCGATGCACCCGGCGATCAGGCTGAGCCACTGCGTCCTGACCTCGCGGCTGTCCCGTGCCAGCGTCTCGTCGTGGGCGGCCGCACGCCAGTACTCGAGCCAGAGCACCCAGCCGCCGTGCCGGCGCGCGGGATCGAGCGACACGGACCTGACGATGATGTGCCGCACCCGCTCCCACGGATCGGCGATGACGCTGACCTGCTCGGACAGGCCGGCCAGCTCGGCCCTGACCTTATTGCGCAGCGCCTCGCGCCGCAGCACCTCCAAGGTCGGGAAGTGGTGCTGCAGGCTGGCGACCGGCACCCCGCTGGCCTCCGCCACGTCGCTGTAGCGCGTGGCCTCGTAGCCGCGGAAGATCATCACTTCCGAGGCCGCGTCGAGGATCTCGCTCCGGTTGTGGCGCGGCGGGCGGCCCCGGCGCGGCACCGCAGGCATGGTCGGCACGAGCCGGAGTATAGGCGTCCTGGTCAGCCTGTTCCGCCGTCAGCGGCCGACGCGCCGTGGTCCGCCTGCCGTCCGTCGAGCACGGACAGGACCGCGGACAGGGTGCGCACCCACGGTCCCGCCCAGTCGTCTTCACGTGAGTGGGCCACGCTGGTGTGCCAGTCGTCGGCACGCAGCATGACCGCGTGCATCCCGCACGCAGAGGCGCCGCTGAGCTCGCCTCCACCCCCGTCGCCGACATACAGGCAATCCGCCGGGGCAACGCCGAGCTCGCGCGCGATGGTCGTGAACAGCACGGGGTCCGGCTTCCTGCGCCCCTGCTCGCAGGACAGGACCCTGGCGTCCACCAGCGCGGCCACCGGCAGCCGCTGCCAGGCGTCGGCCAGCTCGATCGTGCAGTCGCTCAGCACGCCGAGCCGGAACCCGCGGGCGCGCACCTGCTCGAGCACGGCCAGTGCATCGGGCCGGAACCTGAACAGCTCGTGCTGCGCGGCCCGCCTGGCCGCGCACGCGGCGGCCAGCGCCCTCTCCCCTGGCTCGGCGCCGTGCCTGCGGGCCAGCTCGCGGAATGTCGCCGGCAGGTCACCGAGCACCCCGGTCGCCCGCTCGGCCCAGGAATCGTCCAGCGCCTGCCGCCAGTCAGACGGGTCAAGGCCGAGCGGCGCCGCGCTGCGGGCCGTGTGCTCCGCCCACACGTGCTCAGGGGTGCTGGGAGTCAGCGTCGCGAAGAAGTCGAAGATGACGGCGGTGAACGGCATGTCTCTATTCTTGATTCGTGCCAGGGCATCGAGGTCCGCGGGTGCGCAGGTCACCGCACCGCGGATCCTCAGATTCCACCTGTATGGTGACTGATGTGGATGGACCTGAAGTCATTCGGCGGGCTGGCCGGGTCCTGGTCATCGACGCTGGCGGGCGGGTGCTGTTGCTGCACGGGTTCGATCCTGCCAGGCCGGACGAGCCGTACTGGTTCACGATCGGCGGCGGCGCGGAACCCGGCGAGAGCCTCGCCCAGGCGGCCGCCCGTGAGCTGCGGGAGGAGACGGGGATCGCCGCTAAGGCTGCCGAGCTGGGCGAACCGGTCTGGCACGAGGTGACCGACTTCAGTTATGACGGCACAAGCTACCGCCAGGAACAGGACTTCTTCGAACTGCGGATCGGCAGCGCGGTCGTGCTGACCGACGGCCTTGACCACGAGGAGGCCGCCGTCATCGACGGGCATCGCTGGTGGACGGTGGCCGAGCTTGAGGGCACGACCGAGATGTTCTATCCCCGTGAGCTGCCGAGGTTGCTGCGCGAACTGGCGCTGCGCGCCCTCGACCTGCCACGGAACTCCGCGACCACCTGATCGCCGCTGCGCACCGTCACGTCGTAGATGCCGCTCCGCCCGAACGTGGCGCGCTCAGTGGCCGTCGCGACGAGGACAGCGCCCTCGCGCACCTGAGTCACGAAGCTGATGTCGGCGCCCGCGGCCACCGTCACCACTCCCCTGCTGTTGCACGCACACGCGAAGGCGGTGTCGGCCAGCAGGAACACGTAGCCGCCGTGCGCGATCCCGTGCCCGTTGATCATCGACCTCGTCACGGTCATCCGCACCGTCGCGGTGCCGTCGCCGACGTCAAGCAGATCCATGCCCAGACCGCGTGAGGCCAGGTCCGCAGCGAACATGGCGGCCGCCAGGCCGGTCCCTGAGTCTCCAGCCGCCATACGGATATCCTGCCGCACCGCGGCCACGTTAGCGTGTCGGGTATGCCCTCCTCCCAGCAGCCAGGCACGACGCTGACCGACCACGTCTTCGAAGTGCCGCTCGACCACGCCAACCCGCGCGGACCGCAGCTCACGGTGTTCGCACGGGAGGTCGTGGCCAGCCAGAACACGGGCCGCCAGAACGGCGACCTGCCATGGCTGTGCTACCTGCAGGGCGGCCCGGGGCAGCAGAGCCCGCGGCCGAAGGGAAGGGACGGCTGGCTCGACCGCGCGCTGCGCGATTACCGGGTCCTGCTGCTCGACCAGCGCGGAACGGGCCGCTCCACCCCCGCCAACCGGCTCACGCTCGCCAGCCTCGGCACTCCTGAAGCGCAGGCCGAGTACCTGACGCACTTCCGCGCCGACGCGATCGTGGCCGACGCCGAGCTGATCAGGAAGCGGCTCACGGGCGGGACGCCCTGGAGCGTACTCGGGCAGAGCTTCGGCGGCTTCTGCACCCTCACCTACCTGTCGCAGGCGCCGCAAGGCCTCGCCGAGGCGTTCATTACCGGAGGGCTCCCGGGCCTGCAGACGTCGGCCGACGATGTGTACCTGGCCACCTATCCGCTGGTCGCGGCCAAGAACGCGGCGCATTACGAGCGCTACCCAGGCGACGTCGAACAGGCCCGCAGGGTCGCCGCGTACCTGCTCAGCAAGGAGGTCATGCTGCCGTCGGGCGCGCCGCTGACCGCTGAGGCGTTCCAGTCGCTCGGCAGCTGCCTTGGGATGTCCACTGGCAGCCACGACCTGCACTACCTGCTGGAGGACGCGTTCGACGGCGACGAGATCAGCGACAGCTTCAAGTACCGCGCCCAGGACATGCTCACGTTCGCGGGCGGGCCGCTCTACGCGGTACTGCACGAGGCCTGCTATGCGCAGGAATCCGCGACCCGCTGGGCCGCCCACCGGATCAGGGAGCAATTCGCGGCGTTCAGCGCCGAGGCTGCCCTGGACGGCTCGGAGCCGATCCTCTTCACGGGCGAGATGATCTTTCCGTGGATGCTCACCACGGACCCGGTGCTGCGACCGCTCGCCGAGGCAGCGGAACTGCTCGCCCATCACGACGGGTGGCCGAGGCTCTACGACCCGGACCAGCTGAGCCGGAACGACGTTGCGGCCGCGGCGGCGGTCTACTACGACGACATGTACGTGCCGCAGCGGTTCTCTGTGGCCACGGCAGCCGGGGTCCGCGGCCTGCGCAGGTGGGTGACCAGCGAGCACGAGCACGATGGCCTGAGGGTCAGCGGCGGGGCCGTCCTGGACCGGCTGATCGGCATGGTACGCGGCACGTGCTAGCCCGCGATCTAGTGCTGGCCCGGTGATCACCAGAACCTGCCTCTGCCTGGTAACCAGGCCGGCCGCCGCAGACGGGCCTGGTCGCGACGTGCTGCTCGGTTTCAAGAAGTCGGGCTTCGGCGCCGGGCGCTGGGTGGGGCTCGGCGGCCACATCGAGGACGGCGAGCGGCCGGAAGAGGCCGCGATCCGGGAGGTGGAGGAGGAATCAGGTCTGATCGTGTCAGGGCTCAGGCACATGGCGAGCCTGAACTTCGTCTTCCCCGCCCGGCCGTCGTGGAATCAGACCGCCGAGGTGTTCGTGACTGGCGAGTATCTCGGCCGGGCGGCCGAGTCCGACGAGGTGATCCCCCGCTGGTTCGCCTCGGACGCTCTCCCCTTCGACGGCATGTGGGACGACGCCAGGTACTGGATGCCGCTCGTCCTCGCCGGCGAGCACGTCACCGCGGACATCACGTTCGCCGATGACTGCGCGACCGTGGCTGGGACCAGTCCCGGCTGCCTCGGCACTTCAGGCGGTTGAATGACACATCTTTAGCCATGCTAAGGTTCTAGCCGTGGCCGAGGGCACCGTGGGCAGCAGGTACAAGTGGGTCGCGCTCTCGAACACCACGCTCAGCATGCTCATGGCGACGATCGACACCTCGATCGTGATCATCGCGATGCCGGCCATCTTCCGCGGCATTCACCTGGACCCTACGGCGCCAGGCAACATCAGTTACCTGCTGTGGATGATCATCGGCTACCTGCTGGTCACGGCGGTGCTCGTCGTGACGCTTGGCCGACTCGGCGACATGTTCGGCCGGGTCAGGATCTACAACCTCGGCTTCGTCGTGTTCACGCTGGCGTCGATCGCCCTGTCACTCGACCCGCTCACGGGCCCGGCGGGGGCCCTGTGGCTGATCTTGTGGCGGCTCGCCCAGGCCTTTGGCGGCGCGATGCTGATGGCCAACGCAGCGGCCATCCTGACCGACGCGTTCCCCGCGCGTCAGCGCGGCATGGCTCTGGGCATCAACCAGATCTGCGGGATCTCCGGGCAATTCATCGGGCTGATCCTGGGCGGGGTCCTGGCCGCGTGGGATTGGCGCGCGGTGTTCTGGGTGAACGTCCCGATCGGAGTGTTCGGGACCGTCTGGTCGTACCTCAAGCTGCGCGAGATCGCGACCGTCAGGCGCGCGTCGATTGACTGGTGGGGCAATATCACGTTCGCGGCCGGCGCCGGCTTGCTGCTCGTCTCCATCACGTACGGCATTCAGCCCTACGGCGTGCAGCCGACCGGCTGGACGAGCCCGCGGGTCATCGGCGGCCTCGCAGGCGGCGTCGCGCTGCTCGTCGCCTTCTGCGTGA
>DASUHI010000043.1:0-3974 GCA_036273575.1 Streptosporangiaceae bacterium | reverse complement strand
GGCTGGGGGACGGGGCGGGCGGGGCGGCGCGGCGGGAGAGAACACTTATGGAAAACTGGCCTGAAGCGTGGTCAGCGGTACATCCGTCGGAGGGGAGGACGCCAGGCGATGACGGTGCCAGGGCCGTCGGACGTGCCGGTGCCGGCGAGCACTTCGGGGCTGCCTGAGCCCGTGCCGGCGCGCGACAACTCGCCGCAGCCGGTGCTCTCGCCGCTGACGGCGGCGGCCGTCTTCCTGGTCCTTGGCATGAACAGCGGCAGCGAGGCGGCCGTTCGCGACGTGCTCGGCGACCTGCCAGCGTTGCAGCGCTCCGTCGGATTCAGGATTCCCGAGGCCAGGCTCGCCTGCGTAGCGGCGATCGGGTCGCGCGCGTGGGACCGGCTGTTCTCCGGGCCTAGGCCCGCCGAGCTGCACCCGTTCCAGCCGCTGTACGGCGGCACGCACAACGCCGTCGCCACGCCTGGAGACCTGCTGTTCCACATCCGCGCGAGCAGGATGGACCTGTGCTTTGAGTACGCGACGCAGGTGATGAACCGGCTCGCCGGAAGTGTCACGGCTTGCGACGAGGTGCAGGGCTTCCGGTACTTCGACGAGCGCGACCTGATCGGGTTTGTCGACGGGACGGAGAACCCGGCGGGCGGGGCGGCAGCGGACGCGGCCATCATCGGCGGGCAGGACCAGAACTTCGCCGGCGGCAGCTACGTGATCGTGCAAAAGTACGTGCACAACGTGGCAGCGTGGAACGCGCTGACGGTCGAGGAGCAGGAGAGAGTGATCGGCCGCAGCAAGCTGGCCGACATCGAGATGCCCGACGACGTCAAGCCGTCGAACTCGCACCTGGCGCTGAACACGATCGTCGACGAGGACGGCACGCAGCGGCAGATCCTGCGCGCGAATATGCCGTTCGGAGCGCCGGGTCGCGGCGAGTTCGGCACGTACTACATCGCCTACGCGGCCACGCCGTCGGTCACCGAGCAGATGCTCATGAACATGTTTATCGGCAAGCCGCCCGGTAACTACGACCGGATCCTTGACTTCTCTACGGCATTGACCGGCAGCCTGTTCTTCGCGCCTCCAGCCGGTTTCTTTGATGACTTGCCCGATTTGCCGGGTGCAACCAGCCAGCAGTCGGGCGATCAGCAGGCCGGCGTTCAGAAGGCCGGCGGTCAGGGCACGCGGGACGGCTCACTGGGCATCGGCAGCTTGCAAAGGAGCGCTCAGCCATGAACAACCTGCATCGCGAGCTCGCGCCGGTCTCAGCGGCCGCCTGGGCCAGCATCGAGGAGGAGGCCAGGCGCACCTTCACGCTGCACCTCGCCGGCCGGCGGGTAGCCGAGGTGACGGGGCCTGGCGACGAGGCGCTGGCCGCGGTCGGCACCGGGCATCTCGGCGACATCACGTCGCCGGCGCCCGGCGTGCTCGCCTGGGCTCGCACCTCCCAGCCGGTGATCGAGCTCAGGGTGCCGTTCGCGGTCAGCCGGCGGGCCGTCGACGACGTCGAGCGCGGCGCGCAGGATCCTGACTGGCAGCCGGTCAAGGACGCCGCCCGCACGATGGCGTTCGCCGAGGACCGGGCCGTGTTCGAGGGCTACCCGCCAGGCGGCATCGCGGGCATCAGGGCGAGCGCGTCGAACCCGGCGATGGCGCTGCCGTCCGACGCCAGGCAGTATCCGGACGTGATCAGCGAGGCGCTGTCCGCGCTGCGGCTGGCCGGCGTCGGCGGCCCGTACGCGCTTGTTCTAAGCGCCGACGCGTACACGGCGGTGAGCGAGACGTCCGACCACGGGTATCCGGTGCGCGAGCACCTGAGCCGGCTGGTCGAGGGCCCGATCATCTGGGCACCAGCCATCGACGGCGCGTTCGTTCTGACGACCCGCGGTGGTGACTACGAGATGTACCTAGCCCAGGACTTGTCGATCGGCTACCAGTCGCACGACGCGGATAGCGTGCACCTGTACTTCATCGAGGCGCTGACGTTCGGAGTGCACACCGACGAGGCGGCCGTGCCGCTGACGGCAGGGTAGCGACGAGAGCGACGAGCTAGCCCATCGGCCGCGCTAGGCTGCCCGCGGGCGGATAATGGCCAATCGATCTGTGCCAGAATGTCCGTCAAAGGAAATGAGGCGGAGGCACCTGAATGGCTGACAGCGACCAGGTTCCCGCGGGAGTCGACGCGTCGCAACCGAGCGTTGCGCGCATCTACGACTGCCTGCTCGGGGGCGTGAGCAACTTCGCCGCAGACCGGGCCGCTGCCGACCTGATGCGATCCAGGGCACCCGAGCTTGTCGACGCGGCGTTCGCGAACCGCGGGTTTCACCAGCGCGCCGCGAAATGGATCGCAGAACACGGCGTGCGGCAGTTCATCGACATCGGCTCCGGGCTGCCGACGGTCGGGAACACCCACGAGGTTGTGCGCAAGGTGCACCCCGACGCTCACGTCGTCTACGTCGACATCGACCCCATGGTCCACTTGCACAGCGAGCGGCTGCTCGAAGGCGACGACGCCGTCGCGGTCGTCGTCGCCGATCTCAAGGACCCGGACGCAGTGCTGGCCAACGACGAGGTGCGCCGGCTGATCGACTTCCGTGAGCCCGTCGCGGTGCTGATGACCGCCGTGCTGCACTTCGTATCCGACGCCGACGACCCGGCCGCCATCGTGGCCCGTTACGTCGCTCCGCTGGCAGCGGGCAGCTATCTCGCGCTCTCGCACACGACCGGTGACCACAAGCCGCCTCAGGCCGTAGCGGCCATGAACGAGGCAGGCCGCCGTTCCGCCGGCGGTAACTATGTCAGGAGCCGAGCGCAGTTCCGCGAGATCATCGGCACGCTCGAGATCGTCCCGCCGTACGACGGCGCACTGCCGGAGATCACCTGGGTGGGGTTGTGGGGCTGTGAGGACCCGGCGGCCGCGGACTCCGAGGGCTCCAGATGGCTCTACTGCGCGGTGGCCGCGAAGCAGCGTTAACAGGACGCAGGAGTACTCAGGCTACGCAGGCGAGTGAGCCTGCTCGTAGTGCGCGGCGAGCAGGTCGGCGCCGAAGTCGCTGTGGGGCCGGCGCAGCACGGTGTGCGCGTGGTTGCCGTCGTCCTGGGTGTTGTCGTACTCAATGAGCAAGTCCTCGCCCTGCACCCGGTAGTAGTGCCTCGTTCCCCGCCTGGTCGCCCCCTCCCAGGCGAAGTGCAGGTCGCCGGCGGTCAGCCTGGCAGCCTGGCCCGCCGCCAGGTCGTCGCGGAGCCGGTCCAGGTAGAGGGCGACGAGCTGGCCGAGCAGCGCGCGGGCGGTGGGGCCCAGCTCAGCCGACCCGATGCCGCGCGGCTCGAGCGTCCGCGCGATCCTGGCCTTCGTGGCGGTCCTGATGTCGGCGGGGGCCCGGTCGGCCACCACGGCGACGGCGCGGGCGCGCGGTCCGAGCTCGTCGAGAAGGGCCAGGGCCATGTCCTCCTCCGGTGCCAGCGGCCTGGAGACGGCCTGGCCGGCGTAGCTGACCCGGGCGGGGTTGGCGCCGAAGAAAACCGGTGCGGGGGAAACCTGCCCGCCGTGCAGGGTCATGCTCACCGACAGGTGATGTCCTTCGAACCGCCAGCCCCACGGCTCGTCCTTGCCCGGCTCGCCGAAGACGCTGACCCAGTAGTCGCCGCTGTGCCGGCCGCGGCGCCACCCTTCCCTGCGGTCGAGCACCTCCTCCAGGGCGATGATGGCCATGGCCTGCGTGTAGGCACGGTCGCTGAGCGCCGTCGCCAGCAGCCGGCAAGCCGCCTTCCTCGCCGGCGGGCTGATCAGCGCGAGGCTGGCGCCGGGTCGCTGCCGCGGCCGATACTCCAGCCAGCGCCGCGCCGGCTCGTCGGCGAAGGGCAGCGCGGCCAGCGCCCGCTGCTCGTCGTCGAGGGCACGCAGGAGGACGGTCGCGGCCGAACGCATGTCCGCGGCGACGGTGTCAGCGGTCATGGCATCGGTATATCAGGGCGCTGGCCGG
>DASUHI010000042.1:0-3274 GCA_036273575.1 Streptosporangiaceae bacterium | reverse complement strand
CGCTCACTCCCCGCACTCGCGCAGCGCCGCGGCGACCTGCTCGACCTGGGCACGCACGACGTCGATCTGACCCGCGAGCTGGCTCCCCCGGCACCCGGCGAACATCAGCACCTGCGCCCTGTTATCGCGAATGAAAGACAGTACGGCCGGTCCCGCAGCACCGCTGCCGGTCAGGTCCAGCAACGGCCGGCCAAGCAGGCCCGCGACGCGCACGGTCTCCTCACAGCCCGCGCCGCCCGCGGGGTCGAACAGCAGCACGGCGTCGGCCAGGCGCACGCAGGCCCGCGTGCGCGGCGCGAAACCGGTGCTGGCCAGCTCGTGCAGCACGGCGCCGCGCAGCCCGGCGCGGCGCTCAGGCGTCAGCGGGCCGTCCTCCTGGCGGAACCCGCGCGGGAACACGACGTGCACGGGCAGGCCGGCCGCGAGCGCGGCGCGGGCCGCGAGCGTGTCGACGCCGGTCTGCCCGCCGGTCAGGACGGTGATGCCGGACGTCAGGCGGAGTTCGGCGCGGAGCTCGGCGTCAGTCCCGCGAGCCGTCATCCGCGTCGCCCACGAACAGGTCGCAGAGCACCGCGAGCGTCTCCTCGCTGAGCCCGCACTCCAGGCAGAACTGCCGCGACCCGCCGGCCTCGGCCTGCAGCAGCCGCAGGAAGCCGAGAATGGTCTGCTCGTGCAGCAAGATGACCTCGCGCATGTGCGCTTCGTGGTTGGCGTACAGCGGGTTCTCTGCGAGCTTCTGGGTGACGCGGCGCGCGTTCCTGTTGCTCTGCACGTAGTCCCTGGCGATCTCACCGAACGTGACGTCGACGAGGTCGAGCAGGAGCGCCGCGATGATGCCGGTGCGGTCGCGCCCCGCCGCGCAGTGGAACAGGGTCGGCACGCCCTCCCGCAGGTTGCCCGCGATCACCTCGAATGTGCTCTTGACCGCCGCGCGGCCGCCCTCGAGGTTGCTGAGGTACACCTTGGCCAGCTCGGCGGGGTCGTCGGACGGGAACGGCTCGCGCCCGAGCCTGCCTTCGGCCAGCACGGAGAACCGGCACCGCTGGACCGGAAACGACAGCTCGACCAGGTCGGTCTCGTCCTTCGTCCGCAGGTCCACGATCGTGCCGATGCCCAATTGGTCGAACAGCGTCTTGGAGTCGGCAGGCGTGATGCTGTCCAGCGAGTCGCCGCGGTAGATCAGGCCGTATCTGGAGCGCCGCTTGTCCCTCGTGCGCAGTCCGCCGAGATCACGGACGTTGTAGGCGCCCTCCAGGTCGACGGCGGTCATCGCGGCTGCTCCTCACGACAGATCAGCGCCCGCCCCCGCGAGCACCAGGCCAGCGTATCTGTATCGCCGGCGTCGTCCCGCAGATCCTGTAGAGGCTGAACAGGACTCTCGGGGAGACTGCGGCCCGCGCCGCGGGTGCCGCCCGGGCTTAACCGCGACCGCGTTACCGCACGCGGAACGCGGCGACCGCGCGGATCAGCGTCGGCGCCTCGTGCTTCCAGGCCGCCGACGGCGCTGCCGCGATGATCACGGTCGAGCCGGTCTTGCCCTGAACGAAGCAGGCAAGCTCGGTGTAGTGATTCGCCTTTTCGCGCGTGACGTACGTGTCGATGACGCAGGTCCCCGTGCCGCCGAGGAACCGCACCCCGTGGCTGGCCGCGAGCAGCCTGGCCGTCGAGGCGTCCTCGTCGGTCAGGTGATGGATACGGAAGTCCGGCCAGTCGGCGAGGGTCTCGTCGCTCTGCTTCGGCGTGGCGTTCAGGTACATCAGGAACGAGCCAGAGTGGCCGACCTGCGCCGCTGACGCGCTCCCGCGGTCGCCGGTCACCCGGTGCATGCCCGGCGGGTAGGCAAGGACGGCCTTGCCGTCCGGCAGGGTGACGAGGTGCCACCCCGCCGGGGCTTGCCTGGCCGCCAGCAGGTGAACGTGCGGCAGCGTGCCGGGCTCGCTGGCCGCCGGGGCGGATGACTGGCATCCGGCCACGGCGGCCGCAACCGCGACGGCCGGGAAGACGATACGAGCGAGCGTCCTGGCCGTGCAGCGGCTAGACGTTGCCGTCACCGTCACTGGGGCCGCCGTTGTTGTCGGAGTCGTGGTCGCCGCCGTTGTTCTGCGGGATGCCGCCGCTACTCCCCGAGGGCGCGGTGGTGTGCGTCGTCTTGTGGTGCTGGGCAGGCGCGTGCGACGACGAGCAGCCTGCGAGCACGGCGGCCAGCAGCGCGAGGCTGCCGACCAGGGTTCTAGTGATCTTGCTTGACATGCGGGACCCCTCTCAAGCTATGGTCCGAGCCATGACTCGGCGCCCTGACGTGTCGCAAACCACGTCAAGACGCCGGGCCAGCGAATAGCTAGTTGTACGGACGAGCCTGAGGTCTGGTTCGGACTGCGCCAGATTACGTGACGCAGATCACATAAGGTACCGGCGCGCGGGGGCTGAAAGGTAATGCAGCGGGCCGAACCGGTCACCATCTAACGGGGCGCGACCAGCAGTGTCTGCCAGGCCCTGCCGCACGGCCCTGCCTGGTCGGACAGGCGCGTCGCCGCGATGCCGGTGCCGTCGGCGCCGATGGACGTCTCCGCTTCCAGCAGCATCCAGTCACTGGCAGGATCGCGCGTGAGCGCTACCGTGACGTCGACGTTGATGAAGATGTAGTCGGTCGCCGGGAGCGCGGCGCCGACTCCGCTGCCTGAGTCGGCAACCAGCAAGGTCCTCGCCATCGGGGACGCCTCCTCATCCGGCAGCAACGGGATCCGCGGCCTGGCCCATGCGGCCCTGACCTTTGCCGTCCGGGGCGAGTGTGGCGGCGCGCCTTCCCCGCCCGCGACATACTCGTCCAGCTCAGACGGCAGGAACCGCCACTCGATGGAGGCCAGGTAGCCGTCCGGCTCGAGAGTGAAGATCACCGGGATGCTCCCGTCGCCATCTGCCGGCAGCGGCGCTGCGGGCGTACCGTCGGCGATCTCGGGGACCTGGTGTGCCGGCCGCTCGATCCGCCAGCCGCGTGCGTGCAGGACCTCCTGCTCGTCGGCCTCCATCACGGCCTCGACCAGCGCGACACGCCGCCCGGGCCGCACCGTTCTCGTCTTCACCGACAGCTTGCCGATCGGAACCGGCCGCAGGATGTCGATCGACACCCGCCCAAGCCGCTGCCGCTCGTCAGGTTCGTGCTGCTCCAGCGCCCTGACCGCCAGCGCGGAGGGCGGCCCGCCGTGCTGCGCGTCCCGAGACCACGGTCCGACCGTCGCAGATGTCGAAAGGTACGTACCGTCACCGGCAGGCTCAT
>DASUHI010000041.1:0-9064 GCA_036273575.1 Streptosporangiaceae bacterium | reverse complement strand
CAGCACCGGGGGCGTCATGCCGGCCGCGTCCTGGATCCAGAAGGGCTACGACATCGCGGCGTGGGCCCAGGCGAACGCCTCCCGGCTCGGCATCATGTACATCATCTACCGGCAGCGGATCTGGGACGTCCGGATGGCGTCGTCCGGCTGGGTCCCGATGGAGAACCGCGGCAGCATCACCGCGAACCACTACGACCACGTGCACATCTCGGTGTTCTAGAGCCCAGGCGGCGCCGGTTCGATGAGGAAACGGGCGGGGGTCTCGGCGAGGAGGACGATCGACTGGCCGGCCAGGATGTGCGCCGCCGCCGGGTCGAAGCCGTGGTCGCCGGCCCGGACCAGGGTCGACCGCGCCGGGCTGTAGGGCTCGCCCCGCCCGGGCATGGCCACCGTGATCGGCAGCCGTGCCTGGCTGGTCAAGTTGGTCGCGCGGTAGGTCCCGGGGGTGACCAGCGTGACCGCGAACAGGTCGCCGACCGGGAGCTGGCCGCGGCTGTCGAGGACCGTGCGCGATCCGCCGCCGGCGGTGTGGCTGATGACAACGGCGTAGCGGCCGACGCCCAGGCCGACGGCGAAGCCCATGACACCGCCCTCGCGGACGGCATAGTGCCCGGTGACATTCCCCGAACGGTCGGCGTCGGCCGCCAATCCGGCCAGGTCCACGTTGACCTGCGGCACGGCGCCTTCCGGCTGGACGGCGACGGTGAACCGGCCAGCGACGCGGCCGTCGCGCAGGATCGTCACGTCATGGTCGCCTGCCTCGCCGAAGACGTGAAACACGGTGCCGCGGACGGCGATGGCGCCGGAGTCCAGCGCGGGGTTGGTGAGCAGGACGCGGTTGATGGCGACCTCGCTGCGCAGCTCGTTCATGACACGGCTCCGATGTCGGCGGTGACGACCAGTTCGGCGTCGCTGACCGTGGCGGTCAGGTGCTGGATGGGAACCGTCACCTCGGCCAGGTCACTGGTCCTGGGGAACATCGGGTACGGGTCGTCCAGCTGGAAGAAGGAAATGCACGTGCCGAAGAAGTCGGCCACGAACTGCAGGATGAGGTTGAACACCCCGAAGCTGACGTTGAACAGGTCGCTGAGCCACTCGGAGATGTCGTCGGGGATGTCGAGCAGCGTGCGGAGCAGGTCCGCGACCGACCCGATCGCGGCCAGGATGATGTCGTGCAGCGGGCCATGCGGCAGCAGCTTGTCGATCGCGTCGGTGAACGCCTCCTCGAACAGGTCGCCGACCGTGTCGGCGAAGTCGAACAGGTCGAAGTCGATCGTCTGGGGGTCGCAGAAGACCCGCCACTGCGGCTTGGTGTCGTCGATGTCGAGCGCCGTGTGCAGGTCCTGGCAGTGCTTTCCGATCGCGGTGGTCGCCGGGTCGAAGTGCTGGATCAGCGGGCTGGCGATCAGGCTCAGCTCGTGCTTGACGAACGGCGCCAGGTCGACGGTGACCACCACGGCCGGGTCGCCGGTGAAGAGCGTCACACCGGGCAGGTGGATGGTCCCGGAAGGCAGGTCGACCACGCCGCCGCCGAGCGACAGCTCGGGCATCGCCACCCCCAGCGTGAACTCGAGCTTGTCCCAGCGCGCGTCCAGCTCACGCAGGCGGACGGTGCCGTCGTCGCGCAGGTCGAGGGTGCCGCCTTTCAGCACGAGGCGGCCGTCGTAGCCGGCCATGAAGCTGCCGAAGCTGGCCCGGTCGGCCGCCTCGAAGCCGAAGTTGGCCACCACGACCTCGAGGGTCTTGGCGCACACCGCCTCCGAGACGGCGATCGTCAGGTCCGCCATGATCAATCCACCTTGAGGTTGAAGAAGACCTTGAGCTCGTCGTCCTCGACGGCCGGGTTGTTCGGCACGTCGGTGGCCGGGACCAGCGTGACGTGCTGGCCGATAGCGGTGTCGTTGTCCTGGAGCATCTGGGTGATGTTCAGCACAAGACTCTCCATGGGCACGATGAGCCGCGGCAGCACGCCGAGCCGGAGCACCACCCGCAGGTAGCACTCGAGCATGCTCTCCAGGTTGGACGGCGGGTTGGTCACCAGGTCGACGATCTCCAGGCTGTCCAGCCGGGTCTTGAGCCACTGCCCCGGGATCCCGGCGACCGCGCCCCGCTCGAAGTGGCCGACGCCGAACACGTCCAGGCAGCTGCAGAGCACGTTCGCGCTGGGCACCGGCTGGACGCCCGCGGCGGGCGCCGTGGCCGGAAGCATGCTCGCCGCCACCGCGGCTTCCATTTCGGCCGCCAGGTTCTCGACCACTTGGTCGTCCGGGCAGGCCAGCCCGAAGCAGGCCCGCAGGTGCAGAGCGAACTGCTGGCTGCCGATCGGGTCGAGCTCGGGCGGCAGGGTCAGCGTGTTCCCCGGGAACAGGTCGACGCTGACGTTGCTCAGCTGCAGGCACCAGTCGAGCCCGAGCGGCCGCGGCGCGCCGAGAACCGGCAGCTGCGGCTCTACCGTGAACAGCGGCCCGCCCCCGGGGGGCGTATTAATCGGCACGCACAACTGCGAGCGCAGGGCCTGGGTAAACAGGATGGTGGCGTAGTTGAACATCGACGGGCGCTGCAGCATGAGCTGCCCGATCGTCGCGTTAATCCCGTTCTCGTGCATGGCGGCGAACAGGTCACTGCGGTCGGTGAACGCCATGGTGCCCCTCTTTCACGGATGCCGGCTGGTGAGCACGACCTGGCCGGACGAGGCGGGGTTGCCGTCCTCCGGCTCCCGGGTGACGGTGATCGCGGGGTAGTCGGCCAGGCTGACCGCCGACCACAGCTCGACGGCGCCCGGACCGCCGCGCAGGTGGAAGGTGCCGATGGTGACCAGCCCACGCGGCCCCTTCATCCAGGCCTGGTAGTAGTAGCCCGGTGGGGAGGGCGGCAGCCCCGAGACGTCCAGCTCGATGGCCAGCCCGGAGGGCGTGGCGTGCAGCTTGGCGGTCGCGCTCGCGGCCGGGGCCAGCCGCGTGCCCGCCAGGACGACGTCGGTGGTCGCGGGTCCGCGAGTGACCACGATGCCTATCACCACGGCCGCGGCCGCCAGCAGCGCGGCCGCACCGGCCCGGACCGTTCGGCGCACCCTGATCTGACGGCGTCGGCCGTCCTCGACCGTCGGCGTGACCCGCTCGCTGTCGATGCCGGCGAGGATCTGGCCAAGCAGGCCGGCGGGCGGCTCGGCCCAGCCGTCCGGGTCGGCGAGCAGGCCGCACAGCCGCCGGGCGGCGTCGGCCGAAGCCGCGTCGGGGGCGTACGGGCCCGGTTCCTGCGCTCCTTGCTCGAGGTACTCGGCGAGCCACGGCTGCGATGTCATGCCGCGACCTCCGCCAGGTGCCCCAGCATCGAGGCGAGCCGGCGGTGCGCCCGGTGCGATCGCGACTTCACCGTGCCGATCGGCATCGCCAGCTGCTGGGCGATCTGGGCGTGGGTGAGGCCGGCGAAGTGCTGGGCCCGGACCACCTCCCGTTCCTCGGCGGGCAGCATGTCCAGGGCGATCCGGATCTGCCAGGCCTCCCAGATGCACTCCATCGACGGCGGCAGCGCGATCGCCGCGTCATCCTTCGGCTCGACCGGCTCCGGCCCGTGGGCGCGGCGGCGGTACAGATCGATCGCGGCGCGCCGGGCGATCGTGAACAGCCACGGCGCCAGCGGGCGGTCCGGTTCCAGCGTCCCGCAGGCGCGCCAGGCGTTCAGGAAGGTGACCTGAGCGGCGTCCGCGGCCAGTTCCCGGTCACCGAGAACCCGCAGCGCGATCGTGAATACCGCCCCGGAGTAGCGCTCGTAGACGGCACGGACCCCTTCGGCGCTACCGGTGCGAAAGGCGTCGGCAAGATCATCTTCGTCCACTGGACCGGCCTTGCCCTAGCCGGCCAGGTGGCGGTGTAGTCATGGTTCCCCCGTGTGCGTGATGCTGTCGCAGGCGAACCTACGCCCGCGGCAAATCCGCGTGCACCGGGCGAATCACTGGGTTTTAACCGAACCGGGCTTTCAGAGCCAGGAGTTGAGGATGATTTGGGCGGGGTTCCCTTCGGGATGTTCGCGCACGCCGTAGAGGGAGCTGGCGCTCACCCACAGGACCAGTCGCCCGAGGTAGGCGGGGTACCGCTCGATCTTGGCGTTGAAGAAGCCGACGGCGGTGCTCTCGGTCCGCAGCAGCTCGTCGGCGTCGTCGAGGTACTGCCGGGTCTGCGCGATCGTCCGCGTGGCGTCGTCGTCGAGCTGCTTGTTCTGGTGGCCGCAGACGATGTGGCGGGGCTGCAGGGCCTCGACCTTGTCGATCGCGGCCCGCCAGGGCCCGAAGCCGCCGACGGCGCTCTGGCCCAGGTACATGTGCACGCCGTTATATATCGAGTCCCCGGCCACGACCAGCCCGAGATCCGGGACGTGCAGGACGCTGGTGTCGTCGCTGTCGGTGTGGCCGACCTCGACCATCACCAGGTCGTGTCCCTCGAGCGTGAAGCGGTCGTCCGGGACCGTCACCGCGGTGACGGGTGTCGGCGGGATCCCGGTGTACACCTTGTCCCACAGCAGCGGCCGCGTCGCGACGCTGCCGTGCATCTGCGCGATCGTGCCCGCGGTGGCGACGACACGGGCCCCGAACCGTTCGGCCAGCAGCCCGGCGGCGAACCAGTGATCGCCGTGGCCGTGGGTGACGAAGATGTCGGTGAGGTTCCGGTCCCTGGCCGCGACCCAGTCGCCCAGCGCATCCGCCTGATCTTCGGTCATCCCGGGATCGGTCAGCACCGCGTCCTGACTGCCGTAGATCAGCGTGCTGGCCATCGGGGAGAACCGCTTCGGCTCCCCGTTGGGAAGGAACCCGTCCTGCGGCGGCGGCTCGTTGACGAACACGTCGTAGCCGAGGTTTGCGGTGGTGCTCATGTCGACCTCCGTAGGTGGGTGGTCTCGTCGACCGGCAGCTCGCCACGGGAGCTGACGCCGAGCTTGGCGAACACCTTGCGCAGGTGCCACTCGACCGTCCGGGCACTGATGAAGAGCTGGGCTGCGATCTCCGCATTCGACAGGCCATCGGAGGCCAGCCGCGCGATGAGCGTCTCCTGCGGCGTGAGCTGATCCGGGCTCTCGACGGTGCGCCTGCGTACGGTCGCGCCGGTGGCCAGCAGTTCGCGGCGAGTCCGCTCGGCGAAACCCTCCATTCTCATCGTGGTGAACATGTCGTAGGCGAGGGTCAGCTCGGTGCGTGCGTCGGTTCGGCGGTTCGCCCGCCGCAGCCACTCCCCGTACAGCAAGTGAGCGCGGGCAAGCTCGGCGCGCACCCGGGCCCGGCCGAGATGCTCGATGGCGTCACGGAACCGGGGCTCGGCGGCGTCGTCGACGAGGGCACGCGACCGGGCCTCGATGCCGAGAGCCCAGTCCGTTCGGCATGCCTGGGCCTTCCTGGTCAGCCGGTCGAGTGCGTCCGCGGCCAGATCGGGCGCCCCGGCTCGTGCCGCGGACTCGATCAGTTCCGCCAGGCTCCAGTTGTGGGCCACCATCTCGGTCGGATCCGCGCAGGCGCCCTGGGCGGCGGTCAGCGCCTCGTCGTATTCGCCGAGGCCGTTGCACAGGACGGCGTGCGAGTACTCGCAGATGGCCACCCCGACGCCCTCGCCGCGGGAGGTTGCCTCGCGCATCGTGGATTCGATCAGGTCTCTCGCCTCGCGCGCCCGGCCCTGCCACGCATACAGGATCAGCGCGCCGTACGGCGCCTCGGCGATCCCCGCCGCCTGCAGCACCGACCGTGCCTCCGCGGCCAGCGAGGCGGCCGCGGCGATCTCGCCGCAGAACACGAGGATGGGCGTGTGCGAGCCGAGCGCCAGCGGCAGCTCGCTGAGCGCGCCCGTCTTCCTGGCGACCTGAAGGTGACGCTCCGACAGAACGTACGCACTCTCGTCGTCCCACAGTTCGAGGGCCAGCACGCACCCCTGCCACAGCCAGCGCAGCGTCTCCCCCGCCGGCTTCGTGTCGCTGCGCAGTCTGGCCACGGCCTTCGTGCCCGCGGGCACGGCCGCGGCGTAGTCGTCGGTGAGCGCGACGAAGGCGTCCAGCAGCAAGTCGCCCGCCGTCGCCTCGTCACCCGCCGGGCGGGGCGCGGATCGCGCGGCCCGTGCCACCCCGGCGATGCCGACGCCGTCGTTGAGCCGGGACGCGAACTGGGCGGCGGAGAACGCATCCAGGTAGGTCTGACGGGTGAGCCTGAGATCCAGCGGCTGGAGACGCTGGGCCGCGGCCAGCAGCAGCAGCGTCGCGTCGTTGCCCCGGCTCGAGGCGAAGGCCATCTGGGCGCTTATCAAATCGGCCTGCGCGCGTTGCCGCTCGTCGACCGGTCCGGCGCGGGCGATGGTGAGCAGGGTGCCGGCGGCGTCGAAGGCGCCGGCCTGAACGCTGGCGGATGCGGCCGCCAGCGCGCGCCGGGTCCGCGCCGCCGGGAGCGGTGTCAGCTCGGCGGCCCTGGTCAGGAAGGCGGCGGCAGCGGCCAGTCCGGCACGAGCCTGGGCCCGTTCGGCCGACTGTTCTAGTTCGTCCGCCACTTCCTCATCGGGTCCGGCGGCGGCGCGCGCTCGGTGCCAGGCACGCCGATCCGGGTCCCGCTGGGCGTCGGTGACCTGGGTGAGGGCATCGTGCACGCGGTGCCGGTCCTCGGCGGACGCCGCGCGGTAGGCCCCGGATCGGGCCAGCGGGTGAGTGAACTCCACGCGCACGTGCACCTGGAGCAGTCCGGCGTCCGCGGCGGGCGCCGCCGCGTCCATCTCGATGCCGAGCACGTCGGCGGCGCGGCGGAGCAGCACCAGGTCGCCGAGGGGCTCCGCGGCCGCGGTCAGTACCAGCAGCCGGGTATCGGGCGGGAGCAGCTCCAGACGCTGCGCAAAGCTCTGCTCGACCTTGCCGGCCACCGGCCGGCTGCCGGGCAGCCCGTATCCCCCGCCGTAACCCGCCGCCGTCCAGGTGCGCGGCAGCTCGAGCAGGGCAAGAGGATTGCCGTGGCTCTCCGCGATGATCTGTTCGACGATGGCCGCGTCGAGCGGGCCGTGCACCGCGTCCAGCAGCAGCCGCCGTGCGTCGTCGTCCCGGAGGCCGCCGACCGGCAACGTGGGCAGCCCGGCCAGCACGTCGGTTTCGGTCCCCGTCCGGGCCGCGTACACCAGCGCGACCCGCTCGGCCAGCAGGCGGCGGGCCACGAAACCGATGATCTGCGCGGACGCGTGGTCGAGCCACTGCGCGTCGTCGATGACGCAGGCCAGCGGGCGCTCCTCGGCGGCCTGGGCCACCAGCGTCAGCGTGGCCAGTCCGACCAGGAAGCGGTCGGGCGCCGGACCCGTGCTCAGCCCGAACACCGTGGCGAGCGCGTCGCGCTGCGGGGGCGGCAGCTCGCCGAGGCGGTCCAGCAGGGGGGCGCACAGCTGATGCAGGCCGCTGTAGGCCAGCTCCATCTCCGACTCCGCGCCTACGGCCGACACGACCTCCCAGCCGGCCACGCGATCGGACAGGTAACGTAGCAAGGCGCTCTTGCCTACCCCCGGCTCGCCGCGCAGGACGAGGACGCGACTCGCACCCGCGAGCACATCGGCGACGAGGCGGTCGAGCGCTTCGCATTCGTCACGACGTCCGACCAACCCGGCCACTACCTGACCTCCAGCGCCCGCGGCAGCTGCCTGCGGGAGCCGACGCCGAGCTTGGCAAACACCTTGCGCAGGTGCCACTCGACCGTCCGGGTACTGATGAACAGCTGGGCCCCGATCTCCGCGTTCGACTGGCCATCGCGGGCCAGCCGCGCGATGAGCGTCTCCTGCGCGGTGAGCTGGTCCGCGTTCTCGTCGGTGCGCCTGCGTACCTGCTCGCCCGTTGCGACCAGCTCGCGGCGGGCACGTTCGGCGAACGCCTCCATGCCGATCGCGGTGAGCAGGTCGTAGGCGGTGCGCAGCTGCCGGCGCGCGTCGATACGCCGGCTCTGGCGGCGCAGCCACTCGCCGTACAGCAGGTGGGCGCGGGCCAGATCCGGGCGGAGCTGCGTCCGGCCGAGCCGGTCGACCGCCTCCCGATAGAGACGTTCGGCCGTTTCGCCCTCGCTGAGCAGCGCCCGGCCGCGCGCCTCGATGCCGAGGGCGAGATCGTTGCCGCTGGGCTGCGTCGTCTCTTCAAGCCGCTGTAGCGCGGCGGCCGCCACGTCGGTGTTCCCGGTGCGGGCGGCGGCCTCGACCAGCTCGGGCACAACCAGGATGGAGACGAATACCTGGGCGTCGCGGGTGGCTTCTTTGGCCGCCGCCAGCGCGTCGGCGTAGTGTCCGAGGCCGTTGTGCAGGACCGCGGCCGCCCACTGCGCCCCCGTCGCCGCGCTGCCCTGCCCCCCGCCTTCGGCCGCGGTCAGGGTGCCCTCGATCAGCGGGGTAACCTCCGCCTCGTTGCCGCGCAGCGCACCGAGGAACATGGCGGCGATGAGCGCGACGCGGGTCGCCCCGGTCGCCTCGCAGACCGCATCGCACTCCGCGATCAGGGAAACGGCCGCGGCGAAGTCACCCCGCCACGCATCGTCGATGGCGAGCGCGACCAGGTCGATCGGCAGCTGTTCGAGCGCGCCGACGCTCCGGGCCAGCTGGACCTGCCGGAGCAGGATCGCGCGCTGGCCATCCTCGTCCCAGAGCGCGATGGCGGCCCCCTGGGCCATCGGGCCGAACTGGAGCCGGTCATTGGCGGGGATATCCTCGCTGGCAAAGGCGCTCGCCGCCTGGCGCAGCGCCGGGGCCGCGGCGGCCGACCCGTCGGTGACCAGCCGGGCAAAGCCATCGAGGAGCAGGTCGAGAGGGTGAGCGGGCTGCTCCGGCGGGGGGAGGGCCTGGGCGGCGCGGGAGACCTCCAGCATGTGCCCGGCGCCCGCCAGGAGCCCGGCGAACGAGGCCGCTAGCCACGCGGTCAGGTAGGTGTCGCGGGCCAGGTCCCGGTCGAGCGGCTCGAGCCGCTTGGCCGCCTTCAGCAGCAGCGGAGGAGCGTCGCTGCCCCGGCTCGAGGCGAACGCGACGTGACCGCGCAGCAGGTCCACCCGGGCGCTGGCGAGCTCGTCGAGCGGCCCGGCCTCGGCCACGGC
>DASUHI010000040.1:0-8405 GCA_036273575.1 Streptosporangiaceae bacterium | reverse complement strand
TGATCGGAGCCAACGGCGCCGGCAAGTCGACGCTGCTCCGGACCATCGCGGGGCTGCACAAGCCGACGACGGGCGCGATCCTGCTCGACGGCGCCGATATCACCAGGCTGCGGCCCGAGCAACGGGTGGCCGCTGGCATCGCGATGGTGCCAGAGGGCCGCCGGCTGTTCCCGTCCCTCACGCTCGAGGAAAACCTGCAGGTCGGGCGCGCGAGCGCGCGGCCAGGTCCGTGGACGATCGACGCGGTCTACGAGCTCTTCGACTGGATGCGCGGCCGGCGCGGCCAGCACGCAGCCCAGCTATCGGGCGGCGAGCAGCAGGCAGTGGCGATCGGCCGCGCGCTGGTCGCGAACCCCAAGGCGCTGCTGCTCGACGAGCTCTCGCTCGGCCTCGCCCCCGTCGTGGTCAGGCGGATCTACGGACTGCTGCCGCAGCTGCTCTCCTCGGGCGTCACGGTGCTGGTTGTCGAGCAGGACGTGAGCCAGGCGCTCGCCGTCGCTTCGGTCGTGCACTGCCTGCTCGAGGGCCGGATCACGCTGGAAGGCGAGCCCGCCACGATGACGCCGTCCCAGATCGAAGGCGCCTACTTCGGCGTGTCGGCCGGCCGCGCCCGTACCGAACGCGGCAACGGCAACGGCGCCACCGGGGCGGCGGCGGCACCCTCAGACGCGCCGGGAGCGGACTCATGAGCTGGGTCAACGCGGTCATCCAGGGGATCATGATCGGCGGGCTGTACGCGCTGTTCGCGTGCGGGCTCTCGCTGATGTTCGGCGTGATGAACGTGATCAACCTGGCCCACGGCGACCTCGCGGTCGTCGCCGCCTACGTGGCGCTCGGCGTCGTCGCGATCACGCACGTGCCCGCCGTCTGGTCGTTCCTCGTGGTCGTCCCGATCTTCGCGGTACTCGGCTACATCCTGCAGCGCACGCTGCTGCAGGCAGCGCTCAACCGCAGCGTGCTCACCACGCTGCTGGTGACGTTCGGGCTGTCCGTGGTGCTCGAGAACGGCCTGCAGCAGTTCCTGTCCGCGAATAGCCACTCGATCGACATCGGCTCGCTGGTGTCGGACTCGTTCAGCATCGGCTCACAGATCACGATCGCCTATCTGAACCTCGTGATCCTGCTAGTCGCCGTCGTCGTGTTGCTCGGGCTGCAGTTCTTCTTGTCGTCGACGAAAAACGGCAGGCTCGTCAGGGCCGTCGCCGACGACAGGGAGGCAGCACAGATCACGGGGGTGAGCTACCGGCACGTGTTCGGCATCGCGGCCGCGATCGCGTTCGCGACAGTGGCGCTCGCCGGGATCGCGTTCGGCATGTTCACCCAGTTCGATCCCACGATCGGCACCGACCAATTGCTCCTGTTCGCGTTCGAGGCGGTGGTGATCGGCGGGCTCGGGTCGCTATGGGGCACGCTCGGCGGCGGCATCCTGCTCGGCATCGCCCAGGAGATCGGCGCGAACATCAAGGCCGCTGACCAGGTGCTGGCCGGGCAGCTGCTATTCCTGCTGATCTTGATCATCAGGCCGCAGGGGCTGACTGGCCGGAGGGAGCGTGCATGAGCGGCCAGCCCGTTGCCGCGCCGGCGCCGCAGGCGCTGCGTGTCACGAGGTCAAGGCGGTCGACGCTATGGGCCGCCGTCGCGGCCGTCATCGTGGTCGTGGTGCTCGGCTACCTGCCGTACCTGGTGTACTCGGGGACCACGAACCTGCTGGTCAACTTCTTCATGCTGCTGATCATGGCCAGCATGTGGAACCTGCTGGCCGGCTACGCCGGCCTGGTCTCTGTGGGCCAGCAGGCCTTCGTCGGTCTCGGCGCCTACTTCGTGCTGATCCTCGCCGACCAGGGCATCAACCCGTTCGTGGCCATTCCCGTGGCCACGCTGATGGCGGGCGTGGCCGGGCTGGTCGTCTGGTGGCTGGTCTCCCGGCTGCGAAGCGGCTACTTCTCGATCACGATGTGGGTCATCGCGTCGGTCTGCGAGCTCATCATCATCCAGATCTCGGCCCTCGGCGGCGGGACAGGCACCGCCCTTCCTGGACTGAGCCTCAGCCCGACGCTGTTCAACGCCTACAACTACTGGGCAACGCTGGCGGTAACTGTGATCGTGCTCGCCGCGGTCTACTACCTGCTGCGCAGCCCCATCGGCCTGGTGCTGACCGCGATCAGGGACGACGAGAGCGGCGCGCGGAGCGTCGGCGCCAAGGTACACGGCACCCAGCGGCTCGTGTTCATGGTCGCAGCCGCCGGCTGCGGCGCCGCGGGCGCGCTGTACATCATCAGCCAGCAGTTCGTGGTGCCGACGGCCGCGTTCAGCGTCCAGTGGTCCGCGGAAATGATCTTCATCACGATCATCGGCGGGATCGGGTCGATCGAAGGGCCGATACTCGGGACGATCGTGTACTTCGTGCTGCAGCAGACCCTGTCGCAGTACGGCACCTGGTACTTCATCATTCTCGGGATAGTGGCGATGACGGTCGCGATATGGGCGCCGCGCGGCCTGTGGGGAGTTATCTCCGACAAGCTGGGCCTCCGGCTGTTCCCCGTCGGCTATTACCTCTGGCCGCCCGGCTCGGCGCCCAAGCGCTCCCTGATTCCGCTGCGGCGGCGTTAGCTTAACTGCGTGGCCTAACCCCAGACGTCGTCGGCGACCTGGACGATCAGGCGGAGCTTCGCGGCCTGCTCGTCGGCGGTCAGCACGTTGCCTTCCACCGTCGATGAGAAGCCGCACTGCGGAGACAGGCAGAGCTGGTCGAGCGGGATGAACCTGGCCGCCTCGTCGATCCGGCGCTTCAGGGCGTCTGGGTCTTCTAGCTTCCCGCTCTTGGTCGTGACCAGGCCGAGCACGACCATCTTGCCGTCTGGCACGAACCGCAGCGGCTCGAACCCGCCCGACCGCTCATCGTCGTACTCGAGGAAGAACCCGTCCACGTTCAGCTCGCTGAACAGCGCCTCGGCCACGAAGTCGTAGCCGCCCTCGGCCGCCCATGACGACCTGAAGTTGCCGCGGCACATGTGCGTGGTCACCGCCATGCCCTCTGGACGGCCGGCGATCGCGTCGTTGACCTGGCGGATGTACCGCAGGTGCAGGTGCTCGGCGTCCTCGCCGCGCTCGGCGATCTCGGCCCGCTGCGCCGGGTCGTTCAGGTACGCCAGGCTCGTGTCGTCAAGCTGCAGGTACCTGCAGCCGAGCGCGGCCAGGCGCCTGACCTGCTCCGCATAGGCGGCCGACAGATCCGACCAGAAATCCTCCATGTCCGGGTAGACCAGCGGATCGATCGCCGCCGGGCCGCCCCGGTAGTGCACCATGTTCGGCGACGGGATCGTGAGCTTCGGCGTGGCCGACGTCACGACCGACTGCAGGTACGTGAAGTCGTTTTCGAAGATCGTGTGATCGAGCCGGATCTTGCTGTCCACGTGCAGCGCGGCCGGTGTGAACTCGATGGTGCCCGACGGATTGCGGAACTTCACGGCGAGGTTGCCCGGCGCCTTGCCGATCCCGCCGAGCTGGTAGATGAAGTCCATGTGCCAGGACGCGCGGCGGAACTCGCCGTCGGTGGCCGACTGCAGGCCGGCCCGCGCCTGCATGTCCACGGCCCCGGCGATCGCCGCGTCCTCGACGGCGCGCAGCTGCGCGGCGTCGAGCTGGCCGGCCGCGAACTCGTCACGGGCCGCGAGCAGGCTGGCGGGACGGAGCAGGCTGCCGACATGGTCGGCGCGGAACGGCGGTGTCGTGCGCATAACGGTGCGGGCTCCTTCGTTGTCACAGGGCGGCAGCCAGTGGGGGGTAGCCGGTGTAATTCTCGGCCAGCGACGTGGCGGCCGCTCGGGAAGAGACGACATACCTGAGCTGCGCGAGCTGCAGATCGGTCGCCATCTCGTCCGCACCAGGGGTGCGGTGCAGCATGGTGGTCATCCACCAGGAGAAGTGCGTGGACCGCCAGACCCGTTCCAGGCAGGTCGCTGAGTAGGCCGCGGCCGGGCCGTCCTCGCCGCGCAGCAGCGCGTCGAGCGCGGGCGCCAGCACCGCCGCGTCGGCCATGGCCAGGTTCAGCCCTTTCGCACCGGTCGGTGGCACGATGTGCGCGGCGTCTCCGGCGAGGAACAGCCGCCCGTACCGCATCGGCGCGCTGACGAAGCTCCGCATCGGCGTGATGCCCTTGTCGAGCACGGGCCCTTGCTTCAGGTCCCAGCCAGAGCCCGGCAGCTCGAACCGGCGCTCCAGCTCGCCCCAGATCCGGTCGTCTGGCCAGTTCTCGATCGCCTCGTCGGGATCGACCTGCAGGTAGAGGCGGCTGACGGTCGGGCCGCGCATGCTGTGCAGGGCGAAGCCGTCGCGGTGATGGGCGTAGATCAGCTCGTCGGTCGACGGCGGCACGTCCGCGAGGATGCCGAGCCAGGCATAGGGGTAGTCGCGCTCGCGCACCGTGGTCAGGCCCGGCGGTATAGCGGGCCGGCAGATCCCGTGGAACCCGTCGCAGCCGGCGATCGCGTCGCAGACGACCTCGTGCCTGGTGCCGTCCGCGTCCGTAAAGCGGAGCACCGGCTGGTCCGACTCAAGCCGATCGACCTCGGTGTCGGTGACCTCGAAGTGCAGCGCAGCGCCCGCCGCGACCCGGTGCGCGATCAGGTCCTTGACGATCTCGGTCTGGGCGTACACGGTGACGGTGCGGCCGCCGGTCAGGTCGCGGAAATCGATGTGGTGCCGCTCGCCGGCGAACTGCAGGTAGATGCCGCCGTGCTCGAGGCCCTGACGGTCGAGCCGGCCGGCCAGGCCCGCGGCGCGCAGCAGCCGTACGCTGCCATCCTCGATCACCCCAGCACGCTGCCTGGCCTCGCAGTACGCGCGGCTGCGGAGTTCCACGACCACGGACTCGATGCCGCGGAGCGCGAGCAGATGCGACAACAGCAGCCCGGCCGGGCCTGCCCCGACGATGCCTATCTGCGTTCGCATGTCCCGTTGCTGTCCTAGTGTGAACGCCCTGCTGGCACGGACCGGGCGTCACCATTCTGTGCGCTTCACGCACAGCAGTTCCGTAATCGAACATT
This sequence comes from Streptosporangiaceae bacterium, assembly GCA_036273575.1. Classification (GTDB taxonomy): domain Bacteria; phylum Actinomycetota; class Actinomycetes; order Streptosporangiales; family Streptosporangiaceae; genus Chersky-822. The sequence goes on along the minus strand of DASUHI010000040.1, from coordinate 3,360 downwards.
AGCAACTTAGGTGTGCACCTGGACTGGTGTCAACGCGCCCTCGGACCCGACCGACTTCCGCCATCCGCACACCTGACTCCCGACATTCGCACACCGCGGATCGTCAACTTAAGTTGACGCGGCCGTCGCGTCAACGTATGTTGACGGTATGAGCCAAGGGATGGGACTTGCCGAGGCGGCGAGCGGCGCCGATCCTGCGACCGGGCTGCAGGCCGCCCGCGAACTGCGCGAGCTCGCGGAGCGGCTCGAGGCCCTGCAGGTGCATAACGCGCGTCAGCACGGCTGGACCTGGCAGGAGATCGCCTTCTTTCTCGGCGTCAGTAAGCAAGCCGTGCACAAGAAGTACGCGAGCAGCAAGGGCTAGCGAGGCGAGGAGCGGAGATGTTCGAACGGTTCACGGCACAGGCGAGGCAGGCGGTGCACCTCGCGCTGTCCGAGGCGAAGGTGCTCGGCGCGGACCGGATAGGCACCGAGCACCTGCTGCTCGGGCTGGCGCACGCCAGGTCAGGGCCGGCCGCCGATGCCTTGCGCGCGGCCGGGCTCGACGCCGCGAAGCTCAGGCCGCTGGCCTCGGCGCGCGCTGAGGGCGCGCCGCTGGACGTGGACGCGCTCGCCCTTCTCGGGATCGACCTGGATCAGGTCAGGCGTGCCGCCGAGGCGGCGTTCGGCCCCGGCGCTCTGGACCGGCCGGCCAGGCCGGCAGGGTCGCGGACGCGGTTCAGGATGACGCAAGACGCCAAGGACGCGATGGCCGCCGGCCTGCGGGTCGCGCACGGCAGGCATGACCGCGAGCTCACGTCGGGTCACCTGCTCGCCGGCCTGATCGAGCAGGGCGACAACGAGGCACTGCGGCTGCTCGCCGCCGCCGACGTCGATCCGGCCGCGCTGCGTGCGGACGTCCTGCGCAGGATGGCCGCGGCGGCCTAGGGCTGGCCGGAGGAGAGCGCGGTGAGTTGCTCGTTCAGGGCTCGGCGTTCCGCGTCGGTCTGGGCGAGGTCGAGTGCGCGCCGGTATGCGTGGCGCGCCTCGTCGTCTCGCCCGGCTCGACGAAGCAGCTCGGCACGGGCTGAGTGGAAGTAGCGGTAGTGACCGAGGTCCAGGCCGTCGAGTATCGCCAGGCCAGCCTCGGGACCGTCGAGCTCGGCCACGGCGATGGCCCGGTTGAGCTCGACGACGGGGGAACCGGTCTGGATGGACAGAGTGTTGTAGAGCGCCGCGATATGTCGCCAGTCGCGTGGCTGTTGCAGGTGCAGATCGGCGATGGCGGCCTGCAACGCGTAGGGGCCGGCCTCAGCGCGGCTCATCGCGTGCCTCAGCAGCTCGCGGCCCTCTCCGATCTGGCGGTCGTCCCACAGCGAGCGGTCCTGGTCGTCGAGCAGGACGATCTCACCGTCACGCATTCTGGCGTCTCGCCTGGCGTCGTGAAGCAGCATGAGGGCGAGCAGGGCGAGGACGTCGCCCTCGTCTGGCATGAGTTCTGCCAGGGCGCGGCCGAGCCGGATCGCTTCGCCGGCGAGGTCGACGCGACCGCCTCCCCAGCCGTGGTTGAACACGAGGTAGACCACCGCGAGGACGGCCGCCAGCCGGTCAGGGAGCTGATGGTCGGGTGGTACGGCGAAGGGGATCCGTGCGTCGCGGATCTTGTGCTTCGCCCGTGTCAGCCGCTTGCTCATCGTCTCGGCCGGGACGAGGAATGCGAGCGCGATCTCCTCGGTCGACAGGCCGCCGAGGGTCCGAAGGGTCAGCGCCACCTGCGCCTCGATCGCGAGCGCGGGGTGACAGCACGTGAAGATCAGTTCCAGCCGCTCGTCTCGGAACGTGGCCGACTCGTACACGGTTGCCCCCGATTCCGCGGTGAACTCGCGTGCGAGCAGCTTCGTCTTCTCGGCCAGCACGCGTTGCCGGCGCATATGGTCGATCGCCCGGTTCCGTGCGGTCGAGATCAGCCAGCCGACGGGATTGTCCGGCTCACCGTCACGTGTCCAGCGTTCCGCGGCGATCACGAACGCCTCTTGAGCGGCGTCCTCGGCGAGCTCGATGTCGCCGAGGATGCCGACGAGGGTCGCGAGCACCCGCGCCCAGTGCTCGCGGAAGACCCCGTCAAGCGCCATGGAACAACGACTCGAGGATGGGGCGCACCTCGATCGCACCGCCGGTCCTGGTTTCCTGCATTTCCTGCGCGATGGCAAGCGCGCCGTCGAGGTTGTCGGCTTCTACCACGATGACGCCGGCCAGGTATTCCTTGGTCTCGATGAACGGACCGTCGGTGAGCAGCGTCCCCCGCTCGCCGGCTCTCACGGTGGTGGCCGACCCGTCGGCGTGCAGGCGAGCCCAGCCGGTGACACTGGGCCTGGCGAGCACGTCGGCGAGCGCGTCCTCGACCGGACCGTCGCTGGTCCGCTGGCTGCCGTATGCAAGCAATGCGTACTGCATAACCTCTCCAGTCACTGACGAATACAGGTTCGAGTATCTGACGAACGGGTCCGGCGCCGACGGACACCTCAGGCCGGGAATCCCGGCGGAAGAAATGTTGTCCGCGGCTGTCCGTCGCGGCCAGCGCCGTTCGTCACCACGGCAGATGGCGTGCCTGCCGCACGCCGGCTCTCGAAAGGACGAGCGACATGCCGAAGTTCATCTACCTCTACCGTGGCCCGGCGACTTCGATGTCCGACCTCACGCCCGGGCAGGGCGCCGAGCGGATGGCCGCGTTCAGCGCCTGGATGAGCAAGGCCGGCCCGGCGCTCGTCGACGTCGGCAGCCCGTTCGGGCCTTGCGCGTCCGTTCGCGACGACGGCACAGAGGGAACGCCCGGCGACCTGACCGGCTACACGATCGTCGAGGCCACCGATCTCGCCGCCGCGAAGGCGCTCACCGACGGCCTCCCGTTCCTGTCCGAACGTGACGGGACGCGCGCGGTTGAGATCTTCGAGCTGCTGCCGATGTAGCAGGACGACCCGCCGCACCCGCATCAGGAAACGACGACCGCTCCGTCCCTGTCGACGTCCAGGACGCGCACGTCCCACTCCTGTGCGGACTCGGCCGCGATCGCTGCCACCGCGTCGGGCGCCGCGGTGGCGTCGCGCACGACCAGCGCGAGCGCTGCCGGGCCCGCGCCCGAGACGACGGCAGGAATCCCTGCCGAACGCAGCGCGCCGACCAGTTCCGCTGTCGCGGGCATTGAGCTGGCGCGGTAGGGCTGGTGCAGGAAGTCCAGCGTCGCGTCGAGCAGTACTCCCGCGTCTTGTTCCTTCTCATGCTGCGTCAGCGCGGCGACGAGCAGAGCCGAGCGGGCCGCGTTGCGCGCCGCGTCCGCGTGCGGGACCGCCGCGGGCAACACCTGCCGCGCCGCCTCGGTGGCGA
>DASUHI010000039.1:0-19388 GCA_036273575.1 Streptosporangiaceae bacterium | reverse complement strand
TCGCGCAGGCGGCGGCGCTGGCCGCGGTCTCCGGCGACCTTTCCGCGGTGGCACGGATGCGCGAGGCATTCGACCGCCGGCGTGAGGTCATGACAATCATGCTGAACAAAATCGCAGGGGTGACATGTCCGCTCCCAGAGGGAGCCTTCTACTGCTTCCCGAGCGTCAAGGGGGTGCTCGGCAAGCAGCTGGCCGGTCGTCGGGTGGAGACCTCGGCCGAGCTGGCCGAGCTCGCGCTCGCCGAGGCCGAGGTCGCGGTCGTGCCTGGCGAGGCGTTCGGCGCGCCCGGCTACTTCAGGCTCTCGGCGGCGCTGGCCGACGCCGACCTCGAGCTCGGCCTGACCCGCCTCGGAGACTTCCTGGCCCAGGCCCGCTGAGCGCTACCGCTAGCTGATGGCACGCCGGCTCGACCTGCTCCCGAAGGCGCACCTGCACCTGCACTTCATCGGCGCGATGCGCCGGTCGACGCTAATCGAGCTGGCCGACCTGCACGGGATCACGCTGCCTGACGCGTTCCGCGGCGACTGGCCGCCCCGGCTCCGCGGCACCGACGAGCGCGGCTGGTTCAGGTTCCAGCGCCTGTACGACTACGCGCGGGCCGTCCTGCGCACCGAGGCTGACCTGCGCCGCCTGATCACTGAGATCGCGGAGGACGAAAAGGCAGAAGGGTCCGGCTGGCTCGAGTACCAGGTCGACCCTTCCGGCTACGCGGGCAGGTTCGGCGGGCTGACCGCGTTCACCGAGCTCGTGCTCGACGCGACGGCCGGCGCCGCCCGCGCGGCCGGCATCGCGATGAGCGTCACCCTGGCCGCGAACCGGACCAGGCATCCGCTCGACGCCAGGACCGTTGCCAGGCTCGCGGCCAGCTACGCGGGCCGCGGCGTGACAGGCTTCGGCTTGTCCAGCGACGAGCGCCGCGGCAGCCCTGCCGACTTCGCCGCGGCGTTCAGGATCGCGGCGCGGGCGGGCCTGCTGTCCGTCCCGCACGGCGGCGAACTGCTCGGCCCGGGCAGCGTCCGCGGCTGCCTCGATGACCTGAACGCGGTCAGGATCGGCCACGGCGTGGGGGCGGCCGGTGATGCGGCGCTTGTCAGGCGGCTCGCGGACGAGCAGGTCACGCTCGAGGTCTGCCCGGCCTCCAACGTGGCGCTCGGCGTCGCGGCCACGCCCGCGCGGGTTCCGCTGATCACGCTGCTAGACGCCGGCGTCCCGGTCGCGCTCGGCGCCGACGATCCGCTCCTGTTCGGCTCGCGGCTGACCGCCCAGTACGAGATCGCGAGGAATGTGCACGGGCTCGGCGACGACCCGCTCGCCGGCCTCGCCCGGGTGTCGGTGCGCGCCTCGGCCGCGCCGGCCGAGGTGAAGGCCGGGCTGCTCGCGGGCATCGACGCCTGGCTGGCGGCACCTGACCCGACCGCGGGGATACCGCCGGCCAGGCACACCGGCGGCGCGGCGCTCACGGGCCGCGGCGGGCACGGGGATGAGAGCTAGAGCTCCAGGCCGACCAGCACCGGCTCGTTCGCGAGCTCGATGCAGAACCGCGACCGCACGCCAGCGACGATCTCGCGGGCCAGGCCGATCAGCTCGGCCGCGCTTGCCCCTCCGGCGTTGGTGAGCGCGAGGGTGTGCTTGGCGGAGATCCTCGCCGCACCGTGGCCCGGGTATCCCTTGCCGAACCCGGACTGCTCGATCAGCCAGGCCGCAGGCACCTTCACCGACCCGGCCGCCGCGTCGCTGCCGGCGGGGAACGTCGGCACCCGAATCCGGCGATCCCTCGCCGCGACGACCTCTTGCAGCCTCGCGAGCCCGGCGGGGCTGAGGACGGGATTGGTGAAGAACGACCCGGCGCTCACCGTGTCGGCGTCATCGGGATCGAGCACCATGCCCTTGCCGCGCCGGAGGTCGAGCACCGCGGCCCGCACATCGGCGAGCGGTGCGCGGTCCCCGACCTCCACCGCCAGCTTCCTCGCGAGTTCGGCGTACCTGACCGGCGCCGACATCGGATCTCGCTCCAGCGCGAACGTGACATCAAGCACCACGTACCTGCCGGTCGGCGCAGTGCAGGTCGGATCTGGGCCGGTCGGATCTGGGCCGGTCGGATCTGCGCTGGTCGGGTCTGGGCCTGGCGCCGGCCACGGGGTGCGCTTGAACAGGCTCGTCCGGTAGCCGAAGCCGCACTGGCTGCCTGCGAACGGCTCGACCGCGCCGCTAGCGCGGTCGAGCACCGTCACCGACGTAATGGTCGCCGCGACCTCCTGGCCGTACGCACCGACGTTCTGGATCGGCGTCGCGCCAGCGAGACCGGGGATCCCCGCCAGGCATTCGATCCCGGCGAGCTTCTCCGCGACGGCCCACTCGACGAACCGGTCCCAGTTCTCCCCGGCCGCGACCGTGACCAGGACGTGCTCGCCGGTCTCGGCGACGCTGACGCCGCTGGTCGCGACCCGCAGCACCGTCCCGCCGAATCCCTCATCGCAGACCACGAGGTTGCTGCCACCGCCGAGCACGAGCAGGGGCTTGCCCGACGCGTCGACGGCGCGCACGGCGGCGGCGAGGTCATCGGCCGTGCGGGCCTCGGCGAGCCGCGCCGCGGGGCCGCCGAGCCGCAGCGTGGTGTAGCCGGAAAGCGGAACCCGCTCGGTCAGCATGAGCACCCGCTGAGCCTATGTCGTGACGGCCGCTCAGGGCAGGCGGACGACCGCGCTGGCCCTGGTCAGCACCTTCGTGTCGGCGGAACGCGCGGTCAGCGCCAGCGCGACCCTGTTGCCGTCCAGCTTCTCTGTGACCTGGCCGCTCACGCTGATCGTGGCGCCCGCGTCGTTGTCAGGGACGACGACCGGCGCGGAGAACCTGACGCCGAACTCCAGCACGACGGCGCCCGGTCCGGCCCAGTCGGTGACGAAGCGCCCGGCCTCCGCCATCGTGAACATGCCGTGCGCGATGACGTCGGGCAGCCCCACGGCCTTCGCGATCCGCTCATTCCAGTGGATGACGTTGAAGTCGCCAGACGCTCCGCAGTATCTGACCAGGCTGAGCCTGGTGACCGGGTAGTCCGCCGCGGGTATCTCGGCGCCCGCCTGCACCTCGTCGTAGTGGCTCACGCGGCGCCACCCCGCTCGACCAGCGTCCCGTAGGCCGTGCACACGTGCTCGCCGTCGACCGTGCTGATCCGCGTGCTGGTCGTCATCAGCGAGTTCCTGCCGACGGTCTTGATGTCGGCGATCGTCACCTGAGCGGTCACGACGTCCCCCGCGTGCAGCGGCCGCTGATAGGTGAACCGCTGCTCCCCGTGCACCACCATCGCGTAGTTCAGGTTCAGGCCGGGGTCGGCCATGGCCTGCCCGCTGCTCGCCATCGTGATCACGATCGGGAACGTCGGCGGCGCGATCACGTCGGGGAAGCCGGCATCGACGGCGGCCGCGCGGTCGCGGTACACCGGGTTCTGGTCGCCGATCGCGTCGGCGAACTCGGCCAGCTTGACCCTGCTGACCTCATAGGGCGGGCTTGGCGGGAACGTCCTGCCGATGAAGTCGGGGTTGATGGCCACGCGCGGGACTAGCGGGTTTCGCGGTGCGGCTGATGCTTGCGGCAGAACGGGCAGTACTTGCTCAGCTCGAGCCGGTCAGGGTCGTTCCGCCGGTTCTTCCTGGTGATGTAGTTCCGGTGCTTGCACTCCTGACAGGCCAGGGTGATCTTGGGCCTGATGTCGGTCGCAGCCACAGTGGAGTGCCTTTCTCCTGTACGGATATTCCTGTCGGCGGCCTCAGGCCGCGTGGTGGTCTGTACGTAGCGGAGGCCGGACTTGAACCGGCGACACAGCGATTATGAGCCGCTTGCTCTGCCTGACTGAGCTACTCCGCCCCGCGGAAATCCTAACCCGAACGGGTAATCCTTTCATTCCCGCGCGGCCCGGCACGCGCGCCGCGCGCGACCGGGCGCCGCAATCATACCGGCCGCACTGCCTTCCGGCACGGCGGGCTCGCAGGGTGACGTCAGCATTCGACGACGTTGAGGGCGAGGCCGCCGCGGGAGGTCTCTTTGTACTTGTCCTTCATATCCGCGCCGGTCTCGCGCATCGTCTTGATCGCCTTGTCCAGCGACACGTGATGCTCGCCGTCGCCCATGATCGCCATCCGCGCGGCCGTGATGGCCTTGATCGCCGCGATCGCGTTCCGCTCGATGCACGGGATCTGCACGAGCCCGCCGACCGGGTCGCAGGTCAGGCCCAGATTGTGCTCCAGGCCGATCTCGGCCGCGTTCTCGACCTGCGGAGGAGTGCCGCCGAGCACCTCGGCCAGCCCGGCCGCGGCCATCGAGCAGGCCGAGCCGACCTCGCCCTGGCAGCCGACCTCGGCGCCGGAGATCGACGCGTTCTCCTTGAACAGCACCCCGATCGCGGCCGCCGTCAGCAGGAACGAGATCACGCCGTCCTCGCTGGCGCCGGGAACGAACCTGGCGTAGTAGTGCAGCACCGCGGGGATGATGCCGGCCGCGCCGTTGGTCGGCGCGGTGACGACGCGGCCGCCCGAGGCGTTCTGCTCGTTGACCGCGAGCGCGTACAGCGTCACCCACTCCATCGCGTACAGCGGGTCTGTGAGGTCCGCGGTGTGCTCGAGCTTCTCCCGAAGCGCCGGCGCGCGCCGGCGGACCTTGAGCCCGCCAGGCAGCACGCCGCTCGCGTGGCTGCCCGCCTCGACGCACTCCTGCATCACCGACCAGATCCGCGTCAGCCCGGCCCTTATAACAGGCTCGTCGCGGCGCACCTTCTCGTTCGCGAGCATGACGCCGCTGATCGGCAGCCCGCTCTCCCTGGTGCGGGCGAGCAGCTCCTCGCCGCTGGTGAACGGGTGCGGCACCGGCACCGCGTCCGGCACGAGGCCAGGCGCCCCCGCCTCGTCGTGCCCCAGCACGAAGCCGCCGCCGACCGAGTAGTAGGTGCGGCTGGACAGCTCGCTCGCGTCCTGGTCGAGCGCGCTGAACAGCATCGCATTCGAGTGGAAGGGCAGCCGCCTGCGCCGGTGCAGCATCACGTCCTCGTCGATGTCGAAGTCGATCTCCTGGGTCGCCGATCCCGCGGCGGCCTCGCCGAGCGTGAGCCTTCCCGACTCGCGCACCCGCTCGACCACCTGCTTCGTCGCGGCGGGGTCGACCGTCTCTGGATGCTCCCCGCGCAGCCCGAGCACGATCGCGGGCACGCTGCCGTGCCCGTGGCCTGTCGCGCCGAGCGACCCGAACAGCTCGGCGCGCACGGACGCCACCCGGTCGAGCATGCCTGCCGACTCAAGCGACGCCACGAACATCGCGGCCGCCCTCATCGGGCCGACGGTGTGCGAGCTCGACGGCCCGACCCCTATCTTGAACAGGTCGAAGACGCTGATCGCCATCGTGCCGGGCGCGGGCGCTGCTGCTGCCCCGAGCTCGGCTGGCTGACTCACCTGAGAACCTTCTCCCCGTCAGGGTCGAACGGCGGCCGCAGCGACACCCTCGCGTCGCACACCTGGCCGCCGACGTTGACCTGGTAACGCCCTGAGCGTACGTAATCCGGCGTCACCACGTCTCCCCCAGTCGCGCGGATGTATGCCATCCCGACCGACGCTCCGAGCGTCGCACCCCACGCCGCGGACGTCACTAGGCCCGCCGCGGAGCCGTCCCGCATCAGCAGTTCGCCGCCCCACATCATGACGTCGGGATCGTCGAGGACGACAGACACGAGCCGCTGCCGCGGGCCGGCCGCCCTCGCCTTCTCTACCGCGTCGCGGCCGAGGAAACCCACCTCGGTCTTGAGCTTGCACGCGAACAGCAGCCCCGCTTCTACCGGGTTGTAGTCCGGCGTCAGCTCGCGGCCGAACGCGCGGTACCCCTTCTCGAGCCGCAGCGACTCGATCGCGTAGTACCCGGCATTGGCGACGCCCAGGTCGGCACCCGCCGCCATCAGGTCCTCGTACACGCCTGCGGCGAATTCGCATGGGCAACAGAGCTCCCAGCCCAGCTCGCCCACGTACGTCAGCCTCGTCGCCCGCACTGTGGCGTAGCCCAGGTCGATCTGCCTACTCTGCGCGAACCCGAACGCCGCGTTGCGGAGGTCGGCGCCCGTCAGCCTCGCGAGCAGCTCCCTCGATCGCGGGCCCATCACCCCGAAAACCGCGTACGCCGAGGTCACGTCCGCCAGGCTGGCGCCCGCGGCGGGCAGCCGGCGTCTGATGTGATCGAGGTCGCGCTCCGTGGACGCCGCGCTGGAGAAGATCAGGAACTCCTCGCAGCTCAGCCTCGTGACGGTGACGTCGGCCTCGTACCTGCCGCCCCTGTTCAGCATGCCGGTGTAGACGGTCTTCCCTGGCGGCACGTCCACGTCGGCGGTGCACAGCCACTGCAGGGCCGCCAGGGCCTCGGGCCCGGTGACCAGGTACTTGGAGAACGAGGTCTGGTCGAACACCGCCACGGCCTCGCGGGTCGCCCGCTGCTCGGCCACCGACCACGGCAGCCAGTTGGGCTTGCCCCAGGAGTATTCGATCGCCGGCTGGTCTCGCGGCGCAAACACGTTCGCCCGTTCCCAGCCCATCTTCGAGCCGAAGACCGCGCCCGCGTCACGGAGCAGGTGATACGCGGGCGAGCGCCGGAACGGCCGCGCGGTGACCAGTTCGCGGTTCGGCCACGGCAGCGCGTAGTGCAGCCCGAGCACCTCGCCGACCCGGTCGCGCAGCCAGCGGTTGTTGCCGTTGAACGCCGCGAACCGCCGGATGTCGACCCCGGTCAGGTCGACGCCTGGATCCCCGTCGACGATCCAGTCGGCGAGCGCCTTGCCCGCGCCGCCCGCCGTGGCGATGCCGACGGAGTTGAAGCCCGCGGCGACGTAGAAGTTCCGCACCTCGGGCGCCTCGCCGAGGATGAACTGGTTGTCGGGGGTGAAGCTCTCCGGGCCGTTGTACAGCTTCTTCATGCCGGTGGTCGCCAGCGCAGGGATCCGCTCGATCGCGCTGTCCATCAGGACCGCGAAGTGATCCCAGTCCTCGGCCAGCAGCTGGAACTCGAACGGGTGCGGCAGCTGGTCGGGCGCGACCCACGGCTTGGCGTCCGGCTCGAAGCCGCCGACGAGCAGGCCGCCGACCTCTTCCTTGATATAGGTGTAGCCGTCGGGGTCGCGGAGCACCGGCAGGCTGGCGTGGACGCCAGCGACCTGGTCGGTGACCACGTAGAAGTGCTCGGCCGAGTGCAGCGGGACGGTGACCCCGCCCATCGCGCCGATCTGCTTGGCCCACTGGCCGCCGCAGTTGATCACGATCTCGGCCTCGACGTCGCCGTCGTCGGTACGCACACCGGTGACCGCGGGCCCTCCGGGCCGGCTTCTCGCCTCGGGCCCCTCACCTGCTCGCACCGCGCTCGAGCCCTGCGAGACGGCGATGCCGGTGACCCTGGTGCGCTCCCTGATCGTCGCCCCCCGCATCCGCGCGCCCCTGGCCAGCGCGGCGGTCAGGTCCGTCGGGTTGGCCCGGCCGTCGCCGGGCAGCCAGATCGCGCCGACCAGGTCAGAGGTCGCCATGATCGGATACAGCTCGGCCGCCCGAGCCGGGCTGATCAGCTCGCACTCCAGGCCGAACGCCTCGGCCGTGGCAGCGGTGCGGCGCAACGCCATCATCCGGTCCTGGGTCCTCGCGACCGTGACCCCGCCGCACCGGCGGAAGCCCGTGGCCAGGCCCGTCTCGGCTTCGAGCCGGTCATAGAGCCGCGTGGAGTACTGCACCAGCCTGGTGCCGCTCTCCGACGCCCGCAACTGCCCGACGAGCCCGGCCGCGTGCCAGGTGGTCCCGCAGGACAGCTGGCCCTGTTCGAGCAGCAGGACGTCGGTGATGCCGCGCAGCGTCAGGTGGTACGCGACGCTCGTGCCGATCACGCCGCCGCCGATGATCACCACGCGTGCCCGGTCGGGCAGCGCGGGTGCCGCGCTGACCCGGGGGGACGACCCACCTGAGGCCCCCGGCATCACCCGCGGTGCCCGACCTCGGCCTCTGTCCCCCGGACTGAGCTCATTCATCGAATCCGTCGTCAATCGGTTCGTTGCACGTCATCGAGCAGCTGAGCGAAACCTGGCGCGGCGAATCCGGCGCGGACGCCCTCGTACCGCTCCATGGCCCAGGACCAGAAGTCGAAGTCGATGGGACTGACCGCGGCCTGGATGGCGCCCCACAGCGTCCAGCCGTACTTTCCCGCGAGGCCGAGCAGCATGGCGCGGGCGACCTTGTTCCGCAGCGGGCGGCCGTAGTACGCGGCGACGAGATCCTCGAGTGCCTCGTCGGGGAGCTGGCACTCACCCCAGATGTTGCCGAGCTCGAAACACGCGTCGTTGTTGCCCGAGTACTCGTAGTCGATCAGCCAGATCTTCTCGCCGTCATCGATGAAGTTGGCCGCGAGCAGGTCGTTGTTGCACGGCACGGTGCCCTCGAAGCGGACGGCCAGTGCCCTTGCCATGGCCTCGAAGCTGTCCATGAGATCGTCGTATCCAGCCGGGATCGGTATCCCGCGCTCGGCGACGACGCCGCGGTAGCGGCGCTGGATCTCGAACATGTCGAAGTCGCCGTCGAACCGCTCGGCGGCGTGCAGCCGCCGGCACGCCAGCGCGATCCTGGCCAGCCTGCCGGGCTCCGCGACATCGGCGTTGGCCAGCGTCTTGCCCTCAAGGAAGCTCAGCAGCAGCACGTTCGCTGCCGGCTGGTACTCGATCACGGGCGCGCCGACACCGGCCCGCGCCGCGCGAACCGAGTTGCGGTACTCGTGCTCCCTGTCGATCGCCAGCAGCTCGCTTCCCCCGGATGCGACCCTGGCCACGAACGTCCCGTTATCCGTGGTGATCTTGAAGTTCCTGTTGGTCAGGCCGCCGGGCAGCTCGGTGACCGAACGCCGGCCGGTTAGGCTCTGCACCTGGTCGAAGACGGCGTCAAGGTCACCGGCGCCGGAGTTCAAGCTTGCCTCCCCGTGGTTGATGACGCTGAAGTGGATGGTGCGAAGCGTAAGGAGTAGACACCAAAACGTCTAGATGCAATCCAGGGGACTTTTCGGGAAGCTCCTGAGGCGTCCGACGAAAGGACAAAGGGTATGGACAGTTAGCTCCGGGGCCCTTACGCTAACGCCTCAAACTGCGCCGCGTCTGGCTGGAGGCCCCCCATGAGCGCAACGACTGAGCAGGCCGGCGGGGAGCGCGACAGCGCTGACCTTGCCCAGTTTGGCTACAAGCAGGAACTCAAGCGCGGCCTCGGGACCTTCAGTTCCTTCGCGGTCGCCTTCAGTTACATCTCGCCGTCGACCGGCATCTTCACCCTGTTCGCGCTGGGCCTGACCACCCTCGGCGGCGTCCTGATCTGGACCTGGCCGGTGGTCGCGGCCGGGCAGTTCATCATCGCGATGAACTTCGCCGAGGTCTCCAGCCACTATCCGATCGCCGGCTCGGTATTCCAGTGGACCAAGTACCTGGCAGGACGCAGGTACGCGTGGTTCAGCGGCTGGGTCTACTTGTTCGCAGGCATCCTGACCGTCACCGCCGTGATCGCGACCATTCCGCTGGCGCTTGTCCCGGCGCTGAACGGCCTCGGCTGGGGCAGCCTGGCGCTGACGCTGCACACCGAGCTGGTCATCGCGCTGATCACGCTCGTGGTCATCACGCTGCTGAACATCTACGGCGTGCGGCTGGTGGCGCTGATCAACAACACCGGAGTGCTGTTCGAGATCCTGGGCATGTTCGTGTTCGCGTTGATCCTGATCGCGTTCCACAATCACCAGGGCGCCGGCGTGGTGACCAAGGCACCCGGCCTGCAACTGTCGTTCCTGAGCGGCATCAACTCGTTCGTGCTCGGCATGTTCATGTCGCTGTTCGTCATCTACGGCTTCGACACGGCGTCGACGCTGGCCGAGGAGACCAGGGATCCGCGGCGCGCGGCGCCGAAGGCCGTGCTGTTCTCGGTGATTGGCGCATTCATCATCGGCGGGGTTTTCCTGCTCGGCCTGCTGATGTCGATCCCGAGCATGAAGGGAGCGATCGGCGGCGCGTTCGGGCCGGCGCAGATCATCGAGGCGAACTTCTCCAAGCCATTCGCCACCATCTACCTGCTCGTCGTGACGGCGGCGATCTTCGTCTGCTGCCTGTCCATCATGGCCGCGACGATCAGGCTCTGCTTCGGCATGTCGCGTGACAACCAGCTGCCGTTCTCCGGCGCGCTCAGCCGGGTCGCTCCGAGCCTGCACACGCCGGTCTGGTCCTGCATCACCATCGCGGTCCTGGCGGCCGTCCCGCTGATCCAATTCTCCGGCGCCGGCATCATCGCGATCGCGGCGACGGGAATGATCTACCTGAGCTACTTCCTCGGCAACATCGCGATCCTGCGGGCGCGGCTCAAGGGCTGGCCGAAGACGGAGGCTCCATTCAAGCTCGGCAAGTGGGGACTCGTCGTCAACGTGCTCGGACTCCTGTACGGCGGGGCGATGCTCATCAACTTCGCCTGGCCGCGCCCGGCGAGCAACCCCGAGCCCAACCAGACCGTCGTCGGCACCGGGAAGGCGGCGACCCAGCTGCTCGACTTCCACATCGGATTCCTGAACAAGATCCCGATCCTGTGGACTGTGGTCGTGGCGATCGCCCTGATCGGCGCGATCTACTACGCGACCGTTGCCAGGAACAAGGAGTTCCCGGCAGTGGTGGCGCCGGCCGGAGACGACGCGCCGCTTGTGGTGTGAGGTAGCGACAGCCATGCCGGCCCGGCCGCGAGTGTGCTGCGCGGCCGGGCCGGCTGCATACTTACTGGCGGGTAGCTGAGAACTCGCCGGGCGTGGCCTGTCCGCTCGCTGACAGGCAATAGCTTGACGGCGGTGTTTTCTGCGCAGCGGGAGGACATCTGATGGCGATGGAGCCAGTGACCGACCGGGACCTGCCAGACCGGGACCAGGTCGAAGCTGTCCGGGGGCGAAGACCGCCCATCCGGCAGATCGGGGCAGCGGGCAAGACGGCTGGCGTAGCGGCGGCAGTAGCAGCGGGCGTAGCCGATGGGGTCCCGGCGGAGGCGCGACCACCGGATGCCCTGCTGGCCGTCCCGGGGCTGACGCAGGCGCCGAAGCCAGGACCGCGGCGCGCGGACACGCCAGGCGGCCGCGCCAGCGGGATCTGGCATCCTCGCCTGCCCGGGCGGAAGCCGCCCAAGCTGGTCAGGGGCCCCGGCGTCACCGTGCACGGCCAGATCGAGGACTGGCTGGCCGACGCGATCGCGGCGGGCAGGCTGGCGCCAGGCGACCGGCTCCCCACCGAGCAGGACCTCGCTGCCTGGCTTGGGGTCAGCCGGATGACGCTGCGGCACGCGCTTGGCGAGCTCGCCCAGCGTGGCCTCGTGATCAGGGCCGTCGGCCGCAGCGGCGGCACGTTCGTGGCCGAGCCGAAGGTCGAGCAGGACCTCACCGTGCTGGCCGGGTTCTCCGAACAGCTGCGCAGGCACGGCCTCGTCGCGGGGGCCAGGGTGCTGGCCGCCGCCGAGATCAAGGCGAGCCCCGCGGCGTCCGCCGCGCTGGAGATCAGCGTCGGCGCGCCGGTCTATGAGGTGCGGCGGTTGCGCCTGGCCGGCGGCCAGCCCATCCTGATCGAGCACTCCCTCTTCCCCGCCGAACGCTGCCCTGGGCTGCTCGGCTACCGTCTCGACGGATCGCTCTACGAGCTGCTCGAGGAGAAGTACGGCGAGCGGCCGCACCGCGCGAAGGAGAGCCTGGAGCCGGTCTGCGCGGGTGTCCGCGAGGCCGAGGCCCTCGGCGTCGCCGAGGGCGCGCCGCTGATGCTGGTCGAGCGCACCGCCTACTCGCGCGCCGACCGGCCGCTGGAGTTCGCGCATGACCTGTTCCGGGGCGACCGCACCAAGGTCGTCGTCTGGACCTCCGAGCTCGCCGGCGAGATCTAGCCGGGCGTGCCATCCGCCTGGATCTCATGATCACGAAGACCTTTGGGTCCTCTGGGAACATCGATCCTTCGCGATCATGAGCGAGCTGCAGGGATAAGGCATGATACTTGCCGTATGCGGCGACACAGTGGCATTCACGGCTGCCCGCGAACGGCGCGGAGGAGAATCGTCGCGCTGGTGGCGACGGCGGGGTTGGCGGGGCTCGCCTCCGCATGTGCGACCGCCGCAGCGCCGCACGCGGTCCACCACAGCGCCAGCGCGCAGCCCGTCCACGTCAGTGCCCCGCGCACCCCCGTGCGGCACATCGTGCTGCTCTACCTGGAGAACCACTCCTTCGACGATCTCCTGGGCTACTGGTGCGATCAGCATCGGGGCCGGTGCCCAGACGGCGGGATGCCCGCGTCGGTCAGGCTCTCGGACGGCACCGTCGTGACGCCCGGCGTGTCGCCGGACATTGTGCCGCCCGTGTCGCACAGCGTGGCCTCGCAGCGGCTCGCGATCGACGGCGGCAAGATGGATGGCTGGCAGAAGATCAAGGGCTGCACGGCCAGCAAGAAGTACGCCTGCATCAGCGGCTATAAGCCGAGCCACGTGCCCAACCTGGTCAGCCTCGCGAACCGGTTCGCGATCAGCGACCGGACCTTCTCGATGGCCGACAGCCCGTCCTGGGGCGGCCACCTGTACGCCGTGATGGGGTCGCTGGACGGCTTCGAAGGCAACAACCCTGTGGTGACTCCTGGCGTTAAGCCAGGCCCTGGATGGGGCTGCGACTCCCGGCGCATCACACCCTGGACATCGCCGGGCGGGACCGTCAGGCGGGTGCCGAGCTGCGTTCCCGACTTCTCGCTCGGCCTGCGCGACGGCGGCGCGTTCCGGCCCACGCCGGCCAAGTACGCGCCGACCATCATGGACCGGCTGCACGCCGCCGGCCTGTCCTGGCGGATCTACGGCCAGCCCACGCCGCCCTCCAGCGTCAAGCCCGCCCGGCAGGGGTACGGCTGGGATATCTGCCCCTCGTTCGCCGAGTGCCTGTACACCCGCCAGAAGGCAAACAACGTGCCGAGCGCTTCGTTCGTGCGGGACGCGCGGTCCGGCCATCTGCCGAACTTCGCCGTCATCACGCCGGGCGGCAAGGACGCCGTGCTGAGCGAGCACAACGGGTTCTCGATGACGGCGGGAGACGACTGGGTCGGCCAGATCGCGTCGGCGGTCATGCACGGGCCGCAATGGCGATCCACCACCCTGTTCATCACGTGGGACGACTGCGGCTGCTTCTACGACCAGGTGCGGCCTGGCGTGAACCCTGACGGAACCGCGCAGGGCCCGCGCACGCCGCTGGTCATCGTCAGCCCGTACGTCAAGCGCGGGTTCACGGACAGGACCGCCACGACGTTCGCCGGGATTCTCGCCTACACCGAGCGCACGTTCGGCCTGGCGCCGCTCGGCGTGAACGACGCTCACGCCTACCCGTTCAGCAAGTCCTTCGACTACGAGCTTCCGGCCTTCACGCCAGCGCGCACCGTCGATGTCCCGTGGCCTCCCGGCGCCTATCACGTCAACCTGAAGGAAGCCAACCAGGGCACCTGACAGACGCGCTCTAAGCCGACCACGCCGGGACGTCCCGGCGCCGGGGAACTGTGATCCTGTCCAGGTCGCTGGCCAGGATGACCTCACCGCCGAACTGCTCCGCGGCCTCGACGCCCAGAAGGCTGGTGGCCTCGTCGTCGTAGCGCTGTGAGAAATGGGTGAGCACGAGCGAGCGCGCCCCTGACTCGGCCGCGATCGTTCCCGCCTGTGCAGCGGTCAGGTGACCGTACTCCTGGGCCAGCGAGGCGTCGGCGCTCGCGAACGTGCACTCGCAGACGACCAGGTCGGCGTTCTCAGCGAGCGCGAACGCCGCATCGCAGAGCCGCGTGTCCATGATGAACGCGAACCGCTGACCGGGTTTGGGCTCGCTCATCTCGGCCAGCGTCACCTCGCGGCCAGACACCACGAGGGCGCCGTCGCGCTGCAGCTGGCTGACGTCCGGCCCGCAGATGCCCGCCGCCGCGAGCCGGCCGGGGAGCATCCGCCGCCCGTCGTGCTCGATCAGCGCGTATCCTACGGTCGGCACGCCGTGCGACAGCTGCCTGGCCTCCAGCCGGAACCCGGGCCCGCCCGCGCCGGCCCGGCCGTCCGCGCCCACCGCGCCGTCCGTGCTGACGGGACGCTCGAGCAGGCTTACGGACTCGTGGTAGATGGCCGCGTGCCGCAGCCTGCCGAACACGTCACGGCCCGACGCGGGATAGCAGACCTCCACCTCGTGCGCGACCTCGTCGAGCGACATGCGCTGAAGCACGCCCGGCAGCCCGAGGCAGTGATCGCCATGGAAGTGGGTGATGCAGATGCGCGTGACATGGCTGGCCGTCACGCCCGCGAACTGCATCTGCCGCTGCGTTCCCTCGCCGGGATCGAACAGCAGTCCCTCGCCGTCCCAGCGGAGGAAGTAGCCGTTGTGGCTGCGGCGGCGGGTCGGCACCTGGCTGGCAGTGCCGAGAACGATGAGCTCCCGGTTGGACACGGCACCGACCCTACGCCGGCCGGTCGCCAGAACCAGCCCAGTCCCCTGGCGCGCCCCGCACCGGGCGGACGCCGACGGCGTGCCGCCTGGCCAGCTCCTGGTAGGTTCGCGGATTCGTCCGCACCCAGTTCAGCGCCGGGCCGGTCACCTCACCCGCGATCCTCGCCGGAATCCCGACGGCGAGCATCCCGCCGGGCACCGTCATGCCCGGGGGCACCGTGCAGCCCGCCGCCACCAGCGCACGGGCTCCGATGACGGAGCCGTCCAGCACCGTGGCGCCGTTGCCCACCAGCGCCTCTTCACCGATCAGCGCGGAGTGCACCACGCACAGGTGACCGATCGTCGCTCTTTCGCCTACCTCGGTCACCGGGTCGGCACCGCCGTGCAGGATCGAGCCGTCCTGCACGTTCGCGCCCCGCCGGACAACGATCACCCCGAAGTCACCACGCAGCACCGCCCCGTACCAGACCGACGCCCCGGCCTCGACACGCACGTCGCCGACGAGCGTGGCGGTGGGCGCTATCCACGCGTCAGGGCTGACGGCAGGCGAACGGCCTTCAAAGGTGAACAGCGGCATCCGCTCATGATGCCCCAGGCGAGCAGGCCTGCCATAACTAGAAGTTCTCGCCGCCGACCGGTGCCTCGCCGCCCGCACGGCAGGCCCTGCCGCATAAGCTCGGCCCGTGCTCCCGACACCCCGCACGACGTCAGGCCTGCCCGGCCAGATCAGCGCGGACGACCCCCCCGGCGTCGACGTCCAGGATCTGCTCGGCCGCCACCTGGAGTTCGCGCACTCGCAGTCGGATGCCGAGCACGTGCACGCGCTCGCGGTCGACGGGCTGCTCGACCCCGCGATCTCGTTTTTCAGCTACCGGGAGTCCGGCCTCTTGCTCGCGGTCGGCGCGCTGAAGCAGCTCGAGCCGGGCCACGCCGAGATCAAGTCCATGCACACCGCGCACGCCGCCAGGGGCCGCGGCCCGCGCGCTCTACGCCAGCGCTGAGCAACCCCACCTTTGAACCGTTAGTGGCGCTATAGGCCCACCAAGGGTTCAAAGGTGGGGGTTCCGGGGTTCTGGCGCGACGGTGGGGGTCTTCGCGGGTCAGCTGAAGCCCGGCGCCACGGGGGCGCTGATGGACGCGCAGTCGGATTCGGCTTTGGCGGCGGCCTGCCGGGCGCCGCTCGAGTGGGTGGCCGCGCGGGCGACGTAGCCTGCGATGTCCTGGCGAAGCGGGTGCGACACAGGCGCGCCGGACTCGAACGCCAGCCCGGCCAGCAGGTGCACGTCTCCCTTCCTCTCCAGAACCCTGGCCGGCGCTGTGCAGATCGCCACGTTCGCCGACGTGCGCGGCAAGCCGCCGCCAGCGCCACCGCTGCAGCCCGCGAGCCCGCCGGAAGCGAGCAGCCCGGCCAGAACGGCAATCGCAAGCGTGCGCCTCATGCAGTTCCGTCTATCAGAAACCGGACCGATCTGCGGAACTATTCACGATCGTGCGATTCGGTGATAATTGGCGCTCATGCGCGAACCCTCTGAACCGGGCCTCTGGCGCAACAGGAACTGGCGGCTGCTCTGGCTCGGCCAGTCCGTCTCAAAGACCGGCGACATGGTCTTCACGATGACCGTCCTGCTCTGGATCGCCACGATCATCGCGAAGGGGCAGACCTGGGCGCCTGCCGCGGCGAGCGGCGCGCTCATCGCCACGGCCGCCCCTGTGCTCGTGGTCGGCCCGCTGGCGGGCGTGTTCGTGGACCGCTGGAACCGGCGACGGACGATGCTCATCGCCGACGCCGCCCGGTGCGCGCTGATCGCCGGCCTGCTGATCCTGCCGCTGCTGCGGCACACCATCGCGGTCGGCGCCCAGCTGGCCATCCTGTACGTCGTGCTGGCCATCTGCAGCTGCTTCGCGGAGTTCTTCGACCCGTCCAGGCTGGCCGTGCTCGGCGCGATCGTTCCGTCCGAGCAGCAGCCCAAGGCGAGCGCCCAGCTGTCGGCCGCGTTCAGCACCGCGCAGGTGATCGGCCCGCCGATCGCCGCCCCGCTGCTCATCACGTTCGGCGTCCAGTGGGCGCTGATCCTGAACGCGGCCAGCTTCGCGTTCTCATTCTGGTGCGTGCGCGCGATCCGGCTTCCGCAGGCAGCGGCGGAGCAAGCGCAGGAAACCAGGGCCAGCTTCATCGCCGAGTTCAAGGAGGGAATTCAGTTCTTCGCCGCGAGCCGGGTACTGGTGACCGTGGCCATCGGCGTCGTGATCGCGCTGCTCGGCAACGGCGCCGTGAACTCGCTCGCCGTCTTCTTCATCCCGCACAACCTGCACGCTCCGGCCAGCTGGCTTGGCACCATCAGCGCCGGGGTCGGTGCGGGCGCGATTCTCGGCGCGCTAGCCGCGGCGGCGATCGCCGGGCGGATCCGCCCCGGCCAGTTGTTCTGGCTGGCGCTGACGGCGTGCGGTCTCGCGCTGATCGCCTTCTCGCGCGCAACCGCGCTTGCCCCCGCGATCGCCTTCGCCGGGTGCCTCGGCCTGGGCGCCGGCGTCCTGAACGCCGTGATCGGGCCGATCCTGCTGAGCGCCACGCCTGCCCACATGCTCGGCAGGGTCAGCGCTGTGCTCAGCCCGCTGATGCAGCTCGCGGAGATCGTGTCGATGATCCTGGCGGGCGCCCTGGCGAGCACCGTGCTCCGCGGCGTGCACTTCGCTGTCGCAGGGGTGAGATTCGGTCCCTACGACACCGTGTTCGCCGTCGCCGGCCTGCTGTTCGTGATCGGCGGCATCTCGGCGATCGCGCCTATGCGCCGTGCCAGCCAGCCCGCGGCTGCGTCCGAGGCTGACACCGACGCGGGTCCGGCCCTCCCGGCGCCTGGCTAGCCGCCGACGTCGACGATCGCGGCGACGGGACCGCCGCCGTCCGGGCCCTGGTGGGCCGCCGACACGGAGACGAACACGGCCGGGTCGCCGGTCACGGCCGCGGTGACGCCACCGACGCACGCCTTGATCTGGCGGTGCCAGTGCACGTCGGAGTCGTCGAGCATAGCGTTGCGGCGGCCGCGGACCTGGCCGTCCTGGCTGGCCTCGCACTTGAGGAACACGTTGACCAGGCGCCCGTCCAGGTCGGCCGGGTGCGGCCGGTCCGGCAGGTCAAGGCCGGCGTCCTTGATCGCGGCCCAGATCCCGTCCTGGTCGAGCGCGTCACGCATCACCGCATGCCCGATCCGGTATCGCCCGCCGACGCCGCGGGCGTTGCCGGCGACGACGACCTGGGCCTGGTCGAGCTCGACCCCTGACGAGCACGACGCGACCGAGGAGTACAGGTCCCTGTTGTGCAGCACGTCCGCGTCGGACGGCATCTCGATCTCGCCGAGCGCGACCGCGATGCCGAGCGCGGTGCAGCCATTGGACAGGTCCATCGACTCGTGCGTGTTCTCGGTCCAGACCGTCTTGCCGCGGCTCTTGGCGTCCCTGATCGTACCGATCGTGAGCAGCGGCGTCTTCGTCTGCACGTAGTGCACGTCGGCCCGGTCGGT
This sequence comes from Streptosporangiaceae bacterium, assembly GCA_036273575.1. Taxonomy (GTDB): domain Bacteria; phylum Actinomycetota; class Actinomycetes; order Streptosporangiales; family Streptosporangiaceae; genus Chersky-822. The sequence goes on along the minus strand of DASUHI010000039.1, from coordinate 1,389 downwards.
GATCCCGGCGCGCTCCATCGCGACCTTGACCGCGCCGGCCACCTTGGTGATCATGGCCTGCCTGCCGATGTCCTCGGGCAGCAGCCGCTCGCTCATCGCGAACCCGATCGTGAGCCTCGGCTCGTCAGTGGCAACCGCCGTGCCGGGTGGCAGCGTCGCGAAGACCGTCGCGTGCGGGCTGATCACTCCGTCGGTGCCGCCCGACCACACGATCGGGATCTGCTTGACCTCCGCCGCGCTCCTGGTCCCCTTCGCGGCCAGCACCTCGCGGAATGCGCGGTCGGCGATGATCCGCGTGTAGTCGTTGACGCCGCCGTTGCCCTCGGTCTTGCCGATCACGGCGATAACCCGGTCGGCCTCGATGACCCCGTCGTCGATGAGCCTGGCGAGTTCGCTCGCGTCGGACACGCTGTGCAGGGGTACCTTGCGGACCTCAATCGCCTCGGGCACGGCATACTCCTCGGGGTCTTGATCACAGATGCCTCAGTCTGGCGTACCGTCCGCGGTCACCACGGTGCCGGCGCGCCCGGCCAGCGCCTCCTCGATCGCGCTCAGGTGCGTGATGATCGCGGTGCCGCCCCCGGCGGCGAACCGGCAGGCGGCGTCGACCTTGGGCCCCATGCTGCCGCTGCCGAACTCTCCGCGCTCCGCCAGCTCGCGCAGCTCGGCGACGCTGACCGCGCCGAGCGGCCGCTCGGCCGGGGTGCCCCATCCCGTCGTCACGGCCTTGACGTCGGTGGCGATCAGCAGCGTGTCGGCGCGGAGCTGGCGGGCGAGCAGCGCGGCGGTCAGGTCCTTGTCGATCACCGCCTCGACGCCGCCGAGGGCGCCGGTCTGGGGGTCCCTGGCGACCGGCACGCCTCCGCCGCCCGCGCAGACCACCGTGTAGCCGGCGTCGAGCAGGACGTGGGCCGCGTCTGCGTCCAGGCACTCGACCGGCTCGGGCGAGGCCACGACCCGGCGCCAGCCCTTGGCGCCCATGTCCTTCCAGGTCTGGCCGTGCTCGATCATGGCCGCGGCCTCGTCCGCGGGGAGGTACCGGCCGATCGGCTTGGTCGGGTCGGCGAAGTGCGGGTCGTCGGCCCGCACCAGCGTCCTGGACACCAGCACCGCAGGCCTCCCCGCGGCGACTCCGCGCCTGGCCAGCGCCGTCTCGAGCGCGTTCATGATCAGGAAGCCAATGGTGCCCTGGGTCTGCGCGCCGCACCAGTCAAGCGGCACCGGCGGCACGACGTTCGCCGCGACCTCGTTCTTGACCAGCAGGTTCCCGACCTGCGGGCCGTTGCCGTGGGTCAGCAGGACCTGCGCGCCCGAGGCCACGATGCCGGCGACCTCGTCCATGGCGAGCGTGATCGCCGCCTTCTGGTCCTCTGGCCCGGCGCGGCCGTC
>DASUHI010000038.1:0-14225 GCA_036273575.1 Streptosporangiaceae bacterium | reverse complement strand
GGCACGGCCGGGAGCTTTCCGCCCACGGGATCAGGGAGTTCTGCAATATCAAGACCGTGTGGATCGGCGAGGCGGTCAGCCGGTGACCGGGTCGCCGGCGCCGTAGGAGTGCCGGAGCGCCCTCTTCGCGATCTTGCCGGTGGCGGTGCGCGGCAGCTCGGCCGCGAACCGCACCGACCTCGGGATCTTATAGCGCGCGATCCTGCCGTCGAGGAACGCGAGGATGCCGACCTCGTCGGCCTCGGCGCCCGGCCGCAGCACGACGACGGCGCGGCCGACCTCGCCCCACCGGTCGTCGGGCACCCCGATCACGCCGCAGTCGGCAACCGCGGGGTGCGCGCGCAGCGCGCTCTCGACCTCCGCCGGATAGACGTTCTCGCCGCCAGAGATGATCACGTCCTTGACCCGGTCGGCCACGTACACGTAACCGTCATCGTCGGCGCGGGCGATGTCACCGGATCGCAGCCACCCGTCGGTGATGACCTGAGCCGTCTCCTCCCGCAGATTCCAGTACCCGCGCATCACGTTCGGCCCGGCGACGAGGATCTCCCCCGGTTCGCCGGCGGCCACGTCCCGCAGGTCAGGACCGACGATACGCACGTCGGCAAAGAAGTGCGGCACGCCGGCCGAGCCCGCCTTGCTCTGCGCGTGCGCGGCGTCCAGGAGCAGGACGCCTGGCGCTGCCTCGGTCATGCCGTAACCCTGGATGAAGCTGAGACCGCGGTCCACGTACGCCCTGATCGTCGCCAGCGGCACCGGGGCGCCGCCGCACAGCAAGGCGCGCAGGCTGGACAGATCGGCGCCGGCCCAGTCAGGCAGCGCGGCCATCGCGTCGTACATGGCCGGAACGCCGAACAGAACGGTCACGCGATGGCGGGCGATCAGCTCAAGGGCGCGGCGCGGGTCGAACGCCGGCTCGATGACGAGCGTGCCGCCCTTGATCAGGACAGGCAGGCTGAGCATGTTGAGCGCGGCGGTGTGAAAGAGCGGGGCGGCCACGAGCGCGACGGCGTCGCTGGTCACGTCCGTGTCGACCAGGACATTCACCGTGTTCCATGTGATGTTCCCGTGCGTCAGCACGGCGCCCTTGGCTCGCCCGGTTGTCCCCGACGTGTACATGATCAGGCAGGGATCGTCCAGGGTGACCGGATGGTCCGTCCACGCGGGCGACGCGGCGGCAACGATGTCCTCATAGCCGTGCGCGCCGCCGGCACCGGCCCCGTCCAGCGCCACGAAGTGCGTCACCGCGACGTCGGCGCACAGGCCCGCGACCGTCGCCGCGAAGGCCGGCGCGTAGACCAGCGCCGCCGCCTCAGAGTCCGCGAGCTGATGCGCCAGCTCAGGTTGCGCCAGGCGGTAGTTCAGCGGCACGAACACGCCGCCGGCGGCCCACGTCCCGAACATCGTCTCGAGGAACGCCGGGTGATTCTGGCCGAGGTACGCGACCCGGTCACCTGGCCGCAGGCCCAGCCCGCGCAGCGCGCCGGCCAGCCGCGCCACCCGGTCGTGCAGCGCCGCGTAGGTGAGCTGCGAGCCGTCGTGGACGAGCGCGATCCTGTCCGGCGTCTTGCGAGCCCGCCGCGCGGTCCACGAGCCCACGCCCTCGTTCAGCACGGCGGCCCTCCGCCTGAGTCTGCGGCCTGCGCGGTCCCGGCTAGCCTAACGGCGCCGCGGCCGGCCGGGAAGCGCGCGACCCGCGCCCGAGCGACACCACCGCCATGCTGTTGCATGGAAGGGATGGACGCCGACCACGACTCCACCGTTCAGCACGAGGCCCGCGCCGCGGCCCGGGCGGCGCTGCGCTGGGTCACGGGTGCGGGAGTCGCGGTCGCCGATGGCATGACCTGGCCGTATACCCGCGCGCCTGGGGCGCCGCTGACCGACGACCTGTACTTCGGCACGGCAGGGATCCTGGCCGCCCTGGCCGAGGCCAGGCTCGGTGGCCTGACCGAGTTCGACGACTACGCCCGCGCGGCCGCCAGCCGGCTCCGGCAGATCGCCGCCAGGCCCGCGCCCGAGGACCAGAGCGTGTGTGCGAACGAGCTCGAGCCCGATATGGACGTGCCCGACCTCAGCCTCTACACCGGGCTGAGCGGGGTGGCGGCCGCGCTGCACATGTGGGCTCTGGCGGGCGGCGACGGGCAGGCCCGGACGGCCGCGCGGGCACTGGTGCGGACGATCGCCGGCCGCGCGGCCACCGAGCGACGGCAGCTCAGGTGGCACGACCTGATGTCAGGCAAGGCCGGCGTGCTGCTGACCCTGGTCACGATTCCCGACGCCGGCACCCGCCAGGCGGCGTCCGACCTGGCCGACGAGCTCGTCGCTGGCGCCCGGTGGATCGACGGGCTGCCGGACTGGTACCCGCGCCGTGACCAGCACGTGTTCCAGCCGAACTTTTCGCACGGGCTGGCGGGCATCGGCTACGCGCTCGCCGCGGCCGCCGGCGAGCTCGCCAGGCCCGACCTGCTGGACATCGCCATCCTCGCCGCGCGGCGCCTGATCCAGCTCGGCACCCAGCCCGACGGCAGCCTGGCCGTGCCGCACAGCATCCCGCTGGCCGATCCGCACGCGCCGGTCAGCTTCGGCTGGTGCCACGGCCCGACCGGCACGCTCCGTCTGTTCGAGCTGCTCGACCGCGCGCAGCCCGGCGCTGGCTGGTCCTGGCACGCGGATGCGTGCAGGCAGGCAGTCAGGACCAGCGGGCTGCCCGCGCGCCTGTATCCGGGATTCTGGGACAACCTGGGTCAATGCTGCGGAACGGCCGGCATCGGTGAGATGGCGCTCGATCACTTTCAGCGGACCGGCGACAAGGACTGGCTCGCATGGGCTGAGACGCTCGCGGTCGACGTCCTGAACCGGAGCGTCACCAACGAATCCGGCCTCACCTGGGCTCACACGGAGCATCGGCTCGACCCGCCGGACGTCGAGCCGGCCGTCGGCTTCATGCAGGGAACCGCCGGCATCGCCAGCTGGCTGCTGCGGCTCAGCCGGGTGCAGCGCGACGGCCAGGACGCGACGGCGACCTGGTGGCCCGACCGGCCGGCGATCAGCTGACGCGCTCGTGTCGGCCAGGGATGCCGGTACGTCCGGCCTCTGCCGATGTTCCCGATTTGACTACACAGGGTGAACCAAGACTACGTAAAGCGACGGTACAGTGACCGGATGGGAGGGATGCAATGCCGGGCCCTGGTCGGCCGTGACGCCGAGCTTGGCACGCTCACGGCGGCGCTCGACGAGGCAAGCGCCGGCGGCGGCCTGGTGGTCCTGGCCGGCGAGGCAGGCGTCGGCAAGTCCCGGATGGCCAGGGAGGTCGCCGCGCTCGCATCGGCGAGGGACTACACCGTCGTCTGCGGCCGGGCGGTGCAAGCGTCGAGCCCGGTTCCGCTCAGGCCGTTCATCGAGGCCCTGATCGCCGTGGCCCGCACGACGGCCATGCAGGACCTGCCGGCGATCGCCGAGTACCGCAAGGCGCTGGCCTCCATCGTCCCCGACTGGGGCCAGCCGGGCGATGGCGCGGCCGAGATGTCCCCGCTGATCCTCGGCGAGGCGGTCCTGCGGCTGCTATCCGACCTTGACGGCAAGGCCACCGTGCTCGTGCTCGAGGACCTCCAGTTCGCCGACCCCGAGTCGGTGGCGATCGTGGAGTACCTGGCCGACAACCTGGCCACCGAGCGGGTGCTGTGCGTCGCGACGCTGCGGGACACTGAGCCCTCACAGGCCCTTGACATGGTCAGGGCCGTGCACTCGCGCCGGGCGGTGACCGTCATCAACGTGCCGCGGATGGCCCCGGCCGAGGTCGAGCAGATGGTCGCCGCCTGCCTGGATCAGCCGGTAGTGCCGAGCCAGGTCATGCGCCGGCTGCTCGCCGACTGCGAGGGCCTGCCCTTCGCGGTCGAGGAGATCCTCGCCGACGCGGTCGCGTCCGGCGAACTGGTTCGGAGGGACGGAGGCTGGCAGGTGAACGACGCTGTCACCACCGGTGTGCCCACCTCGATCGCCGAGTCGGTGCGGCGCAGGCTCGCCGAACTCGGTCCGCGAGTCTCCGACGTTGTCGCGGCCGCGGCAGTACTCGGCAGGCAGTTCGACTGGACCTTGCTGCCCCCGATGGTCGGCGCCGCCGAGCGCGACGTGCTGGCTGCGCTCCGGCGGGCGTGCGAGGCACAGCTGATCGAACCGCACGCGCCGCGGCAGTCGCTATTCAGGTTCCGGCACTCCCTGACCAGGGACGCGATCATGTCGGACCTGCTTCAGCCGTTCCTCGCTGAGCGCTCCGCCAGCGGCGCGGCGGCGATCGAAGCCGCGCATCCTGGACTGCCAGGCGCCTGGTGCGCGCTCGCGGCGGAGTTGCACGAGGCGGCAGGCCAGCGGATGAGGGCAGCGGCCCTGCTGCGTGAGGCCGGCCAGCGCGCGCTGGAGCGTGGCGCGCTGACCAGCGCCGCCGCGTCGCTCGACCGGGCCAGGGACGTGCTCGCGCCGGTGACACCCGAGCCCGTGCAGATGCTGGCAGACATCGATGACACGCTGGCCAGCGTCTACACGCTGACCGGCGACTGCGATCGGCTGGTGCGGACGGCCGAGCGGCTGCTGGCAGAGCTGGACGCGGTAGAGACGGACAATGCCCGCAAGGCGGTCATCCACCTGCGGGTCGCGCGCTCCCTGTCAGAGTGTGATCTCGCCAAGACAGCCGCTGATCAGGTGGCGGCCGCCAGGGCGCTCGCGGACAGCTCGCCAGATCCCTCGCTTGGCGGCTGGGCGGACGCCGTGGCGGCGCGCTGCGCGATGGACACGGGCGATCCAGATCGCGCGCTCGAGCTGGCCCGCTCGGCGCTGGCGAGCGCTGGGGCCGCGATGCCGTCAGCGAGCGCCGCTGACGCCGCGTGCGAGGCGCTCGAGGTGATCGGCCGCCGGGAGCGGATCAGGGATACGGGCGAGGCCAGCAAGGCGTTCGAGCGCGCCCTTCAGATCTCGACCAGCAGCGGCCTGCCCGTGCGGCGGATCCGGGCCATGCACGAGCTCGGCACGATCGAGATGCTGGAGCAGGCCGAGGCGCACAGGCTGGAAGAGGCCAGGCGGCTGGCGATCGAGTCGGGCGCGGTCTCCACCGCCGCGGTGCTCGACCTGCAGCTGGCCAACGCCTGGAGCCTGGGCACGGACCTGCAGCGCGCGCTCGCGGCCGCGCGGCGCAGCCAGGAGGCAGCAAGGCGGCTGCAGCTACGGCGGGTCGAGGCGGCGGCGATCGCGTCGCAGGCGTGCATCGTCGCCGTCAGCGGCGACCGCGCACACGCCGAGTCGCTGGCCAGGCAAGCCGAGCACCTCGCTCCCGACGATCCGTCCGTTCTGATCACCGTCTGGGGCGAGGCTCGGGTTACTGCGGCGATCGTCAGCAATGACCTCGCCGGCGCTCTTCAGCAGTCCCGGATGGGCATCAGGCACGGCAGGAATGAGCCGCTCACCGCCCCGGCCATGGCATGGGGATACTGGACGCTGCTCGAGGCCGCCGCCTACAACGACGGCGCCGCGGCTCTCGAGGAGGCCGTGGCCGCCGGCGCGGAGGTCGCCTGCTGGAATCGCGGCTGCCTGGCCTACGCCGAGGCCGTGCTCGCCGGGCGCCGCGGCGACGCGCAGCGGGCCGGGGACCTTGCCGAGCGCGGGCGGCGGTACTACGCGGGCTGCGCGCCGTGGTGGAACCACATACTGCACCGGCTGGTGGCGACGGCCGCGCTGCGCGACGGCTGGGGCGAGCCGGTGACCTGGCTGCGCGAGGCAGCCGCGGGGCTGGACGAGGCCGGGTTCGCGCTGGTCGCCTCCGCGTGCCGGGGGCTGCTCCGCCAGGCAGGTGAGCGGGTGCCGAAGCAGCGCAGGGCCGGCGCCGCCATGCCCGGGCAGCTGCGCGGGCTGGGCATCACGAGCCGCGAGCTCGACGTGTTCACGCTCATCGGGCAGGGCTGTTCCAACGCCGAGATCGCCGCGCGCTTGTCCATCTCCCCGAAGACAGTCGAATCCCACGTCACGAGCATCATTGCCAAGACCGGCCTGACGGGCAGGCGCGAGCTCGTGGCCTTCGCGGCGCGGTCGCCGGCTTCACCCTGAGCGCCAGCCGCGACATTCCGCCCGTTCGCGCTGCCCTCTACAATCGGCGGAATGCGGCCGCCGTTTCGCGCCGACCACGTCGGCAGTCTGCTGCGCCCGCCCGGTCTGCTGCGCGCGCGAGACGAATTCGCCGCGGGGCGCATCGACGCCGGGCAGCTCAGGACCATAGAAGACACCGCGATCCGCGACGTCGTGCGCCGTCAGAACGATGTCGGGCTGCTGTCGGCGACCGACGGGGAGTTCCGCCGCGAGTCGTGGCACATGGACTTCATCTACCAGCTCGGCGGCGTGCGGAAGGTACAGGACGACACCATCAGAGTGCTGTTCAGGAACGACCAGAAGAGCTATGAATGGGCTCCGCCGTCCGCACATATCGTCGCGCCCGTCACGCTGCCCAGCACGATCTTCGGCGACGACTTCAGCTTCCTGGCATCGACGGTCACCACGGCCGTACCCAAGCTCACGATCCCGTCGCTGAGCATGGTGCACTACCGCGGCGGGCGGTCGGCGATCGACGAGTCGGTCTACCCTGACCTGAGCCAGTTCTGGACCGATCTGGTCGCCGCGTACGCCGAGGAGTGCAGGCGGCTGTACGACCTGGGCTGCCGGTACCTGCAGTTCGACGACACGAGCCTGGCGTACATGAACGACCCGGCACAGCGGCGGCACGTCGCCGAGATCGGCGGCGATCCCGAGCACCAGCACGAGCACTACATCGCGAACATCAACAAGGTCCTGGCCGGCCGGCCTGCCGACCTCGCTGTCACCACGCACATGTGCCGCGGCAACAACCAATCCATGTGGGCCGCCGAGGGCAGCTATGACTTCGTCGCGGAGGCGCTGTTCAGCACGCTCGACGTCGACGGCTTCTTCTGCGAGTGGGACGACGAGCGGTCAGGCGGCTTCGAGCCGCTGCGGTTCGTCCCCAAGGGCAAGCGCGTCGTGCTAGGGCTGGTCACGACCAAGCGCGGCGAGCTGGAGAGCAAGGATGACCTCAAGCGGCGGATCGAGGCGGCCGCCAGGTACATCGACGGTGATCAGCTGTGCTTGTCCCCGCAGTGCGGGTTCTCCTCCACGAAGGAGGGCAACGACCTCACCCAGGAACAGCAGTGGGCCAAGCTCGCGCTGATCACCGAGACCGCCCAGGAAGTCTGGGATTCGTGGTAGCCGGGCGCGAAGGTCCTGTCCTGGTCGTCAGCGCGCACGCCGGGGACTTCGTGTGGCGGGCCGCCGGGGCGATGGCGCTGGCCGCGTCCCGCGGCGCGGCCGTGACCGTGCTCTGCCTCACCTTCGGTGAACGCGGCGAGTCGGCGCGGGCGTGGCGAGACGGGATGCGGCTCGGCGAGATCAAGGAGCTCAGGCGGGCCGAGGCGGCTACGGCCGCCGAGGTACTCGGCGCGGGCATCGAGTTCCTCGACGCAGGAGACTATCCGCTGCGCGAGTCGCCCGAGCTCGTGGATCAGATCGTGCGCTGCTTTCGCCGAGTCGAGCCTGAGGTGGTGCTGACGCATCCGCTGGCGGACCCCTACAACCCAGATCACCCCGCTGCGGCCAGGATGGCACTGCAGGCCAGGGTGCTCGCACAGGCCGCTGGCTACGACGCGCCAGGGGGCCCCCTCGGCGCTCCACCGGTGTTCTTGTTCGAGCCGCACCAGCCAGAACAGTGCGACTTCCGGCCAGATGTCCTGCTCGACATCACCGAGGTCTTCGCGATCAAGCGCCGGGCGATGGAGTGCCTGATGGCCCAGCAGCATATGTGGGACTACTACACCGACCTGGCCAGGCGGCGGGGCGTGCAGCTGCGAAGGAACGCCGGTCCCAACCTCGGCCTGGCTCACGACACCATGGCAGAGGCCTACATGCGCGTCTATCCGCAGGTCACGGACGTCTTGCGATGAGGAACGTGGTAATTACCGGCTGCCCGCGCGCCGACTTGGCCGCGGTGACCGAGCTCGCGTCGTTCGGAGTGGCCACCGTGCACGAGGCGGCCGGGCGCACCGGCTATCTCGGGCCAGGCATCAGGCCCGTCCACCTCGGCACGCGCACCGGCGGCACCGCGGTCACGGCACTGTGCTGGCCGGGAGACAACTTGATGGTGCACGCGGCCACGGAGCAGTGCCGCGAGGGCGACATCCTGGTCGTGACCACCACCTCGCCGAGCACCGACGGCTACTTCGGGGAGCTGCTCGCGACGTCGCTGCGGCGCCGCGGCGTGCGCGGCCTGGTCACGACCGGCGGCGTGCGGGACGTGGCCGACCTGCACGAGATGGACTTCCCCGTGTTCGCCGCCGCCGTCTCCGCGCAGGGCACCGTCAAGGCCACCGCAGGGGCCGTGAACATCGCGGTCAGCATCGCCGGGCAGAGGATCTGCCCGGGCGACGCGATCGTCGCCGACGACGACGGCGTCACGGTCGTTCCGCGGGCAGCCGTCACGGCGACCCTCGCAGCGGCGCGGTCGCGTGCGGAGAAGGAGAACCAGACCCGCGACGCACTGCGCCGCGGCGAGCTTGGCCTCGACATCTACGGACTGCGCGCGATCCTCGCCGCACAGGGCGTCGAGTACCTGGACCACGGCTCCTGCGAGGCGGGTCCGTGACGGGGGTTCGCTGCATGCTGATGCGCGGCGGCACGTCCAAGGGGCTGTACTTCCTCGCCAGCGACCTGCCAGCGGAACGGGCCGAGCGAGACGCGATGCTGCTGGCGATCATGGGCAGCGGGCACCGGTTGCAGATCGACGGCGTCGGCGGCGCGCACCCGCTCGCTGCCAAGGTCGCCGTGGTGTCCCCGTCCCTTCGCGACGACGCTGACGTGGACTATCTGTTCCTCCAGCTCGGGGTCGACGAGCCGACCGTCAGCGACCAGCAGAATTGTGGCAACATCCTCGCCGGGGTGGGCCCGTTCGCGGCCGAGCGCGGCCTGGTCCGCGCCGGAACCGCGTCGACAACGACGCGGATTCACATGGTCAACTCTGGCAGCGTGGTGACGGCGACGTTCGCGACTCCCGGCGGGGAGCCTGACTACGCGGGCGACACCGCGATCGCAGGCGTGCCAGGCACCGCCGCTCCGGTGCTGCTGCGCTTCGCCAACACCGCGGGTTCGGCGACCGGCAGCCTGCTGCCTACCGGTCACGTCCTCGACATCGTCGAGGGCATCGAGGTGACCTGCGTCGACAACGGCATGCCCGTCGTCGTCGCGCGAGCCGCCGACCTCGGCGTCACCGGTCACGAGCCGCCAGAGGACCTGGCCGCCGACGCCGGGCTGGCGGACCGGGTGCAGGCGCTGCGGCTGGCCGCGGGCAAGCTGATGGGCCTCGGCGATGTCGCCGGGCTGACGGTGCCGAAGACGACTCTGATCAGCGCTCCGCGAGACGGCGGGACGATCTGCACGAGGACATTCACTCCCGCACGCCCGCACCAGTCCATCGGCGTGCTTGGCGCGGTGAGCGTGGCCACGGGGCTGCTCATGCCCGGCGGCGTCGGCGCCGGCCTCGCCGCGCTGCCCGAATCAGGTCACCGGTTCGACATCGAGCACCCCGCGGGGCACCTCGAGGTGGACGTGGACGTCGACGTCACAGCGAACCCGCCGCAGGTGCGCAGCGCCGGAGTGGTCAGGACCGCGCGCAAGCTCTTCGACGGGACCGTCTTCCCAGCCCGATAGGACGTCAGCGATGCCCCTGCTGCACGAGGTTGCCCATCTCGGCCACGCCGAGCTGCTGACCCCGGAACCCGAGCGCAGCCTGTGGTTCTTCACCGAGGTGCTCGGGCTGACGGAGAACGGTTCGTCCGGCGCCTCTGTCTACCTTCGGACCTGGGATGACTATGAGCACCACAGCCTGAAGCTGACCGCGTCTGATACGTCAGGCATCCGGCGCACCGGTCTGCGCGCGGCCAGCGAGGATGCGCTGCGGCGGCGAGTGGCCGCCATCGAGGCGGCGGGCCTCGGCATTGGCTGGCGCGACGGCGACACGGGCATCGGTCCGACCTATCTGTTCCGCGACCCTGACGGCCATGAGCTCGAACTGTACTTCGAGACCGAGCGGTACCAGCCCGCTGGCGAGCTGAAGCCGGCGCTGAAGAACCAGGCTCAGGCCTACCCGGGCCGCGGCGTCAGCGTGCGGCGGCTCGATCACGTGAACTTCCTGGCCGCCGAGACCGAGCCGAATGGCCGGTTCGTCTGCGACGCGCTCGGCGCGCGGGCGACCGAGCAGATCGTCCTGGACGACGGCACGATCTCGGCGCAGTGGCTGCACTTTGCCCAGAAGTCCTACGACCTGGTCTACACGAACGACTGGACGGGCACGGCCGGACGGCTGCACCACCTCGCCTTCGCGACGGACACGAGGGAGGACATCCTGCGGGCGGCCGACATCTGCCTGGACAAGGGCGTCTTCATCGAGACCGGACCGCACAAGCACGCGATCCAGCAGACCTTCTTCCTGTACGTCTACGAGCCGGGCGGCAACAGGATCGAGCTCTGCAACCCGTGCGCCAGGCTGATCTTCGCTCCGGACTGGCAGACCATCAGCTGGTCAGAGCAGGAACGGGCCAAGGGCCAGGCCTGGGGGCTGGCCACGATCGGCTCATTCCACACCCACGGCACTCCCCCGGTGCCGTGAGCGCCCGGCAGGCCGCGGGATCGCCGGTCATCGCGGTCCTCGGGCTCGGCGAGGCTGGCTCGGCGATAGCGGCAGACCTGGCCGCCGCTGGCGCCGTGGTGCGCGGCTTCGATCCAGCGGTCCTGGCCGGCCAGGGCGTCGAGCAGTGCGAAGGCGACGCCCACGCCTGCCACGGCGCGGCCGTCGTGCTGGCACTGACCTGCGCGCACGAGGCCGAAGACGCGCTGCGTGCGGCGCTGCCCGGCGTCGGACCCGGCGCCATCTACGCCGACCTGAACACCGCGTCTGCCGGCCTCAAGCAGCGCCTGGCCGGGCTGTCTGAGGCCGCGGGTACCGCGTTCGCCGATGTCGCGCTCATGGCTCCGGTCCCCGGCCGCGGGCTCAGCACGCCGATGCTGGCCTGCGGACAGGCCGCCGGCCAGTTCGCGCAGGCGCTCGGGCCGCTCGGCGCGACCGTGGACGTGCTGCCGGGCCCGCCTGGTACCGCGGCCGCGCGCAAGCTCGTGCGGAGCGTCTACTACAAGGGCCTTGCCGCCGCGGTCACCGAGGCTCTGAGGGCCGCGGCGGCCGCCGGCTGCGAGGACTGGCTCAGGGCGGTCATCGCGGCCGAGCTGACCGAGGCGTCGGCGAGCACGCTTGACCGGCTCGAGCGGGGCAGCATCCGGCACGCGCGCCGGCGTGCCGACGAGATGGCAGCGGCTGCCGACCTGCTCACCGAGCTCGGCATTCCGGCCAGGATAGCCAGCGCCAGCGAGCAATGGCTGCGCGACCTGATGGCCGAGTCCTCCCATCGCGGCTAGGACAGCGCTAGCGACCGTCCCGCCAGTCCCTGCGCCGCATGCCGTCGGCGAGCGCGCCGTCGCCGTCTCCGACGGTCACGACACGCCACCAGTGCTCGGCCGCGCCGATCATGTCGTCGCCGACGAGCTTAAGGAACTGGCCCATCTGAGCCATCCTGGCTCCGGCGGGCGTCGACGTACCGAGGATGTCGGCGCCCTGCAGGGCGGCACCGGCCAGCATCGCGTTCGTCCTGGCGCTGACCATCCACGCGCGCAGCCAGGCGTCGTCGTCGAAGATGTAGAGCTCACGCCGCGCGCTTCGCTCGCGCCTGAGCAGCCCCTGGTCCTCGAGGAAGCTGACGGCCTTGGAGATCGACGCTGGGCTGACCTTCAGCCGCTGGACCAGCTCGGCAGCGCTGAGGCAGCCAGAGTCGGTGATCGCGATGGCTGTGAGCACGCTGGCGGTCATCCGCGTCAGGCCCATCTCGACCAGGACCGTCGTCAGCCAGTCGTGGTACTTCCGCACCGCTTCCGGGTCCCGTCCGGCGGCGCCCGCGATGGCCGGCGCCGCCGCTGGCTCGCTCGTGGTCCAGGCTGCCCGGCGGCGCTGTGCCCGCTGCCGGGTCGCGTGCTGGGCCCGCTCGGCGCGATAGCCAGCCTGACCGCCGTTGCGTTGGACTTCGCGACTGACGGTTGACGTCGGCCTTGACAGTCGCCTCGCGATCTCGGCGTGCGAGAGCCCTTCGGCGAGTCCCCCCGCGATCGTCTCGCGGTCCTGGTACGTCAGCCGGCCTCCTGGCATGCCCGCTCCCATCTGCCGCCTCGTCTCTGACACCCGACTGTACGCACCGGGCCACTTCATTGCAACGTCTGAACGCACAGCATTGCGTTTAGTCACACGATTAACGCAACGCAAAGGCATCTGACCCAACGTATATGAAAGCCTTGTGTTGACAGATTTATAAACGCAACGTAGCTTTCCGATGTGATGAACGTCGTGCCATGCCTAGTTGCGAAGGAAGGAACATGACCAGCAATCTGTCCGAGCCCGCTATCGTGGCCGCGGGCTTGCGGAAGTCCTACGGCAATCAGACCGTGCTGGACGGCATCGACCTGTGCGTCGCGAAGGGCATGGTCTTCGCGCTGCTCGGCCCCAACGGCGCTGGCAAGACGACAATCGTCCGGATCCTTTCCACGCTCATCCCCGCCGATGGGGGCGACGTGCGGGTGGGAGGTCACGACCTGGTGCGCGACGCCGACGCGGTCAGGGCCGCGATCGGGGTCACCGGCCAGTACTCGGCCGTGGACAAGCTGCTGACCGGCGAGGAGAACTTGCTGCTCATGGCCGACCTGCGGCACCTGAGCCGGGCGGAGGGCCAGCGGCGCGCCGCTGAGTTGCTCGAGTTGTTCGATCTCACGGACGCGGCGAGGAAGATGGCCGCCACGTACTCGGGCGGCATGCTTCGCCGTCTGGACCTGGCCATGACGCTCGTAGGTGACCCCCGCATCATCTTCCTCGACGAGCCGACGACCGGCCTTGACCCGCGCAGCAGGAAGTCGATGTGGCAGGTCGTCCGCGACCTAGTCGGCCGCGGCGTCACGATCTTCCTCACCACGCAGTATCTCCAGGAGGCCGACGAACTCGCCGGCCGCATCGCGCTGCTTGACCACGGGGTGCTGATCGCCGAGGGCACGTCTGAGGAGCTGAAGCGCCTTATCCCTGGCGGCCACGTCGAGCTGAGGTTCTCTGACCCGGAGGGGCTGGCGGCGGCGTGCGCGGTCCTGGGCGGTGCATCGCACGATGAGAAGGCCCTCACGCTGCAGGTTCCCAGCGACGGAACCGTCGGTTCGATCCGGTCCCTGCTCGCCAGCCTGGACGGCCGCTCCATCGAGATCGCCGAGATGTCGGTGCACACGCCCGACCTGGACGACGTCTTCCTCACCCTGACCGGAAACCGCGCTCAGCCATCAAAGGCCGTGCTATCTAGAGAAGTGGAGCCGGCCCGATGAGCCTTTCCTATGCTGTCCGCGACTCTGCGACCATGCTGCGCAGGGAACTGCGGCACATGCAGCGCTACCCATCGATGACCCTGATGATCATCGCGATGCCGGTGATCTTCCTGCTGCTGTTCGTCTACGTCTTCGGCGGCACCATGGGTGCGGGACTAGGCGGGGCCGCGGCCGGCCGCGCCGTCTACGTGAACTTCGTGACGCCGGGCATCCTGCTGATCACGGTGGCTGGAGGCGCGACGAGCACCGCCGTCTCGGTCGCCATGGACATGACAGAAGGGATCGTCGCCCGTTTCCGCACGATGGCCATTTCGCGGGCTTCGGTGCTGACCGGGCATGTGACCGGCGCCGTCATCCAGGCGCTGCTCAGCGTCGGGGTCGTGATCGGCGTGGCCTACCTCGCCGGGTTCAGGCCCACCGCGGGCGCGGCCGGGTGGTTCGCAGCGATCGGCGTGCTCGCCCTGTTCATCGTCGGCATCACATGGCTGGCCGTGGCGCTCGGCCTGATCTCCAAGACCGCGGAGGGCGCCAGCAACGTGCCTATGCCGCTGCTGATCTTGCCGTTCCTCGGTAGCGGCTTCGTGCCGACCGCGTCGATGCCCGCCGGGCTGCGCTGGTTCGCGGAGTACCAGCCGTTCACTCCCGTCATCAACGCGACGCGCGACCTGCTGTTCGGCCATCCAGCCGGGCACAGCGTGATCGTCGCGATCGCCTGGGGCGCGGGCATCACC
>DASUHI010000037.1:0-2248 GCA_036273575.1 Streptosporangiaceae bacterium | reverse complement strand
GGGGTGCACCGCGGAGAGCGAGATCGACGCGCAGTTCTTCGGCGACGAGATGCTGGCACGCCCCCAGATGCTCGCGGCAATGATGGGCAGCAGGCGCGAGCTCGTCGCGATGGCCATGCGGGTCGCGCACGCGGAGAGCGCGCCGATGACCAGGGCTGCCCAGATGGCCAGGTCAGCCTTCGGCGGCGTGGCCGAGTTCCGCAGGTGGGCAGCCAGCCACTGCGACGTCGCGCAGGTGCTTGGCGCGCGGATGGGCTTCTCGCCCGAGATCCAGACCGCGCTGCGCCACCTGTACGAACGCTGGGACGGCAAGGGCATGCCCGGCGACCTGCGCGGCAGCCAGATCCCGCTCGCGGTGCGGCTGATGCAGGTCGCGCAGGACGCTGACATGGTCTGGCGGCACGGCGGCCCCCGAGTGGCCAGCCACGTGCTGAGCGAGCGGGCGGGCTCGGGGCTCGACCCAGAAGCCGTGGCCGTGGCGACAGGGCTCGGCGAGGAACTCTACGCGGGCCTGGACGCGCCCTCGATCTGGGACCTGGCGCTGCGGGCAGAGCCGGGGCCGCAGCCGGTCGTCACGCAGACCAGGCTCGACGCGTGCCTGTCCGCGGTCGCGGACTTCGCAGACCTGAAGAGCATGTGGACGATCGGCCACTCGCGCGGCGTCGCTCACCTCGCGGCCAGTTCAGGTGCCGTGGCCGGCCTGCCAGCACCTGACATCATGCGGTTGCGGCAGGCCGCGCTCGTGCACGACATCGGCAGGGTCGCCGTGCCCGTGCACGTGTGGGCCAGCCCTGACCCCCTGACCAGACATCAGCGCGAGCAGGTCAGGCTGCACGCTTACCACTCGGAGCGGGTGCTCGACGCGTCCGACGGCCTGCGGCCGCTCGCGCGGCTCGCCGGCGCGCACGGCGAGCGCTACGACGGGTCCGGCTATCACCGGGGCAGCAGGGCAGGAGACCTGGCGCCAGCCGCCTGGCTGCTCGTCGCCGCCGACTGCTACCAGGCGATGCGAGAGCCGCGTGCCTGCCGTCCGCGGCTGTCGGCGACGGCCGCCACTGACGAACTGCGCAAGGAAGCGGCGGACGGCCGGCTCGCGCCAGACGCGGTCAACGCCGTCCTCGTCGCGGCCGGCCAGCCGCGCGAACCCGTGCCTCGACCGGCGGGGCTCTCCGAGCGGGAATGTGACGTGCTCGGGCTCGTCGCGCGCGGCCTGGCCACCAAGCAGGTCGCCAGGCAGCTCGGCATCTCGCCGAAGACGTGCGATCACCATATCCAGAGCGTGTATAGCAAGGTCGGAGTGTCAACCAGGGCCGGCGCGACGCTTTTCGCGCTTGAGCACGGCCTGGTTTCACCTGACTCGGCGCCACCTCCTCCGGATAGCGGGCGTGCCCGCTACCATGCCCCACCCAGAACTTGCACTGCCAGAACTGCACTGGCAGAACTGCACTGCCAAACCTGTCCCCCCGGGCCGGTTCTGCCGGCAACGATCGTCGCGTCTTTCGTGGCCGGCGGGCCATAGGGAGTTCTCCCGATTGCCCGCCGCGGCGATCACCTAGTTGGGTGGCGCACGCACGCCCCCGCCTCGTTTGCGGCGTTTCGGTGGCCAAACGACTCCCGCGGGCATGCAAAATTAGGTCATGGGATTCGACCTGCCTGGCCTGCTCGCCGAGCGCAGCGGCCAGGGTTACGAGCTGCATGCCCGCTACCTCAACCCGCAGCGGCCTCGCATGCTGCACGCGATCGGGTTCGACAAGGTCTACGAGCGCGCCGAGGGCGGCTACCTCTTCGACGGCGACGGCGTGCGCTACGCCGACTTCCTGTCCGGGTTCGGCGTCTTCGGGGTCGGCCACAACCACCCGGTTGTCAGGAAGGCACTGCACGACGTCCTCGACGCCGAGCTGGCGAGCATGGTCCAGTTCGACTGCGCGCTGCTGCCTGGGCTGCTCGCCGAGCGCCTGCTGGCCAAGGCGCCTGGCCTTGACCGGGTCTATTTCTGCAACAGTGGCACGGAGGCGGTGGAGGCCGCGCTCAAGTTCGCCAGGTACGCGACGGGCAGGCCGCGGGTCCTGTACTGCGACCACGCATTCCACGGCCTCACGACAGGCTCGCTGTCGGTCAACGGCGCCGACGAGTTCAGGCGCGGCTTCGACCCGCTGCTCCCTGACTCCTGCATCCCGTTCGGCGACCTCGATGCTCTCGAGGCCGAGCTGCGCAAGGGCGACGTTGCCGCCCTGATCGTCGAGCCGAT
>DASUHI010000036.1:0-10460 GCA_036273575.1 Streptosporangiaceae bacterium | reverse complement strand
GAAGCCGGCCACCGAGCGGGCGACCTCGACCGCGCAGTGCGGCGGGCAGACCGACAGGATGACGTCCGCCTGCGCGGTCAGCGCGCTGGCTTGGCCAGCGTCCTGCAGCCCGGCCGCTGTCGCCCGCGCCGCCGTCTGCGCGCTCCGGCCGGCGGAGGCCCACAGCACGCGATGGCCAGCGCTGGCCAGGCAGCGCCCGACCGCCGCGCCCATCTCACCGGGATGCAGCAGCCCGACGAGCAACGGCCTCATCACAGGGCTCAGGGTATCGGCCAGCAGAACGGCCTGCGCGCGGCGCGAACCGCGCCTGGCTCGGTAGAGTCGTGCACGAGGGCCGAGAAGGCCGTGATCACTGAGCCGCTGGGCGCCCGGCTATCGCAGCGCAGCCGGGCCCGCGGCACCGCAAGGAGAGCGTGCAGTGCCGAAGCTTGTCTATGACTTCATCGAGGGCAACAAGGACATGAAGGACCTCCTCGGCGGCAAGGGAGCCAACCTCGCCGAGATGAGCAACCTTGGCCTGCCCGTCCCGCCCGGCTTCATCATCAGCACCGACGCGTGCCGGCACTTCCTCACCGAGGGCAGCGTCCCCGCGGGCCTCGGTGCCGAGGTCACCGAGCACCTGGAGCGGCTCGAGCAGGCGATGGGCAGGACCCTGGGCGACAAGGATGACCCGCTGCTGGTCAGCGTCAGGTCGGGCGCCAAGTTCTCCATGCCGGGGATGATGGAGACGGTGCTGAACATCGGCCTGTCTGACGCCTCCGTGCAGGGCCTCGCCAAGCAGGCGGGCAACGAGCGGTTCGCGTGGGACTCCTACCGGCGCCTGATCCAGATGTTCGGCAGGACCGTGCTCGACATCGACGGGCACGAGTTCGAGCGCGCGATCGACGAGGCCAAGAAGGCCAAGGGCACGAGGAATGACCTGGACCTGGACGCCGACGACATGAAAGCGCTGGTCGAGGAGTACAAGAAGATCGTCAAGGCCCAGACCGGCAGCGACTTCCCGCAGGACCCGCGCCAGCAGATGGACATGGCTACGAACGCGGTCTTCAACTCCTGGAACGCGGACCGGGCGATCCTGTACCGGCGCCAGGAGCGGATCCCCTCGGACCTCGGCACCGCAGTCAACGTCGTCGCGATGGTGTTCGGGAATCTCGGCCAGGACTCAGGAACCGGCGTCGCCTTCACCCGCGACCCAGGCAGCGGCCAGCAGGGCGTGTACGGGGACTACCTGCAGAACGCCCAGGGCGAGGACGTCGTGGCCGGGATCAGGAACACCATCCCGCTGCAGGACCTCGAGAAGATCGACCAGAAGTCCTACGGCGAGCTCATGCAGATCATGCAGACGCTGGAGAACCACTACAAGGACCTGTGCGACATCGAGTTCACGATCGAGCGCGGCAAGCTGTGGATGCTGCAGACCAGGGTCGGCAAGCGGACCGCGGGAGCGGCGTTCAGGATCGCGCTCCAGCTGGTCGACCAGGGCCTGATCGACATCGACGAGGCGCTGCGCAGGGTCGAGGGCGCCCAGCTCGCCCAGCTGATGTTCCCGAGGTTCGGCGACACGAAGGATGCCACGCTGATCACGAAGGCGATCAGCGCGTCGCCAGGCGCGGCGGTCGGCAAGGCGGTCTTCGACTCGGCGACCGCGGTTGAGTGGGCTGACAGGGGCGAGGACGTGATCCTGGTCCGCCGCGAGACCAACCCTGACGACCTGCACGGGATGATCGCCGCGCGCGGCATCCTGACCAGCCGGGGCGGCAAGACCAGCCACGCGGCCGTCGTGGCCCGCGGCATGGGCAAGACGTGTGTGTGCGGGGCGGACGAGCTCGAGGTCGACGTCAACGCGGGCCAGTTCAGCACCGAGGGAGGCGACGGCACGCTGGTCGTCCGCCAGGGCGACGTGATCTCGATCGACGGCACGTCGGGCGCGGTCTACGTCGGAGAGGTGCCCGTCGTCGCATCGCCAGTCGTCGAGTACTTCGAGGGCAACCTCGACCCCTCGAGCGACGAGCTGGTCGGCGCCGTGCACCGGATCATGACGCACGCTGACGAGCGGCGCAGGCTCGGCGTCCGGGCGAACTCCGACACCGGAGATGACTCGGCGCGCGCCGTAAGGTTCGGCGCGGAAGGCATCGGCCTGACCAGGACCGAGCACATGTTCCTCGGCGAGCGTCGCCAGCTCGTCGAGCGGCTCATCCTCGCCGAGGACGACGCGGGCAGGAAGGCGGCGCTCGCCGAGCTCGAGCCGCTGCAGCGCGGCGACTTCGTGGAGATCCTCGAGGCGATGGACGGGCTGCCGGTGACGATCAGGCTGCTGGACCCGCCGCTGCACGAGTTCCTGCCCGACCTGACCGAGCTGTCGGTCAAGGTCGCGCTCGCTGGCGACAAGGCGACAGAGAAGGACAAGAAGCTGCTCGAGGAGGTCCGCAGGCTGCACGAGCAGAACCCGATGCTCGGGCTGCGCGGCGTCCGGCTGGGCCTGGTCATCCCCGGCCTGTACGCGATGCAGGTCCGGGCGATCGCCCACGCCGCCGCCGACAGGATCAAGGCGGGCGGCGACCCGCATCCGGAGATCATGATCCCGCTCGTGGCCGCCGTGCAGGAGCTCGAAGCCGCCAGAGAGGAAGCAGAGAAGGTACTCGCCGACGTCGCGACGGAGACAGGGGTCAGCGGCCACACCCTGATCGGCACGATGATCGAGGTGCCCAGGGCGGCGCTGACGGCCGGGCAGATCGCGCAGGCGGCCGAGTTCTTCTCGTTCGGCACCAACGACCTGACGCAGATGGGCTGGGGCTTCTCGCGCGACGACGTCGAGGGCGCGTTCTTCGGCCGGTACATCGAGATGGGCATCTTCGGTGTCTCGCCGTTCGAGACGCTCGACGCGGAGGGCATCGGCAGGCTCGTGCAGATCGCCACCGCCGAGGGCCGCGCCACCAGGCCCGACCTGAAGGTCGGGGTCTGCGGAGAGCACGGCGGCGACCCCGAGTCTGTCCGCTTCTTCCACGGCGCCGGACTCGACTACGTCTCCTGCTCGCCGTTCCGGGTGCCGGTCGCCAGGCTCGAGGCCGGGCGCGCGGTGGTGCTCGAGGAGGCGGGGGGCAGCGACAGCAGGTGACCTACGACGGGCACGCGACGGCGCGCTTCGCCGCCGAGCCGGTCAAGCGTGCCCACGGTCAGGAGCGAAGCCCGTTTCAGCGGGACAGGGCGCGCGTGCTGCACAGTTCCGCGCTACGCAGGCTCGCGGCGAAAACGCAGGTGGTCGAAGTCGGGCAGGCCGACTTCCCGCGCACCAGGCTGACGCACTCGCTGGAGTGCGCGCAGATCGGCAGGGAGCTCGGCGCGTCCCTCGGCTGCGACCCTGACCTGGTCGATGCCGCGTGCCTGGCCCACGACCTGGGGCACCCGCCGTTCGGGCACAACGGGGAATCGGCGCTCGCGCAGGTAGCCGCGCCGTGCGGCGGGTTCGAGGGGAACGCGCAGAGCCTGCGGCTGCTCACCAGGCTCGAGGCAAAGGTCTCCGGCGCGGGCCTGAACCTGACCAGGGCGACCCTCGATGCGACCCTGAAGTACCCCTGGCTGGCGTCGCAGCCCGAGCCTCCAAGCGAGGGCAAGTACGGGTGCTATGACGAGGACGCCGACGTCTTCGCGTGGATCAGACAGGGCGCGCCCGACCGGCGGCCGTGCCTGGAGGCGCAGGTCATGGACTGGGCCGACGACGTGGCGTACTCCGTGCACGACCTCGAGGACGGGCTGCACAGCGGGCTGATCGGGCTGGACAGGCTGCGTGAGCCTGGCGAGCGCGGCCGGGTCGCGGAGCTGACCATGGCCGAGTACTGCCCGTCCGGCGCGGTCAGCACCGCCGAGCTAGCCGAGGTCTTCGACGGCCTGCTCGCGCAGGACTTCTGGCCGCGGCACTTCGACGGCGGACCCCAGACCATCGCGGCCGTCAAGAACCTGACGAGCGAGCTGATCGGACGGTTCTGCGACGCCGCGCTGGCAGCCACCAAGCGAGCGTGGGGCACGCCTGCGTCCCGTTATGCCGCCGATCTTGCCGTCCCCTGGCAGCAGCGGCTGGAGTGCGCACTGCTCAAGGGCGTGACCGCCTACTACGTGATGGGCAGGACCGGGGCCGTCGCGTCGCAGGCCAGGGAGCGGCAGGTGCTAACAGAGCTGGCGGCGGCGCTGTCGGCCGGCGCGCCTGAATCACTGGAACCGGTGTTCCGCGCCGACTACGAGGCGGCGGGCTCGGACGCGGCCCGGCTGCGTGTCGTCGTGGACCAGGTCGCCTCGCTGACCGACACCTCCGCGACGGCCTGGCACGCCAAGCTGTGTTAGGTAAGCGCTGTGATGGTTAAGCGCTGTGTTAGTTAAGCACTGGGTCAGGGAGCCAGAATCACTAGCTCCTGATCGCGGTCCCTGGGTCGCGGCCGGACCTGACCAGCGTCAGCGCCTCGCCGAGGCCGTCCAGGGACCAGCCGTCCTCCCGCACGTCGACCGACACCGTGGCGCCGGCGACGTGCAGCGAGTCGATCCGCAGCGGCAGGAACCTGGCCGGAATGGCCGGGTCGCACCACAGCTTGCCGACCGGCGCCGACGGGTCGAACCGCAGCAGCGTGCGCAGCAGCTGGAACGGCGCTGCCGCCGCCCAGGCCTGCGGCGAGCACGAGGTCGGATAGCTGACCGGCTCGGCGAACTCGGCCCTGTCGAAGCCGCAGAACAGCTCGGGCAGCCTGCCGCCGAACGCCTCAGCGGCCTCCAGGATGCCCGTGAACACCTGCTGCGCCTCCGTCACGAAGCCGTAGCGCATCAGGCCGGCGGCGCAGATCGCGTTGTCGTGCGGCCAGATCGAGCCGTTGTGGTAGCTCATCGGGTTGTACGCGCCGCTGGAGCCGGCCAGCGTCCTGATCCCGTACCCGGAGAACATCTCGGGGCCGGTCAGCGCCTTCGCGACCGCGGGCGCCTTGCCCGCGTCGACGATGCCGGTCCACAGGCAGTGGCCCATGTTCGAGGCGAGCGAGTCGATCTGGCGCTTCTGGCCGTCCAGGCCGAGGGCGAAGTAGCCCTTCTCTGGCATCCAGAACGCCTGGTTGAAGCGGTCCTTCAGGTCCTGGGCCCGCTGCGCCCAGTGTTCGGCGCCCGCGGTGTCCTCGCGCTCGGTGCAGAAGTGGGACTTGGCGAGGAACGCGGCGTACGCGTACCCCTGCACCTCGGCCAGCGCGATCGGGGGCTCGGCCAGCGCGCCGTCGGCGAACGTGATCCCGTCGAAGGAGTCCTTCCAGCCCTGGTTGGCGAGCCCGAGCTCGGTGCTGCGGCCGTACTCGACGAACCCGTCGCCGTCGCGGTCGCCGTAGTTGACGATCCAGTCGAGTGCGCGGTCGGCGTGCGGCAGCAGCTCGTCCACGATCTCGCGGTCAAGGCCCCACCGCCGCAGCTCGCCGAGCAGCATCACGAACAGCGGGGTCGCGTCCACGGTGCCGTAGTACACGCTGCTGCCGCCCAGCCACAGCGACGCCTGCATGCCGAACCGCATCTCGTGCAGGATCTTGCCCGGCTCCTCGTCAGTCGCCGGGGTGACCTTCGTGCCCTGCAGGCTGGCCAGCGTCCGCATCGTGCCGAGCGCCAGCGACGGGTCGAGCGGCAGGACCATCCAGGACGTCAGCAGCGAGTCACGGCCGAAGAGGGTCATGAACCACGGCGCGCCGGCCGCGATCACCAAACGGTCAGCGTGCTCGGGGTCGAAGATCCGCAGCGAGCCCAGGTCCTCCGTGCTCGCGGCGAACACGGTCGCCAGCCGCTGGTCAGAGGCCAGCACCAGCGGAGTCTGCCTGCGCCAGTCCGCCAGCCGCTCCGCCGGTCCTGCCGCGGGCGCGCGGTATTCGACGAGGTCCCTGCCGTTCAGGGACGGCGTGATCCGCAGCGTGGTGCTCCAGGCGCCGTGCGCGGGCACGACCGCGTGCCAGGTGAGCTGGCTGGCCGAGACCTCGAGCTCGGCGCCGGGCTGCCGCGCGCCGGAGATCCTGGCGCCCCGCACACTGGAGCCGACCTCGCGGCTCAGCAGGATCGCGTCGCCGGTGACGGCCACGGTGATGCCCTCGCCGGCCGGGCTGGCCTGCACCCGGCCTTCCTTCACCTCGAAGACGTCGGCGAAGTCGCCGCCGATGCCGACGCGCACCGTGACGGGCATCGGCTCCGCGCTCATGTTGCGCAGCGTGATCTCATCGCTCATGCCGTCGTGCAGCAGCCGCTTTCTGGCTACCAGCATCGTGCTGTCCGCGAGGCCGGGCAGCGGCGGCATCCGGCTCAGGAACGTCCGCGTGTACGGCTCGTGCGCCTGCGGCGCGAGCGGCTCAGGCACGTGCCCGTTGATGCTGAGCTCGAGCCTGCTGACGAGCCTGGTATCGCGCACGAACAGGCCCTGCGCCCCGCCTTGCCGCAGGTCGCCGGACATCTCGCAGATGCAGAACGTGGTGCCGTCGAGCAGCGTGACCTGCCCGCTCGGCGCGCCCATCGTGGTCGCGGGGGTGCCGTCAAACGTCCAAACCTGGCCCATCTGGCGCCTCCTGGTGGGTCGGGCTTCCTGGACGTGCGTAGCGTGGGGGACAGGATCGCGGGCGGGCACTGCCCGGGGAGCTGGCCGCGGCTTGACCGTCCCTTGCTGAAGGACACGACGCTGATCCATGTTCGCTACCCACGGCGTCGCTATGGCACACCCGGGCCGCGCGGATACGCTCGGACTGGCCTGATTCTGATCACGGGAGGGTAAAGAGTGCCTGCCAGCGACGCGGCGACGGCATCGGCGCGGCCCGACGAGGCGTCCCCCGCAGCGGCTCCTGCCACGGTGACGGTCGGCGTGCTCGCGCTGCAGGGCGACGTCGCCGAGCACCTGCGCGCGATCACCGGCGCGGGCGGCACGCCGCTCGCGGTTCGCCGCCCTGGTGAGCTCGCGGCCGTGGACGGCCTGATCATCCCCGGCGGCGAATCCACCACGATCTGGAAGCTTGCGGACATCTTCGACCTTGTGCGGCCGCTCCGCGAACGGATCGTCAGCGGGATGCCGGTCTTCGGGTCCTGCGCCGGGATGATCATGCTGGCCAGCAGGCTGGTGGAGCGAGCCAGCGAGCAGGATACGTTCGGCGCGATCGACATGACCGTGCGGCGGAACGCGTTCGGCCGCCAGGCCGACTCGTTCGAGAGCGACCTCGACATCGCGGGAACCGCCGGGCCGCCGTTCCGCGCCGTCTTCATCCGCGCGCCGTGGGTGGAAGATGTGGGGCCAGGCGTCGAGGTTCTGGCCACGGAACCGCGCACGGGTAGGATCGTCGCCGTCCGCCAGGGTCCCGCGCTCGCGACGGCGTTCCACCCCGAGCTCACCCAGGACAACCGCGTGCACAAATTCTTTACTGACATGGTGAGGGAGCTCTCATGAGCGGCCACTCCAAGTGGGCTACCACCAAGCACAAGAAGGCCGTCGTCGACGCCAGGCGCGGCAAGCTGTTCGCCAAGCTGATCAAGAACGTCGAGGTGGCGGCGCGCAGCGGTGGCCCGGACGTGAACGCCAACCCGACGCTCTACGACGCCGTGCAGAAGGCCAAGCGCAGCTCGGTGCCGAACGACAACATCGACAGGGCCGTGCGCCGCGGCGCCGGTCTCGAGGCGGGCGGCGCCGCGTACGAGACGGTCACCTACGAGGGCTACGCGCCCGGCGGGGTCGCGCTGCTCGTGGAGTGCCTGACCGACAACAGGAACAGGGCCGCGTCCGAGGTCAGGGTCGCGCTGACCCGCAACGGGGGCTCGATGGCCGACGCGGGCTCCGTGTCGTACCTGTTCAGCCGCAAGGGCGTGGTGATCGTGCCGAAGACGGACTCGCTCGGCGAGGACGACGTGCTCATGGCCGTCCTCGACGCGGGTGCGGAAGATGTCAATGACATCGGCGAGTCCTACGAGGTGGTCAGCGAGGCGACCGACCTGGTCCCGGTCAGGACCGCGCTGCAGCAGGCGGGCATCGACTACGAGTCGGCCGAGACCCCGTTCCTGCCCTCGGTCGAGGTGCCGCTCGACGAGCAGACCGCGAGGAAGGTCTTCCACCTGATCGACGTGCTCGAGGAGTCCGACGAGGTCCAGGACGTCTACGCGAACTACGCGGTGCCCGACGAGATCATGGAAAAGCTTGGCTGAGCGGGTGAGCCCGGCTGCGCCGCTCAGCTCCGCGCTCTCGATCCGGCCCATGCGGGCCGGTGACGACCTCGACGCGGAACTCGACCTGCGGCACCGCTCGTTCGGCCCGATGAGCGACGATGCCCGCGCGCGCTCGCGGGCCGCGCTGGCGGCGCACGTCGGCAGCGGGAGGCAGTTCGGCGCCTGGAGCGACGGCGAGATGATCGGCTCGGCCAAGTACTACGACATGCTGCAGTACTGGCACGGCAGGCCGGTACCGATGGCAGGCGTCGGCGGGGTCATGGTCGCCCCCGAGGCTCGCGGTCGCGGCGTCGGCAAGGCGATGATGACGGGCATGCTGACCGCGCTGGCCGGGCAGGGCTACGCGCTGTCCACGCTCTATCCGGCGACGGCGCACATCTACCGGTCGCTCGGCTGGGAACTGGCGGGCGGCAACTACAGCGCCGAGGTTCCAGGCAGGACGCTGGGCTCACTGCTCCCGCCCGACCCGCAGGTTCCCGCGGGGCGGGATGGTCTGGGAGAGGCGCCTGCGGACGCCGGGATCCGGCGCGCCGTGCCCGATGACGCTGGCCAGGTCGTCGCGGTCCTCGGCGCCGTCCACGCCGCCGCCCGAGACTGCGGCCCTGTGACCAGGGACGAGGCGAGCGTGCGGCGCTGGATCGCCGACCCAGCGCTGTTCGCGTACCTTGCGGACGACGGGTTCCTCGCCTACCGCTGGCACGGCGACACGAGCAAGGCGATCATGATCGAGGCCCTGCAGGCCAGGTCGGCGGGGACAGCCCGTGCGCTGTGGGGCATCGTGGCCTCGCACGCCTCGGTGACCGAGGTCGTGCACGCGACCGTCGGGCCGAACGACCCGGTCAGCTGGCTGACCAGGGAGCCGGACGTTGGCGTGACCCGGCTGCGGCACTGGATGCTGCGCGTCATCGACCCGGTTGCGGCTGTCTCAGGGCGCGGCTTCCCCGCCGCCACCGACGCCAGCGCCGTGCTGGACCTCGCCGACGCGACCCTGCCGGGCAACGCCGGTCGCTACACGCTCACCGTGTCCGCCGGCCGGGGATCGCTTTCCATGGTCGCAACAGGACCCTCCGCCGCCTCGCCCTCGCCAGCGCCGGTGGCGCTCGGGCCGCGCGGCTTCGCCGCGCTTTACGCGGGCGTCCCGATGACGACGCTGCGCGCCGCCGGGCTCGCGGTCGGCGGGGACCTGGAGACCGACGCGGCGCTCGATGCCGTCTTCGGGTGCCAGTCGTTCATGCTCGACTACTTCTGACCGGGCTAGCACCGGCTGGCGACACGCCGGAAGCGTTGGCGGGCAGGCGGCGGGCAAGCCGGTAATGTCGCAGCCGAACACATGTTCGCCAGTGCACGTCGGTACGGGAGCAGGCGGTGGCCGGATGCGGGTGCTCGGGGTTGACCCCGGCCTGACCAGATGCGGCCTGGGCGTGGTCGACGGCGGGCCCGGTGTGCCGCTCAGGCTCGCGGCGACGTCGGTCATCACGACTCCTCCTGGCGCCAGCATCGGCAGCAGGCTGCTGGTGATTGACGAGCAGATCACGCAGTGGCTGAGCCGCTACCAGCCAGACGCCGTCGCCGTCGAACGCGTCTTCAGCCAGCACAACGTGCGGACCGTGATGGGGACCGCCCAGGCCGGCGCCGTCGCGATCCTGTGCGCGGCCCGGTGCGGGCTCCCCGTCACCCTGCACACGCCGAGCGAGGTGAAAGCTGCCGTGACCGGCAACGGCCGCGCGGACAAGGCGCAGGTCACGCACATGGTGACGAGGCTGCTGCGGCTGCCTGATCCGCCGCGGCCAGCGGACGCCGCCGACGCGCTGGCGCTGGCGATCTGCCACCTGTGGAGAGGTGGCGCGCGAGCAAGGATCGAGGCCGGCGCTGCCGCCAGCGCCGCCCTGACCGGAGGAGGTGCAGGAATCGGTTGATCGCGCATCTGGATGGCGTGGTGGCGGCGGTTGCCCCCGAGGGGGCGGTGATCGACGTCGGCGGCGTCGGCCTGCTCGTGCAGTGCTCGCCAGGCACGCTCGCAGGGTTCAGGCCGGGGGAGCGGGCCAAGGTCAGCACGTCGCTGGTGGTCCGCGAGGACGCCCTGACGCTGTACGGCTTCGCCAGCGACGACGAGCGGAACACCTTCGAGTTGCTGCAGACCGCGAGCGGCATCGGCCCGCGGCTCGCGCTGGCGATGCTGGCCACGTTCAGCCCCGACGGCCTGCGCAGGGCGGTCGCGACCGCGGACGTGACCGCCCTGACCGGCGTGCCCGGCATCGGCCGCA
>DASUHI010000035.1:0-16346 GCA_036273575.1 Streptosporangiaceae bacterium | reverse complement strand
ATCACCGAAGCGGTCGCGAAGCTCACGGCCGACCTGGTGCCCGATCGCCAGGACTAGCGCCGGATCGCCCGGCGACGCTGGCGAGCAGCCGCGCCGTCTCGGCGATGAAGTCGGTCAGCTCCCGCGGCTCGAGCACGGTGAAGTCGGCGCCTAGCGCGGCCAGGTGGAAGGTCAGCGCGCCGAGTGAGTCAGAGCCGGTCGTCAGCAGGCAGCCGCCGTCGCCCGCGTCGGTGACCACGCCAGAGGTGCGCGAGAACTCCTCGGCCACCACCTGCGCCGGAGCGTGCACCAGCACCCGCGCCTGGTACCGGTAGGGCGCGGAGGTCACCGCCCTGGCCACGAACGCGGCGGGGTCAGGCGGCTCCCTCGCCACGAACCTGCCTCCTGCCTGCGCGGACTCGCTGATCCTGTCGACGCGGAACGTGCGCCAGTCGGCCCGCTCCACGTCGTAGGCCATGAGATACCAGCGGTAGCCGGTACTCACCAGCCGATGCGGCTCGACGACCCGGTCGGTGTCAGATCCAGACCGGTTCTTATAACGCAACCGCAGGCGCTGATGGTGCCGGCAAGCGGCGGCCAGCGCGGCGAGCTGCTCGGGATCCACGACCGGCCCTGGTCCGGTCAGCGCGACGGTGGCCTGCTGCAACGCCGCTGTCCTTTCCCGCAGCCTGGCGGGGAGCACCTGGTCGAGCTTGGCCAGCGCGCTGACCGAAGCCTCGGACAGGCCAGCGACCGTGTGGCTCGCCGCGCTGCGCAGGCTTACGACCACGGCGATGGCCTCCTCGTCGTCGAGCAGCAGCGGCGGCAGCGCCCGGCCGGGTCCGAGCCGGTACCCGCCGGCCACGCCGGGCACTGAGTGCACGGGGTAGTCCAGGTCGCGGAGCCGCTGCACGTCGCGGCGCAGCGTCCGAGCCGTGACGCCGAGACGCTCGGCAAGGTCGGCACCGGACCATTCGGGGCGCACCTGCAGCAGCCCGAGTAGCCGCAGCAGCCTCGCGGAGGTCTCCAGCATGATTCTTAGTATCGCGCGCATTGAGGACCGTAACTGTCCGCAATTGCATCTAACCTCGCTGGCATGGACATCGACTGGACTAAGGAACTGGCCGAGCAGCTCGACTGGCACTGGCAGAACCATTTGCGCCCGCGGCTGGACGGCCTGACCGACGAGGAGTACTTCTGGGAGCCGGTGCCTGGCTGCTGGAGCCTGCGCAAGCGCGGCACTCCGACCGACACGACCACCGTGGGGACCGGTGAGTTCCTATTCGAGTTCATCTATCCGGAGCCGGCGACCCCGCCGGTGACGACCATCGCCTGGCGGCTCGCGCACGTGATCGTGGGCGTCTTCGCGACGCGGAGTGCCTCGCACTTCGGCGGCCCTCGGGCGAGCTTGCGTGAGTTCGACTACGCGGGCACCGCGTCGCAGGGGCTCGCCCAGCTCGATGACGCGTACGCGACGTGGATCAAAGGCGTGCGCGGCCTGGGCCCGGACGGCCTGATCAGGCCGTGCGGGCCGGCCGAGGGGCCGTACGCCGAGTATCCGCTGGCCGACCTCGTGCTGCACATCAACCGCGAGGCTATTCACCACGGAGCGGAGATCACCCTGCTCAGGGACCTGTACCGAGCGAAAGGACGTGGCAGCGATGCCGTTTGACTTCCAGATCGCCGTCGACGCCAGCCAGCCGCACGTTCTCGCGGACTGGTGGGCGGAGACCCTCGGCTGGGTGGTGGAGCCATCAAGCGAGGCGTTCATCCGCAAGATGATCGCCGAAGGCTACGCCACAGACGACGACACGATGACGCACAACGGTGCCCTGGTCTGGCGGGAAGGCGCGGCGATCAGGCACCCCGACGAGGTGGCGGGCGGCGGGACGCGGCCGCGGATCCTGTTTCAGCTGGTACCCGAGTCCAAGACGGTGAAGAACCGCTGGCACCTGGACATCAGGGTGGGTGCGGAGAGCATCGACGCCCAGGTCGCCGCGCTCACCGAGCGCGGCGCCAGCTACCTGCACAAGGCCTCGCAGGGACCGCACTGGTGGGTCACGATGGCAGATCCGGAGGGCAACGAATTCTGCGTAAGCTGAACACTGGGGGCTGGCAGGCCCTTCGGGCCGGCTTCCCGCCTCGGGTCATCGACTACCCACCCCGCCAGCCATCCAGAAAGGTGCAGAATCGCGTCCATGAAGACCCTCACCGTCGCGGTCGTCGGCTCGGGGCCCGCCGGCCTGTACACCGCAGAGGCCCTGATCAAGCAGGGCGCCGCCCTCGGCCAGCCGAACGCCGTGCAGGTCGACGTCCTTGACCGGCTGCCGACGCCTTACGGGCTCGTCCGCTACGGCGTCGCGCCCGACCACAAGTCCATCAAGTCGATCGCCGACTACCTGCGCGGCGTGCTCGAGCACGAGGGCGTCAGGTTCGTCGGGGCCGTGCACCTAGGCGATGACGTGTCTAGAGAAGACCTGCTGGCCTGCTATGACGCGGTCGTGTACGCGACCGGCGCGATGCGTGACCGGCGGCTCGGCATCCCCGGCGAGGACCTGCCCGGCAGCCACGCGGCGACGGACTTCGTCAACTGGTACTGCGGTCACCCCGACGTGGATCCTGACCGGTTCACGCTGGACGCCGAGTCGGTGGCCGTCATAGGCGTCGGCAACGTCGCGGTCGACGTGGCGCGGATCCTGGCCAGGGACCCTGAGGAACTCCGCGAGACCGACGTGTCCCAGCCGGTGCTCGACGCACTGCGCGCGAGCAAGGTCCGCGAGGTGCACATGATCGGCCGGCGCGGCCCGGCGCAGGCCAAGTTCACGACCAAGGAGCTCCGTGAGCTCGGCGAGCTCCCTGGCGTTGACGTCGTCGTCGGCGAAGGCGAAGCAGACCTCGAGGCGTTCGATTCCAGCGGCGAGAGCTCCAGGCTGGCGACCAGCGACCGGCACGTACGCGGCAACTACACGGTGATCAGCGACTGGGCCGGACGGCAGCCGTCAGGAGCTGACCGCCGGCTGACCGTGCGCTTCTGGCTGAGCCCGGCCGAGATCCACGGAACCGAGCGGGTCGAGGCGCTGAGCCTCGAGCGGACCAGGCTCGACGCCGAGGGCCGTATGACCGGCACCGGCCAGCATGAGCGGATTCCGGTGCAGATGGTGCTGCGCAGCGTCGGGTACCAGAGCGTGCCGTTGCCTGGTGTGCCGTTCGACGAGCGCTCGCACACGGTGCCGAACGCGGACGGCCGCGTGCTCGGCCCCGACGGCCAGCCGCTGCCAGGCGAGTACGTCGCCGGGTGGCTCAAGCGCGGGCCGACGGGCGTGATCGGCACGAACAAATCCGATGCCGCGCAGACCGTCCGGAGCCTGCTGGCCGACCTCGCCGGCGGCCCGGGCCCTGACGACGTGCCGCTGCCCAGGGCAGGGCTGCTCAGGCTGCCGCAGACCGATGCTGCGGCCAGTGACGCCGCAGGCGTCCCCGGTCCGGTGTGCTCGGAGCGCCTCGCGGCCCTGCTCGCGGAGCGGGGCATCACGCCGATCGGGTATGCGGACTGGCTGAAGATCGAGACGGCAGAGAAGGAACTCGCTGCGGAACTCGGCCGTGGCGCCAGGGTCAAGCTCGCCAGCCGCGCCGAGATCCACGCCGCGTGCGGGCTCGATGAGGCTTAGGGGGTGTCCTAGCCGCCAGCGGCGAGGCTCTTGAGGAGAGCGCGGGTCCTGCCGCGCTCCTCGCCCCTGGCGTACACGCCGGCGGCGAAATCGGTCACGCCGCAGGCAGCGAGCGCCGTGATCTGATCAGCGACTGCGTCCTCGTTACCCACGATTGCCACATCAGCCGGTCCGGCGGCACCTTCCTTGTCCAGCATGGCCCGGTAGGAGGGCAGCTGGCCGTAGATCTCGAAGACCCTGCCCGCCCTGGCGCGGGCGCCGTCCGGGTCGTCGGTGACGCACACCGGCAGCATGCACACGATGCGCGGCGCCGGCCGGCCGGCCTCTTGCGCCGCCGCGTTGATGGCCGGGGCCACGTAGTCCCTGATCGTCCCGGGGCCGGTCATCCACAGGATCGTTCCTGCCGTGCGCTGCCCGGCGAGCCGCAGCATCTGCGGCGCCATCGCCGCGAGCAGAACGGGCACCTGGCGTGCTCGCGGCGTGGACAGCCCGATGCTGGCCCGCAGGGTATTGCCCGTGAACGATACGGGCTCGCCGTCGAGTAGCGGCAGCAGTGCGGACAGGTACTCGCGCATGTGCACGGCCGGCGCGTCGAAGCTGTACCCGTACATGTCCTCGATGACGATCTTGTGCGACAGCCCGATGCCGAGCGCCAGCTGCGAGTCGAGCGCGAGCGCCGCCGTGAGCGCCTGCTGCGCGAGGACGGCTGGATGGCGCGGGTAGCTGGGCACGACCGCGGTGCCGATCTCGAGGCCACCGATGCCGTGGCCGGCGACGGCTAGGGCGGTCAGCGCGTCGAGCCCGAAGATGTTGGCCAGCCACGCCGACGCGAACCCGTCGTCGGCGGCTCGCAGCAGCTCGTCGCGGAGCAGCCGGATCGCCTGTGGTGTCTGCGGCTCGGCCAGGGACGTTCCGATGCGCATCGGGGCTCCGTTTCCATGATGACCGCTGCCGGGGGTATTGGATCAGTATCGGCTAGGGGAGTATAGAAACATGGATTCGGGGCGAGCCACGCCGTCAGGCGGAGACGGGATACAGCCGAACATCGTGGCCGGGGACGCTGACGGGCGGCCAGCAGACGTGACTCCCGTGGCCGGCAACGGCAGCGAGCCCGTCGCTTCCGCGACCGCTGGCTCCGCGTCCGCCAGTCCCAGGGCTCCGGCGGGCTCCGACGCCGGCGGCCTGCTCGAGTCGGGCGGGCGGGACAGCTACGAGGCCGCGGCCGCTGTCCTGGCTGGCGCGGGCAAGGACGTCCCCACGCCACAGGACCGGAGCAGCGTGCTTGGCGAGCTCCCTGAGCTGCCAGCCGACCGCTACCTGGACAGGGAGGAGAGCTGGCTGCGGTTCGCCCAGCGGGTGCTCGAGCTGGCCGAGGATCCCAACGTTCCGCTGCTGGAGCGGGTCAGGTTCGAGTCCATCTTCGCGAGCGCCCTCGACGAGTTCTTCATGGTCAGGGTGGCCGGGCGGATCCGCCGGATGGCGACAGGCCTGCCCGTGGAGAGCGTGAGCGGCAAGGCGCCGGACCAGATCCTGGAGAACACCCTGGTCATGGCCCGCGACCTGGCCGCCAGGCACGCGAGCTGCTTCACGGACCAGCTGCGTCCCGCGCTCGCCGAGTCCGGCATCGAGATCCTGCGCTGGAAAGAACTGACCGCGCCGGAACAGGTCAAGATGCAGGAGCTTTTCAAGGAGCGGATCTACCCGGTGCTCACCCCGCTGGCCGTTGATCCCGCGCATCCGTTCCCGTTCATCTCCGGGCTGTCGCTCAGCCTCGCCGTGATGGTGGCCGACCCGCGGTCGGGCCTCACGCTGTTCGCGAGGGTCAAGGTTCCCCCCCTGCTGCCCAGGTTCCTGACTGTGTCACCGAACAGGTTCGTGCCGCTGGAGGACGTGATCGCGGCGCACCTGAACCAGCTGTTCGAGGGGCTCGAGGTGATCGAGCACCACGCCTTCAGGGTCACGAGGATCAGAGACCTGGAGATCGACGAGGACGTGACGGAGAACCTGCTCCAGTCGCTGGAGCGGGAGCTGCTGCGCCGCCGGTTCGAGCCGGCCGTGCGGCTCGAGGTCGAGGAGTCGATCTCGGCCGACGTGCTCGAGAAGCTCGTCACCGAGCTCGACATCGACCGCCGGGCGGTGTACAAGCTCCCTGGCCCGCTCGACCTGTCCGGCCTGTCCGCGATCGCCGACCTCCACCTGCGCAAGCTCAAGTACCCGGTATTCGTCCCCGCCGAGGGAGCGCTGCCCGCCGATCGAAGCGTCTTCGCCACGCTGTCCGAGCACGACGTGCTCGTGCACCTGCCGTACGACTCGTTCACCGCGAGCGTGCAGCGGCTCGTGGTCTCCGCGGCAGCCGATCCGCGCGTCCTGGCGATCAAGCACACGCTGTACAGGACCAGCGGCGACTCGGAGATCGTCGACGCGCTCATCGACGCCGCCGAGGCCGGCAAGCAGGTCGTGGTCGTCGTCGAGATCAAGGCCAGGGGCGATGAGGAAGCGAACATCGCCTGGGCACGCAAGCTGGAGCAAGCGGGCTGCCACGTGGTGTACGGGTTCGTGGGCCTCAAGACCCACTGCAAGATGGTGCTTGTCGTTCGCGAGGAGGCCGACGGCTCGTTGCGCAGGTTCTGCCACATCGGCACCGGCAACTACCACCCCAAAACCGCCAGGCTCTACGAGGACTACGGCCTGCTCACCGCCGATCCGCAGGTCGGCGAAGACGCCACCGACCTGTTCAACCACCTCACCGGGTACAGCCGCAGGACCGAGTATCACCGGCTGCTGGTCGCCCCCGCCGGCCTGCGCTCTGGCCTGATCAAGCGCATCGACGAGCAGGTACGCCTGGTCAGGGACGGTAAGCCCGCCAGGATCCAGATGAAGTGCAACGCGATCATCGACGAGGCGATCATCGACGCGCTCTACCAGGCCTCGATCGCGGGAGTGCCGATCGACCTGTGGGTGCGCGGGATCTGCTCGCTGCGCCCTGGCGTGCCTGGCCTGTCCGAGACCATCAGGGTGCGCAGCATCGTGGGCAGGTTCCTCGAGCATTCCAGGATCTACGCCTTCGGCGCGGGCGGGGCGAACGGCTCTGACGAGATCTGGATGGGCAGTGCCGACCTGATGCACAGGAACCTGGACCGCAGGGTGGAACTGCTGATCCGGGTCACCGACGCCAGTCAGAAGGCGGAGCTGCGGAGCTTGATCGACATGGCCATGGACCCGGCCGTCTCGTCCTGGTGGCTCGGTCCGGACGGCACCTGGACCAGGCACCACCTGGACGAGTCCGGCGAGCCGCTGGTCGACCTGCAGGAGCACCTGATCTGGTTCAGGCAGAGCCGCCTCGCCGACTCCGACCTCGTCAGCTCGAAGGCCAGGCGTAGTTCGCGGCGCCCCGAGCGGCATGGCTGAAGTCGGCGAGCATCGCGTGATCCGCGCTGCCGGCGGCGTTCTCTGGCGCCCGGGTCCGGCTGGCCCCGACATCGCGATCGTGCACAGGCCGCGCTATGACGACTGGTCGCACCCGAAGGGCAAGCGGCTGCCAGGCGAGCATGTGCTGCTCACGGCGATCCGCGAGATCAGGGAGGAGACGGGCCTCGGCGCCGTGCTCGGCCGGCCCCTCACCGAGTCCGCCTACGAGGTGTCGAGCGGGACCAAGCGGGTGAGCTTCTGGGCAGCCAGGTGCTCAGAGGGCGCCCAGTTCGTGCCGAACGACGAGGTCGACGACCTCGCGTGGCTGCCGGCCGCCGCGGCGCGCGAGCGGCTGAGCTACGGACGGGACATCGCGCTCGTTGACGAGCTCATCGCGCGACCATGGCAGACCGTGCCGCTGATCGTGCTACGGCACGCCGAGGCCGGCAGCAAGGCCGAGTCCGCCGGCCTGCAGGCAGCCGCCAGGGATCTGGGCAGACCGCTCGACGCGCGAGGTGCAGCCGACGCCCGGGCGCTGGCTGGCCTGCTGGCCAGCTACGGGCGCTGCCAGGTGGTCAGCTCGGCGGCCGAGCGGTGCCTGGCGACCGTGCGGCCCTACGTGGCGGCGGTCGGTGCGCCCGTCCGGGCCGAGCTCGCGCTCACGGTCGTGCCAGGCCAGGTGATGGCCGCCGAGGCGCTGCTGACGGCGGCCAGGCACGCCGGCGTGGTCGGCGGGAACGGCCCGGGAGCGCCCCTGGGGTTGGCCGCCGACCAGGGCACCAGGCTCGCCGCAGAGCTAGCCGTGTCCGGCGAGCCAGCCTTGCTCTGCGCGCACCGCGAGAACCTGCCCGCCATTATCGACGCCGTGTTCAGCGCGCTCGGCGCCAGCCGGCCCGCGGGCGAGCCGCTCGGCAAGAGCGAGTTCTGGGTCCTGCACACGGCCGACGCGAGACTCGTCGCGGCCGAGCGGCATGGCGTGACGCAATTACGGGACCCGCTGTCGGAGGTACGCGATAGAAGTCTGGTAACCAACTTCCGCCGGAAAGGGGACCGGGCCATGATCGGAGATGACATGTCTCGCGAAGTCGAGAACGAGCTGGCCGACTTCGCCAGGCGCTTAACCGCGCCCAGGCCTGGCGAGTGCCTGCGCTGCTTCCTGCTGCGCATGATCACCGAGTTCGGCTGCGACGGCACCTACCGGTGGACGATCCGCTGGCGCGACGTGTGCGCGGCGCGGCCTGGCAAGCTGCTCGATCAGCTCGCCAGGCGCGGAGGCTGCTGCGACTGCGAGGTCCTGCTGAACGTCTATCCCGACTATCCGGACGTGCAGACGGCGCTGCCCTGTGCCGGCGCTCCGAGACCAGGCTCGCACCGGCCATGCGACCTCGGGCAACTGCGCCGCGCCGCCTAACCGCGGCCGCATCCTGGAACGGCGGTCAGCTCAGGCTTCGCCTTTCTCGATGAGCCTGAGCAGTGCCATGGCGATCGGCAGCGCGGTGACGTCGATCTGCCATGGTCTGGCGCCGTACCGGGAGAGCTCCGCGGCGACGGACTCAGGACTGATCGGCTCTGGCGGCTGCCAGGCAAGCCTGCGGACGGCGTCTGGCGCGAGCAGGTTCTCCGCAGGCAGGTGATTGGAGTCCGCGAGCGCCGCGACCGCGGTCCTGGCGGCGGCCAGGCGCCTCGCCGCGACGGGGTCCCGCTCGGCCCAGCGGTGCGCGGGCGGCGGGCCATCGCCAGGTGGCGCAGATGCGTCAGGGAGCGCCGCGTCCGGCAGCGCGACCGCGCGCTTGACGGCGCGCAGCCAGTCCGGCCCGTACCGGCGAGCGCCCCGGCCGGTGAAACCCGGCAGCTTCGCGAGCTCGGTGAGGCCGCCTGGCGCGTTCCTGGCCGCCTCGACGATGGCCGCGTCCGGCAGGATCCTGGTCGGCGATATGTCGCGGCGCTGCGCGATCTGGTCCCGCTCCAGCCAGAGCTCGCGCACGATCGCCAGGCTCCGCCTGCTGCGGACCCGGTGGATTCCCGAGGTCCGGCGCCAGGGGTCGGCGCGCGGGGGAGACGGCCTCGCAGCGAGCACCGCGGCGAACTCCTGTTCCGCCCAGCCGGTCTTGCCGTGCTCGGCGAGCTGCGCGGCAAGCGCGTCCCTGAGCTCGACGAGGACCTCCACGTCGAGCGCCGCGTACTTCAGCCACTCGGCCGGGAGGGGCCTGGTCGACCAGTCTGCCGCCGAATGGGTCTTCTCGAGAGACAGGCCGAGAACCTCCTCGACCAGCGTGCCGAGGCCGACGCGCGGGTACCCGAGCAGCCGCCCCGCGAGCTCGGTGTCGAACAGCCGACGGGGCCGGAAGCCCAGATCGGCCAGGCAGGGCAGGTCCTGGTTGGCGGCGTGCAGTACGGCCTCGGTGCCAGTCAGGGCCTCGTCGAGCCCGGCCAGGTCCGGGCAGGCGACCGGGTCGATGAGCACGGTCCCAGCGCCGGTCCTGCGCAGCTGGACGAGAAAGGCTCGGTGGCCGTACCGGAATCCTGACGCGCGCTCGGCATCGACCGCGACCGGCCCGGTGCCGTCCCTCAGCCTGACGGTGACCGCCGCGAGCTCAACGGCGGAAACGATCAGCGGCGGAAGCCCGTCGCGGGGCTCCAGCAACGGGACACTCACGACCGGCGCCTCGCCCGCGGCTGACGCAGCTGCGGCGGCCTGAGCTGGGCGACGCCTGGCGGGAGCGGCGGCAGGCCGGCCGCCTGGCAGAGCGTGTCGGCCCACGCCGCGAGGTGCCGGTCAAGCTCGAAGCGGGAGCCGTGGGCCGTCACCGGCGACCAGGATGCGCGCATCTCGAACTCGGTCGCCGTCGGCTCGCCCTGCTTGCTGCCGAACCCCTCGGTGACCACTCTTGTCACGGTACCGCTCGGGGCCGCGTATTCGGCTGTCCGCGCGTCGAGCGCCTCGGTGAGCCAGCTCCAGCCGACCTGGCCGACCAGGGGGTCGGCGGCGATCTCCGGCTCGAGGGCTGCCCGCACGTAGGCGATCACGCGAAACGGCCCGGCCCAGCCGTCCTGCCCGGCCGGGTCATAGAGCAGCACGAATCTGCCCCACCCCAGTTCGGCGCCCCCGACCTCGACCGTGGCGCCGATGGCCGCGGCGTGCGGTGCGAGCCGCCGCGGCGGCGGCTCGCCGTCGAAGCTGACCTCGGGGCGCAGATCGCGCTGCTCGGCCACGGCGGCTTCGAGGTCGGCGACCGCCGCCAGGAACGCCGGGTCGTCACCTTGTTGCTGATCCGCCGGCATCGCAGTCGGCCTCAGCGCGCCAGACGCTGACACGACATGCTCACGCCACGCGGTCGAACTGCCCGGCCTGGTGATCGCCGGACGCGCCGGTCAACCCCTGGCCAAACGGGATCACGCCAGCGAGCAGGGCCGTCCCGCACGCGGTGCAGAACCATTCAGGGCACGAGCCGTCGGCGGTGTCCGGGCAGCAACCCGCCTCGGGGTGGCGCCTGACGAACTCGCGCTCGGAGCCACAGCCGGGGCAATCGCGGAGGTCGTCGGTCATCTGCCGCTCCTTTCGCGCTGGACGTACCGGCCGCCTGGGCCCGCCGCTCGAGACCCTTTCGATGCTGGCACGTATCTGGCCACATGCCGTGGATCTTCGGCGGCGTGTCCCCTGGACGTTTCGTCGTCAAAGCGGCGGCGTCAGGTGCGGGTGCGCTGCCGGTGCGACTGCTGGCCGCCCGTCCACTCCAGCCTCGCCGCTGTGAGACGATCCCAGGAGTGACCACGCAGACCGCCGACTCACCGTTCATCAGGGCCTGCCGCCGCCAGCCGGTCTCCTACGCGCCGGTGTGGTACATGCGCCAGGCGGGCAGGTCGCTGCCCGAGTACCGGGCCACCAGGGCCGGGACGGCGATGCTCGACGCGTGCTCGAACCCGGACCTGATCACCGAGATCACGCTGCAGCCGGTCCGCAGGTACGGCGTGGACGCGGCGATCTTGTTCAGCGACATCGTGCTGCCGCTGCGGGCGGCCGGGCTAGACATCGACATCCGCCCGGGAAGTGGTCCCGTCGTGGACGAGCCGTTCCGCGATGACGGTGACGTGGCCAGGCTCCGCGACCTCGAAGCTGACGACGTCGCTTTCGTCGGGCAAGCGGTCAGGATGCTGACCGGCGAGCTTGGCGGGACGCCGCTGATCGGCTTCGCCGGCGGCCCGTTCACGCTCGCCTGCTACCTCATCGACGGCGGTCCGTCCAAGACGTTCGACAGGACCAGGGCGCTGATGTACGGCGATCCGCCGCTGTGGCGGTCCTTGCTCGCGAGGCTGGCCGCGATCACGGTGACGTTCCTGCAGGTCCAGATCGCAGCGGGGGTCTCTGCCGTGCAGCTGTTCGACTCCTGGGCCGGGATACTCAGTCCAGAGGACTACCGCCGCAACGTGCTGCCGTACAGCAGGCAGATCTTCGCGGCGGTGGCATCCGCCGGAGTGCCCAGCATCCACTTCGGCGTCGGCACCGGCGAGCTGCTCGGCCTGCTCGGCGAGGCCGGCGCGGACGTCGTCGGGGTGGACTGGCGGGTCCCGCTCGACGAGGCGGTGCACCGGGTCGCGCCCGGCAAGGCGCTGCAGGGCAACCTGGATCCAGCCGTCCTGCTGGCGCCGTGGCCGGTGGTCGAGGAGCGGGCGAGGGAGGTGCTGGAGAAGGGCCGCACGGCCGAGAGCCACATCTTCAACCTCGGCCACGGCGTGCTGCCAGACACCGATCCTGACGTGCTTGCCAGGCTGACGGAGCTGGTGCACGCCGTGCCCGCCGGGTCATCCGGCTAGGCGCGTCCGGTTAGCTAGCTCGCGGCAGGCGCCGGCGGCTCGGCAGCCGGCGGGGTCTTCCTGCGCGTGATCCGGCGACGGCCCGCGACCGCGATCGCGCCGATCAGCAGGACGGGGACCAGGAACGGAAGCGCCGAGCCGAGCGCGGTCAGCAGCCAGCCCACGACGACGACCAGCGCGTGCCAGCCACCTTTGAGGCCCGCCAGGAATCCAGGCGATGTCTTCTTATGATGCGCAACAAGACGCGGGTGGCCGACCAGCTCAGCTGTCACGGTCGCGTAGCTGGTCTCGTGCGCCAGCGCCCGCTGCTGAGCCAGCAGCGCCTCGAGGTCGGACTCCTGGTTGTTGATCTCCTCCTGCACCGCGAGCAACTGGCCGACCGAGCCTGCCTTGCTCAGCAGCGCACGCAGCTGCTTGATCGCGGCCTGTGCCGACGCCACGCGGCTGCTCACG
This sequence comes from Streptosporangiaceae bacterium, assembly GCA_036273575.1. Classification (GTDB taxonomy): domain Bacteria; phylum Actinomycetota; class Actinomycetes; order Streptosporangiales; family Streptosporangiaceae; genus Chersky-822. The sequence goes on along the minus strand of DASUHI010000035.1, from coordinate 4,026 downwards.
TCCGCGACCTGCTGCGTGACGTCCTGCGCATGCTGGGAGAACGAGATCTGGGTGCCGAGCGCGGACAGCTTGGCCAGCGTCGCGCGGTATTGCGCGACGGGAATCTTCAGCGTGAGGTCGATCTGCGGTATCTGGTGCCTGCCGGGCGGGATGATCTCCCGCTGGCCCGATACGTAGCCGCCGGCGGCGGTGACGATGCCGGACGCGCGGTCGGCCGCCGCCGTCACCGACTCGGACTCGCTGACCCTGACCGACAGGGTGGCGGTGTAGATGATGCTCTGGGCGGACAGCACCAGGTGCGTGCCCGTACTCGGCCCGCTGGCTGTCCCCATCGCCGGCGCGGCACCCTTGTGGGCCGACGGGGCGGGCGCGTTCAGCGGGGCGCCGGCGCCGCTCCCGGAGGTCGCCGAGTGGCTGCCAGCGGCGGAACACGCCGCCAGGATGAGGCCGGTGCCGACAGAAGCGGTGCCGGCGATGAGGAGTGCGCGCAGCGCCGGGTGGCGTGCGCGAGCGCCGAAGGCGCGGAACGAGCGAGTCATGCACCTCGGACGCAGCGGCGCGCTGTCCGGTTTCCTGCGATCGGAAATGGCATCGGCGCGTTACCGATACGTTGCCTGGCTGGCCGCCAGTGCCAGGATGTCCTGGTGACCTTTCCGAAGATCGAACTGCACGTCCACCTCGAGGGCACGGTCAGGCCGCCCGCGTTGCTCGAGATCGCCAGCCGCAACCGGGTCGCCCTGCCCGCCACGTCGGTTGCGGAGCTGGCGAAGGTCTACGAGTTCCGCGACTTCCCGCACTTCCTGCAGGTCTGGCTGATGACGACGGGCGCGCTGCGTACCGAGCGCGACTTTCGGCAGGTGGTCGTCGACTACGCGGCCGAGGCGGCCGCGCACGGTGCGGTGTACCTGGAGGGCATCTTCTCCCCGTCCGAGCCCGCGGGGCGCGGGGTGCCGTACGAGGAGATCTTCGCCGGCTACTGCGACGGCGCCGCACAGGCATGGGAGGAGCACGGCGTCCGGGTCGCGCTGACCCCCGACATCTCGCGCGGCTACCCGATCGACGCCGCCGAGGAGACCGTCACGCACGCTCTCGCGAACGCTGGCCGCGGCGTCGTCGGAGTCGGTCTCGGCGGGGGCGAGGCCGACTACCCGCCGCGGCTCTACGAGCGCACGTTCGCCAGGGCACGCGAGGGCGGCCTCGGCTCGGTCCCGCACGCGGGCGAGGCGGATGGCCCCGCATCCGTGCGCGACGCCCTCGACGTGCTCGCTGCCGACCGGATCAGGCACGGTATCCGAGCTGCCGAGAACGCCGCCCTGCTCGGCGAGATCGCCGACCGCGGGATCGTGCTCGACGTGTGCCCGATCTCCAACGTGCGGACCGGCGTCGTGCGGTCGCTCGCCGAGCACCCGCTGCCTGCACTGCTGGCCGCCGGCGTGCTGTGCACGATCAACACCGACGACCCCGCGATGTTCGGCAACGACCTCGGGATGGAACACGCGGCCGCGCAGCGCCTCGGGGCATCACCCGAGGTCAGCTACGCCGCTGGCGTACGCGGCGCCCTCTGCGACGAAGCGACCCGCGCCGAACTGCTGCGAATCGGAGCCGCCTACGACTGGGCGGCGCCGGTTCGGTGAGCTAGTCAGGAGCGGGCGGCGCACGTCCAGCGGCCAGCGTGCCTGGTCACGTTCACGGGGTGCCCGAAGCACGTGCTGACCAGGTCGCTGGTGAGCACGACCTCCGCCAACGCTAAGCCATGCCGCGCCTGCGCGATTACTTAACTTGACGGCTAACTAGCTAGCTGGTTAAATAAGGGTATGGCACGAGGAGAGGTCGGCATGGCGATCGCGGCGGATCAGCTGGATTCCACCTTCGCCGCCCTGGCCGATCCGACCCGCCGGGCGATTGTGGCGAGGCTGGCCAGGGGCGATGCGACGGTGAACGAGCTAGCGGCCCCGTTCGCGATGAGCCTGCCGGGGATCTCCAAGCACCTGAAGGTGCTCGAGCGTTGCGGCCTGATCTCACGGAGCAGGAACGCTCAGTTCCGGCCGTGCCACCTGGAACGGGTGGCGCTGGACGGGGCGGCGGACTGGATCGAGGAGAGCCGCAGGATCTGGTCAGAGAGGTTCGACAAGCTCGACGAGCACCTGCGCGACATCCAGCAGGAAGGCGATGATCATGACTGACCAGGCAGCACCCGACGAGCTCGTCTACACGCGGATCTTCGAGGCGCCGAGGGAGCTTGTGTTCCGGTGCCTTATCGAGCCGGAGCACCTGACCCACTTCTGGGGACCGGCTGGCGTGAGCACCCCGCTGGAGACGATCAAGGTGGACGCGCGGCCCGGAGGCGTCTTCGAGACCGTGATGGTGAACGACGCCGACGGCAGCCGGTACCCGACACGTGCGGTCTTCGTCGAGATCGAGGAGCCTGCCCGGTTGGTGTTTACCGAGCCGGACAGCGGGATGACGACCACGTCCACCCTGCGTGACCTCGACGGCACGCGCACCGAAGTACGGATTCATCAGGCACGCGTGCCTGAGCCGTACCGCAGTCCCGAGGCGCAGGCGGGGTTCGCCACCTCCCTTGATCGCTTCGCCGCCTACCTCGAGACCCTGTCAGCACAGCGAACGGAGAGGCAAGGACGATGACAACCACGACGATGACCGGTCAGGAGCTGACGCAGGCAATCGCGGCCGAGCGGCAGGAGCTGGCTGACCTGCTGGCCGGGCTGCCGCCTGAGGCGTGGGACGCGCCGACGCTCTGCGCCGGGTGGCGGGTGCGCGAGCTGGTGGCGCACGTGACTATGCCATTCAGGTATTCGACCGCCAAGTTCATGGCCGAGCTGATCCGGTCCGGCGGGAGGTTCCACGCCATGGCCGACCGCTGCGCCCGCCGGGACGCCGCCGCGATCGCGGCGTCCGGCCTGCGGCAGTCTCTCCTGGACAACGTAGAGAACCCGTGGCGGCCGCCGGGCGGCGGCCAGGCCGGCGCGCTCACCCACGACGTGATCCACGGCCTCGACCTCGCCGTGCCGCTCGGCATCGGGCGCCGGGTTCCAAGGGAGCGGCTGCTGATCGTCTTGCAGGCCATCACCGAGCCCAGGGCGCTCAAGCACTTCGGTGCCCACCTGACCGGGATTGAGCTGCGAGCCGAGGACATGGACTGGTCGTTCGGGGCGGGAGATCAAGTTTCCGGGCTGGCCCAGGACCTCGCGCTCGTCGTGTGCGGCAGGAAACTGCCGCCCGGGCACCTGCACGGCGCGCAGGCCGCCCGGCTGACCGCCGGCTGAATGAGCTGCTGCCCCTTCTGCCAGGGTGGAGGGGTGCACTCAGCAGTTCAGCCGGGCAGGGTGGCCATCGTCGGTGCCGGAATCGCGGGGCTCGCGGCGGCGTACTTCCTCCGCGACAGCGGCGCCGCGGTCACGGTGCTCGAGTCATCACCGCGCACCGGCGGCAAGCTGGCCGTGTCGGCGGTCGCAGGGATTCAGGTCGATGCCGGCGCGGAGGCCCTGCTCGCGCGCCGGCCGGAGGGCGTGGAGCTGATCAAGGCTCTCGGCCTGGGCGGCGACCTGGTTTCGCCCGGCACCACCACAGCTCGCCTCTGGAGCAGGGGAGTCTTCAGGCAGCTGCCGCGCCGGCAGTTCATGGGAGTGCCGGCTGACGTCACGGAGCTTGAGCGATCGGGGATCTTGTCCCCAGGAGGGCTCGAGCGGGCCAGGCAGGACGCGCTCCTGGCGGAGACCAGCAGGCCGGCCGACGTGCCAGTCGCGGAGGTCGTGGCTGCCAGGTTCGGCGCGGAGGTGGTGGACCGGCTGGTCGATCCGCTGCTCGGCGGCGTCTACGCGGGCCGCTCCGACCAGCTGTCGTTCGAGGCAACGCTGCCGGCCCTCGCGCAGGCGTCCAGGTCGCACCGCTCGCTCGCCGCCGCCGCGAGATCGCTGCTGAGCCCTGACCCCGAGCGGGCCGGCGAACCAGCGTCGTCGCCTGCGCCCGCTTTCACCACGCTGGCCGGCGGCTTGGGCGCGCTGC
>DASUHI010000034.1:0-6635 GCA_036273575.1 Streptosporangiaceae bacterium | reverse complement strand
GCCACGAGCGCGACGTCCGCGCCGGCCTGGGCCAGCGCCACCGCGATCGCGCGGCCGATGCCGCGCGAGGCGCCGGTCACGAAGGCCGTCTTGCCATCCAGGTCGAACAGGCTCACGGTCGTTCTCCTTCGGATTGCGCTGGCCACTGCGTCGCCAGCGGCAAGGCTGCGGAGTTCAGCAGCCGCACTATCTCATTCAGCACGGTCCGGACATAGGTCTCCCCCACCCACAGGTGCTTGGCGTTGCTGACCGCGATGAGCTGGACCTGCGGCACCCTGGCGAACCTGGCCCTGGCTTCGTCAGGGCGCAGGTAGTCATCAAGCTCGGGGACGAGGGCCACGAGCGGCTTGCCGCTCGTGCCCCACGCGTCGAGATCGGCATCGCCGGCCCGGCGCAGCGCAGGCGAGAGCAGGATCGCGCCTTCGACCTCCGGCACGTTGCCCCACATCAAGGCCAGCTCGGTGCCGAAGGACCAGCCGAGCAGCCAGATCCGCGGCAACCCGGCGGCGGCGGCGTAGCCGATCGCGGCGGCGACGTCCTCCCGCTCGGCACGGCCGCCGCCGAAGTGGCCCGTGCTGGTCCCCCGCTCCGACGAGGCTCCCCTGGTGTTGAATCGCAGCACGGCCAGGCCGGCCTGGGCGGGCAGCCGGTTGGATGCCTTGCGGAGCAGGTGGCTGTCCATCATGCCGCCGGCGGTCGGCAGCGGGTGCAGGCAGATCAGCGTCGCCACCGGCGCGGTGCTGGATGGCAGGGCCAGCTCACCGACGAGCTCGAGCCCGTCGGCCGTGTGCAGCACGATGTCCTCGCGGTGCGCGGGCAGGACACTGTTCGCCCTGATCTCGATCGTGTCAGTACTCACTGCACGCCTCCGGCATGACACTCACTTGTCACCTTCGCTACCGGAAGCGATCCGGGCCTGGCCTGCGCGGACGGCGCCGCCAGCAAGCATTGTGCCAGTGCCGCCGCTCGGCCAGCCCGGGCGTCTCGGCCGGCCACACGACGACGTGCGCCGTGCCCGGCCTGATCTCCTGGTCACAGCCAGGGCATCGGTACTCCTTGACGGCCGCCGATCCAGGCACCTGGCGCACCACCCAGTCACCGTCCGGCCACTCCTGCACCTGCGGTGGCCCGAGCCTGGCAGCGGACTCCCCGTCGCCCTTGTCACTGGCCGGCGGCGTCCGGCCTGCCCTGCGCGGGCGGCTCGGCTTATCGGCGGGCAGACGGCGCGCCTTGCGCGGACTCACCGCCGCTGGAACGTCAGCCCGCCGGCCGCGTACTCGCGCAGCAGCGGCGGAGGCGAGAATGCCGGGTCGCCGTAGCCCGCGTGCATCGCGGTGAGCACCCGCACCGCCTCCGCGAGCCCGGCGTCGGCCAGCAGCCGCATCGGCCCGCGCGGGTACCCGCAACCCAGTGTCATTGCCGTGTCAACGTCCGCTGGCGTCGCGTAGCCGTCGGCCACCATCGCGACCGCGTCGCGCAGGTGGGCGAGCAGCAGAGCGCCTGTGAGCAGACCAGGCCGGTCGGCCGAGCGGACCGCGCGCCGGCCAAGCCCGGCGATCACCGCCCTCGCCGCCGCGAGCGCGCGGTCCGAGGTAAGCGGGCTCGCGACCAGCTCAGCGACCCCGGCCTCGCCGTCCGGCGCCGGCGGTACGTGCAGCCCGACCGCGTCCTCGGCCCGGCCGGCCGCGCTCGCCGGGCCGAGCACGCCACCCTCGGGGCCGATCGCGACGATCACCAGGTCTGACGCGTGCGCCGGGTTCCTCGTGACGCTGATGCCCGCCGCCGCCATCATGCTGGCAAGATCGGCTGCGCGGTCGGTGTGCGACGGGTCGATCAGCGTCACCGTGCCGGGCAGCGGCGAGAGGTCTGGCTCGTCCTCAGCTGGCGGGCCGCCGGACGCGGCGGGCTGCCCGCCCTGGTAGTCGTAGAACCCGGCGCCGCTCTTCCGCCCGGTGCGGCCCGCGTCGGTCATCCGCCGCAGCACAGGCGCGGGGATGTACCGGGAGCCGCCGAACTCCCGCTCCAGCACCTCGAGGATGGCCAGCGACGTGTCCAGCCCGATGAGGTCGAGCAGGGCCAGCGGTCCCATCGGCAGCCCGATACCCGCGGTCACGGCCAGGTCGATGTCGTCTCTGGTGGCGTACCGGGTCTCGAACAGCCGTGCGGCGTGGTTGAGGTACGGCAGCAGGAGCGCGTTCGCGACGAACCCGGCCCGGTCGGTGACCCGCACGGGCGTCTTGCCGAGGCGGGCCGCCAGATCGGTCACCGTCGCGGCGACCTTCGGCTCGGTGAGCACCGTGGTCACGACCTCGACCAGCCGCATCACCGTGGCGGGATTAAAGAAGTGCATGCCCACGACCCGGCCAGGGTGCGCGGAGCCCGCCGCTATGGCGGTGACCGACAGCGACGACGTGTTCGTCGCGATGATGGCCGACGGCGCCAGGGCCTGATCCAGCTCGGCGATGACCTGGTGCTTGATCGCCAGCTGCTCAGGCACGACCTCGATCACCAGGTCGGCGCGATCCAGGCTGGCCAGCGCCTGGACTTGGCTGACCCGCCCGGCGATCTCCGCGTGCTCGTCCCCGGTCAGCCGGCCTCGCGAAACGGCCTTGCGCAGCGAGCCGTCCAGAACAGCCATTCCCCGTCGCAGCGCCTCGGGGTCGGCCTCTACGGCCGTGACCAGGAAACCGGCCCGGGCGAAGACCTCGGCGATGCCCGCGCCCATGGTGCCGAGACCAACGACCCCAACCTCGCGAACGTCCATGGCGAGACGATACCCAGCCGAAGACACAACCCAGCGCAGCACGGCCGCCGGCGGGCCGGCGGCCCACTACAGTTGCCCCATGCGTCTCGTGATCGCCAGGTGCAGCGTGGACTACGCGGGACGCCTCTCAGCGCACCTTCCTAGCGCGCTCCGGCTGCTGATCGTCAAGGCCGACGGCTCCGTGCTTGTGCACAGCGACGGCGGCTCGTACAAGCCGCTGAACTGGATGTCACCGCCCTGCCGGCTCGATGAGTCGGCCACCGAGTGGGTCGTCACCGGCAAGTCGGGCGAGACGCTCACCGTCCACATCGAGGAGATCGTCAGTGACTCGGCGTTCATGCTCGGCGAGGATCCTGGCTTGGTCAAGGACGGCGTCGAGTCGCACCTGCAGGAGCTACTCGCGGTTCAGCTGCACGTGCTCGGCGACGGCTGGCGGCTGGTCAGGCGCGAGTACCCTACGCCGATCGGCCCCGTCGACCTGATGTGCAGGGACGCGCTCGGCACCAGCGTCGCCATCGAGGTCAAGCGGCGCGGCGAGATCGACGGCGTCGAGCAGCTCACCAGATACCTGGACCTGCTGAACCGCGACCCTATGCTCGCGCCCGTCGCCGGCGTGTTCGCGGCCCAGGAGATCAAGCCGCAGGCCCGCGTGCTGGCCACCGACCGCGGCATCCGCTGCGTCACGCTGGACTACGACGCCATGCGCGGCGTCGACGACAGCGCCCTCCGGCTCTTCTGAGGGCCGCGCTACCCGTCCCACTGGCGACGCTCGCCAGGCGGCAGCGGCACGTCGAACGCGTTGAGCAGGTACGAGATCAGCGTGTAGTAGCCGCACAGCGAGATAAGCTCGACGATGCCCTCGTCCCCGAGCAGCCGCTGAGCGGCGTCGTATATGACCTGGCCGAGCTGGCCGGTGCTGGTGAGCGACATGGCCACCGCGTAGACGACTCGTTCGTCGTCGGCCGCGAACTGCGGATCGTCGCCGCGCCCGATAGCGTCTACGACGGCGTCGGGCACCCCGTGCTCACGGGCCATCCGCGCGTGCACCCACCACTCGAACTCGGCCTTCCACGCGGCACCCACCGTGATGATGGCAAGCTCCGACAGCCGCCGCTCGATCGACGTCCTGAACCGCAGCCTGCCGCCGAGCGCGCTCAAGTGCCTGCCGACGCCCGGGGCGTGCACAAACGCGTTGAACGGGCCGATGAGCCCGCCTTCGGCGTTGACGAGTTCGCCGCCGCGTGAGCCAGCCACGCCGTCCCACACCTCCTGACCGCGGGCATCTAGTTCGTCGTAGCGCAGGTAAGGGAGACGCGACGTGCTGGCCATAGCCTGACATTAGACACTGGCGCGACGCCCGCTTGCCAGGCATGGCGCGATTTACTTAGGCTTCGACCGGAAACGCAGTGATCGGGCTCGCGCAGCCTGTTCGCCCGGGGATCGGGGGAATCACTACCGTGCGGGAACATCGGCTATACATTGGCGGTGACTGGCGACCCGGCGGTGCCGGGACCGCTGAAGCCATCAGCCCGTCGACCGGCGAGCCCTTCGCGACCGTCGCGGTCGCCGACCCGGCCGACGTCGACGCCGCGGTCACCGCCGCGGCGCGGGCGTTCGGCGAGTGGTCGGCCGCCTCACCGTTCGACCGCGCGGCCGCCTGCGAGCGGATCGCGACCGGGATCGCCGCCCGCCGCGAGGAACTGGCCAGGGCGCTCACGCAGGACCAGGGCAAGCCGCTCGTCGCGGAGGCCTACGACGAGGTCGACGAGCTCGTCGTCTACTTCACGATGGCCGGCGAGGACGCCAAGCGCGTCGCCGGCGCGCTGCCGGCCTCGACCTCGGCTGACAGGCGCGTGCACACGGCGCGGGTGCCGCTCGGCGTGGTCGGCGTCGTCAGCCCATGGAACTGGCCGTACACGATGGGCGCGGAGATCTTCGCGCCCGCGCTCGCGGCGGGCAACGCCGTCGTCTGGGTGCCGGCGCCGAGCACCACGGCGTGTTGCGCGCTGCTCGCGGAGGTCCTCGCGGGGGCGAGTCTCCCGAACGGTCTGTTCAACTTCGTCTCTGGCCCTGGCCCGGTGGTCGGCGACGCCGTGGTGGGGCATCCGCTGGTCGCCGGCGTGGGTTTTGTGGGCTCGGTGGAAACAGGCGGCAAGGTCGCCGCCCGCGCGGCCGGCAAGACCCAGCTGCTCGAGCTCGGCGGCAACGGTCCGATGGTGATACTCGACGACGCCGACCTGGAGCTCGCGGCAGACGCTGCCCTGGAGGCCGCCTACCTGTGCGCCGGGCAGAGCTGCACCGCCGGTGAGCGCTTCCTGGTGCAGGCGGGCGTGCGGGCCGAGTTCACCGAGCGCGTCGTCGAGGCCGCGAAGGAGCGGGTGCGGCTCGGCGACCCGTACGACCCGCGGACCACGATGGGGCCGCTCAATAACGAGGCCACCGCGGCCAAGTTCGACCGGCACGTCGCCGGCGCGGTCGCGGGCGGCGCAAGGATCTGCTGCGGCGGTCAGCGCGCCGCCGGGTTCCCGACCCGCCTGTTCGCCGAGCCGACCGTCCTCGACGGCGTGACGCCGGGGATGGCGATCGAGCGTGAGGAGACGTTCGGCCCCGTCGTGCCCATCGTCGAGGTGCGGTCAGCCGCCGAGGCGCTCGAGCTCACCAACGCCTCGCCGTTCGGGCTGACGACGGCCGTGTTCACCCGCGACCTGGAGCGCGGCCTCGCGTTCGCCGAGCGAACCAGGGCAGGCTGGGTGAACATCAACGCCTCGACGAACCTGTGGGAGTCGCACCTGCCGTTCGGCGGCCGGGCCGGAAGCGTCAGCGGCCGCGGCAGGGTCGGCGGCAGGTACCCGATGGAGACGTTCACCGAGCCTAAGACCATTGTCTATCCGGCACCGCGGTTCACGACATAAGCAGCGCGCCAGCGCTGAGGACAGCTCAACGGAGAGTAGGTTCAGCCATGCCGATGCCAACCGCCCTGGAGATTGCCCGCGCGGCGACGCTCAAGCCGATCGCCGACATAGCCGAGGACATCGGCCTGCCGCCGTGGCTGGTTCAGCCGTACGGCGAGCACGTCGCCAAGATCGACCTCAAGGCGATCGAGGAGCTCGCCGACCGCCCGAAGGCAAAGTACGTGGTCGTCACCGCCGTCACGCCGACGCCGCTGGGCGAGGGCAAGACCACCACGACCGTCGGGCTCGGCCAGGCGATGCGGCACATCGGCAAGCGGGCCACGATCGCGCTCAGGCAGGCTTCCATGGGCCCGACGTTCGGGATCAAGGGCGGGGCCGCGGGCGGCGGGTACAGCCAGGTCGTCCCGTTCGAGACGCTGAACCTGCACCTGACCGGTGACATGCACGCGGTCACGGCCGCGCACAACATGCTGTCCGCGATGCTCGACAACCACTTGTACCAGGGCAACAGGCTCGGCATCGACCAGCACAACATCACCTGGAAGCGGGTCCTCGACGTCAACGACCGCGCGCTGCGCAACATCGTGGCCGGCCTCGGCGCGGCGGCGGACGGCGTGCCGCGGCAGACGGGGTTCGACATCACTGCGGCGTCCGAGGCGATGGCGGTGCTCGCGCTGTCGACGTCGCTGCACGACATGCGCGCACGACTGGGCAGGATCGTGGTGGGCTACACCGCCGACGGCGAGCCCGTCACCGCCGAGCAGCTCAAGGCCGGCGGCGCGATGACGGTGATCATGCGGGAGGCGATCAGGCCGAACCTCCTGCAGACCCTGGAGAACACGCCCGCGATCATCCACGCGGGACCGTTCGGCAACATCGCGCACGGCAACTCCTCGGTCGTTGGCGACATGATCGGCATCCACACCGGCGACTTCCTCATTACCGAGGCGGGCTTCGGC
>DASUHI010000033.1:0-16894 GCA_036273575.1 Streptosporangiaceae bacterium | reverse complement strand
GGTCAGGCCGCGGCCGCAGCCCCCGCCGCCTCCTCCGGCTCGCCCAGCTCGCTGATCGCCGTTTCATCGAAGAACGAGCCGTCCGGCTCGACCGGCGCCGGCGCGCCGTCGCCAAGCCCGCCATCGTCGTTCCGCCCGAAGCCCGCGGCGACCTCTCCACTGCCGAGCGAGCCGTCGCCTGTGCCGGTGCCGCCACCTCCCGCCCCGCCCTGGCCCTCCCCGCCGCCCTGACCCGCCCCGCCGACCTGGCCGGCGCCGTTCTGGGCCGTGCCGTTCTGGGCAGTGCCGTTCTGGGCAGTGCCGTTCTGGGCGGCGAACTCGGCCGCCGTCATCCCGGTCTGCGGCCTGACGCGCGCGAACGAGGCGACCCCGCGGTTCAGGTCGTGCCCGATCGATGAGGCCTCGATCTCCACCGCCGTCCGCGGCCTGCCCTCCCTGTCCTGGAACTCGCGCACCGACAGCCTGCCTTGGACGGCGACGGCGTCGCCCTTGCGCAGGCACACGGCCGCGTTCGTCGCGAGCTTGCGCCAGCAGATCACGGTGGCGAACGACGTGTTGCCGTCGACCCACTCACCGGACGCGCGGTCCTGGCGGCGCGGGGTCCAGCCGACCCGCATCGACACGTTCGTGACGCCATCTTTCACGAGCTTGGTCACCGGCTGCGTCGCGACATAGCCGGTCAGGCTGACATGAGCCTCGTACAGCATCGCCATCCTCCTGAGCTGCTCCTCCAGGGCCGGGTGGCCAGGCGCCACCCACACGACCCACGATCGCGGCTACGGCAGGCGGGAGGGGACTGGCGTGTCATGGCTGTGGACACGCAGATGTCGGCGCGGCGCACCTGTGGACGACGACTACCCGGCTCGCCGGTCGTCTGGCATCATGACGGGCCTTCGCCCTTGAGGGTCAGCCGCGGCCTGGCCTTGGCGCGGCGCCCGAGGCCGGCTGCAGCCCCCGGGCAGCGATCCTGGCCTCCTCGCGGTAACGCTCGAGCTCGGCCAGCTCGCGCTCGGCCGGCACGATCACCATGCTGGCGGCGACGCCCGCGACGCGCTCCTTCATCGCGGCAATGACGTCCGCCTTCTCGCGTTCGGCGGTGGACACGACCACCTTCATGCACACCGATGCCGTCGCCGCTCCGACCGCGAGTGCCCCGACCGCGAGCGCGATAATCCACGGCAGCGCGCCCGTGTCGCTCAGCAGTGTGGGCAGCCCGGACGCGGCGTGGAACACCCCGAACGCGATGATCAAGGCGATCCACACGATCGCAACCGCCGCGGCGCCCAGCAGCAGGCCCTGCCAGACACCCGCGAGTCGCCACCACCAGACGACGTTGTCCTCGTCGGGCAGGGCCTCGCCGATCGCGGTGCCGAGCGCGGCCGGAATCTGCTCGGCTTGCGACCTGACGACGTCGCGGACCGTGTGCGACCACGGGCGGGGCAGCGGCTCCGCGAGCTCGTTGCCGAGGTCGGTCAGGGCGTTGTCGATCTCGGCCTGCTGAGCTCCGGCAGGGCCAGCCGTGACCGAGCGCAGCTCATTCCATAGCATCCCGAGCCTGATCTTGCGGAGCGGATTGCGCCCGCTGAGGCGCTGCGCGAACCAGGCCACGGGCCAGCCGACGAAGTCAGCGGCCCGCAGCTCCCTGGCGCTGCGCAGGGCGTCGGCCACCGCGGTGATGCCGGCGGCGGTGGCGAACCTGTCCGTGAGACGCGACTTGCTCGTCACGGGAACCCGGCCGACCGGCGCGTCCACGTCCCCGCCGAACGGATCGAACTTCCGCACGACGCCGTCCAGGTCGGCGGAGATCCTGGCGGCCGCGGCACGCCTGGCGGCCACGCCAGCCACGAGCAGATTGTGCAGCTCATCCAACCCCTCGCCGGTGACGGCCGAGGTCAACAGGATCGTGACGTCGTGCAGGTTCTCAGCGTCGAGCAGCCTGCGCAGGTCGGCGACGCAGTCATCCGCCTGCTCGGGATCGAGCAGGTCGGCCTGGTTCAGGACGACGGCGAGCACCTCGGAGTGGCCGGCCATCCGGACGAGGAATCGCCGGTGCACCGCCGCGTCCGCGTATTTCTGCGGGTCGAGTACCCAGATCATCACGTCGGCCATGGCGACCAGCCGGTCGACGAGAGCGCCCGAGTGGCTCATGACGGAGTCGTGGTCGGGCAGGTCGAGCAGGACCAGCCCGGCGAGGTCATCCTCACCGCTGTCAAGCGCGCTCGCCCTGGCGTACCGGTACCTGGCAGGGACGTCGAGCCAGTCCAGGATCGCACCAGAGCCCGGCTGGCCCCAGACGCACGCATGCGCGTCGGCCGTCACCGGCCTGGTGACGCCCACGGTCGAGAAGTCAGCGCCCGCGATGATGTTGAACAGGGAGGACTTCCCGCTACCCGTTCCTCCGGCCAGCGCGACGACGGTGTGGCTCGACGAGAGCCGCATCCGGTCCCCCGCCCTGGCCAGAACCTCTTCCGCCTCGCTGAGCAGCTTGCGGCCGAAGCCGTAGCGGCCGCTCCTGGCGGACCCGATCTGGATCATGCGCGCCAGCGCCATCAGCCTGGCGGACAGCCCGGACACCGATTCGAGCGGCGGCGCAGGGGGCGCAGCCGGCGCAGGCGGCAGCGGCCCTGGTTTCCCGGCCGCGGCGTCCAGCAGGTCCTGCGGGCTCTGCTCCAGCGGCCGCGTGGCCGGTTGTCCCGGCCCAGGCATCCCCTGGCCGCCGCCCGCTGCGGGGCCGCCGTCCGGGGACTGGACGCCGGGCGCGGGCCGGGCGGCCGGCGCGGGCCTGGTTCCAGCGCTGGACCTGACCTGCGGCGCAGCCGGCACCCTGATCGGCAGCCGTCTCCTGCCGATCCTGGCCGGACCCACGTCGCTGCGGCCAGCGACATCACTCTCCGCTGCTGAGCCCGTACGAGCGAGCCCTCCCCCGGCCTGCGTCACCGCGGCATCGGCCGCCGCTGCGCCAGCATCGGCAGCGGTACGGCCGCGCGCAGCGGCGTCAGCAGCAGGACCGGCCAAGGCACCATCCGGCGCTCCGCCGCCAGCGGGCAACCGAGTCCCGGTCCGCCTGGCCGGAGACGTGCGGCCGGCGGTTCCCGCGGCGGCGGCGCGCGCGTTGCGGGCCGCGAGCCTGGCCGCGTTCGTCGACGCGATCCACGCGCCGGCCACGGAGCCACGGGCACCCGCGGCCGCGTTCGCAGTACCGTCCGATGCGGCGGCCACGCCGCCGGCATCGGCGGCCACCTGGCCGGCGCCCCCAGCGCCCGTATCCAGGCCCGCCACCACGACGGCCTCGTTCGTGCCCGTCTCGTTCGTGCCGGCCTCAGTGCCTGCCTCGTCGTCGTCGCTGCCCGCGCCTGACCCGCCCGCGGCGCCTCCAGGACGGCGCACCCTGGTCCGGCGCTCTCGGTCGGCCGTCGCCTGCCGTCGCGTGTTCATCGCGCAGACTCCAAGGAATAGCTCGCCTGGTAGAGATCGGCGGGCGCGGCTTCGTCGGGGGCGCCGACGGCATCGATCAGAGCCGTGAAGCGCAGTGCCTCTTCAGCGAACAGCAGGCCGGTCCTCTCGTGCAGGTCCTGGCGTGCCTGACCGCCGATGTCGCGGAGCAGCCCCGCCCCGAACAGCGACGCGAGCAGGCGCTGCGGCCCGGCGCTCGTATCGTCGCTGACCAGGTCGTCTCCCGCACCATAGCCCAGCACGCCGATGGTCATGACCAGCGCAAGCGACTCGGGATCAAACGACGCGATCCTAGCGATCGACCGCCTCGTGACGTTCTCGGTCTGCACGAGGTGCAGCAGGTAGTCCTGCCACGCTGAGATCGCCTGCGCGATCCGGCGCGGCAGGTCGGCAGAGGAGCGGCCGAGCGCGTCGACGCCGCCCTGGGGCAGGCTCGCGGCCAGTTCGGTCTGCACGCCAGGGAACCCCCACTGCAGCTCGCCTTCCCACTTCCGCAGCGAGGCGTACGTCGGGTCAGAACCCTGCGGCAGCGGCTGCGCCTGCCGAGCCTCGGTCAGCAGGCCAGCTCCCGCGGGACTTGACTGCCAGCGCTCCATAGCGTCCTCGGCCGCCCGGTCGGCCAGCGATGTGGTCAGCGCCTCGACGCTCTGCCGCAGCGCCGCTTTGAGCGCCTGTGCCCTGGCGGGGAACGCGCCATGCTTCTTCGAGCGCTGCGTGCGCTTGCCCTTGCGCATCTCGAGCGTCCGCATCAGGTCGCCGGTGCCGGCGAAGTCCTGCCACCTCGCGACGACCTCGCCGCGGAGCAGCGAGCCGCTCCTGATCGCTTCGTCGTGCTCGGCGAGCGCGGCCGCGTAGGCCGCGTCAGCGGCCGCCCGGAGCTCGGCGAAGAGCTCGAGCTGCGTCGTGGCCTGGGCCGCCAGCGCGGGAAGACGGGACTCGAACGAGTCGAGCACGCCGGACATGGTCTGAGTGAGAATCGCGATCCTCCGGTCGTCGCGCATGGAGGTCTCTTCAAGCCAGGCGCGGACTGGCGCGGACACGTCAGGCGGCAGCTGGGCGTCGGTGACGACCGTTTCAGGCACGACGAAGCGCGGCACGTCGCTGAGCCCGTTGGCGTCTAGCATCGCCCCGAAGTGGCCGGTCAGCTGGCCGATCGACGCGGGCGGCACCCTGGACAGCACGATGCCGAGCGAGGCGCCCCGGTCGCGCGCGTCCTTCAGCAGCTCCCAGACGACCGCGTCGGCGTACCGTCGCGCCGTGGTGACGAACAGCCAGAGGTCGGAGGCGTCGAGGAACTGCCGCGCGAACTGCCTGTGCGCGGCGACGACCGAGTCGATGTCGGGGGTGTCGAGCAGCGCGATGCCGCGCGGCATTCCCGCGCTCGTCGCGAGCACCAGCAGGCCATCCCTGCCTGGCATCGCCAGCCCCTGCTGGCGCACCCGCGGCAGCGTGGGCAGGAAGATGTTCTCGGCGAACCAGCCGACGTCGTCGGGGTGGCACGCGAGCACGGGGCTGTTCGTGGTGGGCCGGCGGATGCCGGTCGCACTCACCTGGCGGCCCGCGATGCTGTTGAGCAGCGTCGACTTGCCGGCACCTGTCGAGCCCACCATGGAGATCAGGATCGGCGCGCCAGACTGGCGCAGCCGCGGCAGCAGGTAGTCCTCTACCTGGCTGATCACCTGCTGCCGTTCCGCCCTGGCGGCCTCGACGCCAGGGAAGTCGAGCAGCAGGCGGGTCCTCGTGACCGCGTCCCGGAGTTCGATGAGGGCGGACTCGAGCTTGCGGGCGTCGATGCGGACGTGCGGTTCAGCCTCGCCTGCCGGGCAGTCAGCAGCCTCGTCAGCAGGGCGCGCGGGTGCCTTCTGGCCACCGCCCTGTCCCTCTTTCATGCCTCCGGGCCTCCGCTATTCAAGCCTCCGTGCAAAAACCCATCCAACCAGGTCACCGGCCACAAGAGCCATAGCGCTAAACAACCCCCATGGCGTAATTGTGCGCCGTGGACGCACGCTACCGCCGAGATTGCGCAAAACAAGCCGCGGGCGATACGCCAGAGTTTTCGGTTCCAGCAGCCTATGCTCGGCAGACCCCCAGCTAGGACGTGCGAATCCGCCCCGTAACGGCGGCGTCCCCTGCTGGCTGGCCGGCCGGCCGCGACGCGGCGATCAGCACCCGGCACGCCGCCGCGGCGGCCACGGGGCCGCCTCTTTCCCCGGCGGCGGTCATCATCGGCAGGCCGCTCTCGCTGAGCGTCCGCTTCGCCTCCACGGCCGCGACGAACCCGGCAGGCATCCCGATTACGAGCGTCGGCTGCACGCTCCTGGCGATGATCTCGAAGATCGCCGCGGGCTCCTCGCCGACGACCCAGATCGCGCCTGGCCCCACCGCACCGAACGCCAGCCGGACGGCGGCCGCCGCCCTCGTGATCCCCGCGCTGCGCGACAGCCGCTCGGTCAGCGACTCGCCAGACTTGCAGATCGTGATCTCGCTCGCGATGCCGGCGGTCACCACAGGCCCGTCGGCGACCACGGGCGCACCAGCGGCTAGCGCGCCGACCGCGGCATCGAGCCACGGCTCGGAGCAAATCAGATCATTCGCATAACAGACCTCGGCAGTACTGGCGATCACTCGCTCGGTCACGGCCCTGGTGAGCGGAGGGAGCCCCGTGAGGTCGATCCGCGCCCGCAGCGCGCTCAACTCGGGGTCGCAGCCCTCGCCTGTCGTCCCGTTGCCGCCCGCACCATCTGGCCAGATCACAGTCGCCAGCATGGCATAGGGGCCGCGCCCCGGCATGCCATCTGGACCAGCGCCATGGCTGACAGACCCGCCTGATCTGGGCGTTTGCCGCAACGCCGGCCGCTACACTGACCTGGCATTTGCGGCACGTCAGCGTGACGGGCCTGGCGGGCACGATCACGCCGAGCGGTTCGTTCAACCTCAGAAATCAGCGCAGGGATGTCGGTGATCAGGCCGCGTCTGCGGAGTCACGCGAGGAGCGTTCAATGGCGGACGGGAGCCTGTCCCGGGTGCTGGTCACCGGCGGGGCTGGGTTCATCGGGCGCCGCGTGGTCCGTGCGCTGCTCGAGCAGGGGCACGAGGTCACCTCCGCTGACCGGCACGCGTGCACCGAGGAGCGGGCCAGTTCTGTGGTCGGTGACCTGCGGGAGCCGGCCGTCGTCGCTGCGGCCGTCACGCCGGGCACCGACGTCATCGTTCATCTCGCGGCCGTGACGTCCGTGCTCCGCTCGATCCAGGACCCCGTCGGCACGCATCAGGTGAACGTCGACGCGACGGCCTGCCTGCTCGAGCACGCCAGGCAGCGAGGCGTGGGCGCCTTCCTGTTCGCCTCGACCAACGCCGTCGCCGGCGACGTCGGCACGGCGACGATCACCGAGCGGACGCCGCTTCGCCCGCTGACCCCGTACGGCGCGACCAAGGCAGCCGGTGAGATGCTGCTCTCCGCGTACTCCGCCAGTTACGGCATTGCCGGGGCGGCGCTGCGCTTCTCCAACGTCTACGGGCCCGGCATGGAGGCCAAAGACTCGTTCGTCCCCCGGCTGCTCCGCGCCGCCCGCGACGGCAAGGGCGTCCAGATCTACGGCGACGGCACGCAGATGCGCGACCTGGTGCACGTCGACGACGTCGTCAGCGGCATCCTGACGGCGTGGCGGACCAGGCACAACGGGCCGTTGATCCTGGGCTCGGGGAATTCGGTGACGGTGAACGATATCGTGGAGGCCGCGCGATCAGTTACAAGCGCGGAACTACCGGCCGAACATGTCCCGCCGAAACCAGGGGAGATGCCGGCCGTGATCATCGACATCTCGGCCGCGAGAGCCCTGGGGTACGCACCCCGGTTCGATCTCAAGGCAGGTATCGCCACAGTGTGGCCAGAATTCTCGGAGACAGCCAGGTGACATCACAATGAGCCCCGCCGACAGCGAGCGAATCGACCAGGAGGCAATCGACGCCGCGGCGATCGAAGCGTTCCGCAGTCAGTACGGCACCCGCGCCACCAGCCTCCCGGCGCTGGCAATCGTGATCGCCGCCTACAACGAAGAGGGCGCGATCGGCCCGGTCATCGAGGCATTGCCGCCGGTCATGGCGGGGCTCGATGTCGCCAAGATCGTCGTGTCAGACGGATCGGCCGACGCGACCGTCAAGGAGGCCGACGCCGCGGGGGCGCTGGTCTGCGATGTCCCGGTGAACCGAGGGCAGGGCGCGGCCTTGCGGCTCGGCTACCGGCTCGCGCGCGAGGGCGGGGCGCAGTACATCGTCACGACCGACGCGGACGGCCAGTACAACCCGGCGGAGATCCCCGCGCTGCTGGCGCCGATCCTGTCCGGCGACGCGGATTTCGTCTCCGGCTCGCGGACCCAGGGCAGCGAGGAGACCAAGGACCCGGTCCGCAAGCTCGGCGTCCGCGTGTTCGCGCTGACCATCAGCGCGCTGACCGGCCAGCGGGTCACCGACCCCTCGTTCGGCCTGCGCGCGATGCGCTCCGAGGTCACCGGCGCCGTCCGGCTCGAGCAGCCGCAGTATCAGGCCTCAGAACTGCTGATCGGCGTGCTCGCGCATGGCTACCGGGTCGCGGAGGTGCCGGCGACCATCCATAAGCGCCAGGTCGGTCACAGTAAGAAGGGCCACAACGCGCTCTACGGGCTGCACTTCGCCAGGGTCATCGGCGGCACCTGGTGGCGTGAGCGGCGCAGGACTCGCGCGGGGGCCTGAACCGGCTACGGCCTGGTCTGGCCCGGCTCGTCGGTACCTGTCACCATCGCGGCGATAGGTGACAGCGCCTCGGCCTCGGGCGCCTGCGCCGCTCCTGGCCTGGCGTTGCGGTCGGCGAACAGCACGAAATGGAAGATCAGGAACCTGGTGATGAACGTCACGAAGTTGGCGACCAGGTAGGCGAGCGCCACGACGACGACGGCCTCGTGCTTGGGCATGCCCTCGTGCTTGGCGTAACTGGCCGCGAAGTGCGAGGTCAGCGACAGCACCGCGGCCGTGCCGATCGAGATGGTCCAGAACGGCAGCGTCTCCTTCAGCAGGTGCGGACGTCCCTTGCGCTGCCACGCCCAGCGGCTCAGCACGTAGCTCGTGCCCGCACCGACCAGCCACCCGCACAAGCCGGCGACACCGCCGGTCGCGCCCGCGAGGTACGCGACGCTCAGCGTGAGCTCACTGGCGCCCAGCGAGACGACTGCGACCAGCGCGAACCGGAGGAACTGCCGGGCGAAGCTCGACCTCAACCGGGTCGCGAGCGGGTTTGGCAGCTTGTCCAACAGGTGTGGCATTGATGTCCTTGCTGAGCGAAGACATGCTGGTCAACGGACACGTATACAGTACGGGAACCGGCTAGGCCCGGAGCGGTAACGCACCCGGAACGGCGTGCTGATATAACCTGCCCCGCCCGGCTTCGCTGGTCGCATGGCACTGGTTAGTACCCCGTGTGCGATGGTTGATGCAGCGCGGATAGCAGGAGCAACAGTGAAGATCTTGATTCTCGGCGGCGACGGATATCTCGGCTGGCCGACGGCGCTGCATCTGTCCGAGGTCGGGCATCACGTCGCCGTGCTCGACAACTTCGCTCGGCGCGGCTACGACTTCGAGATGGGTGTCGACAGCCTCGTGCCGATCGAGGCCCTCCAGACCAGGATCAGGGTCTGGCACGAGCTGACAGGCCAGGAGATCGGCTGCTACATCGGCGACCTGACCGACGCCGACTTCACCCATCACGTCGTGCGCGACTTCCACCCGGACGCGATCGTTCACTTCGCCGAGCAGCGCGCCGCGCCGTACTCGATGGTGGACCGTAAGCACGCGGTCTACACCCAGGTCAACAACGTGGTAGGCACGCTGAACGTGCTGTACGCGATCGCCGAGATCGACCCGGACATCCACCTGGTCAAGCTCGGGACCATGGGCGCGTACGGCACCCCGAATATCGACATCGAGGAGGGCTGGATCGAGATCGAGCACAAGGGCCGCAAGGACCGCGTGCTCTACCCGAAGCGGCCAGGCTCGTACTACCACCTGTCGAAGGTGCACGACAGCCACAACATCGAGTTCGCGTGCCGGATCTGGGATCTCCGCGCGACCGACCTCAACCAGGGGGTCGTCTACGGGCAGCAGACGCCGGAGACGGCCAGGGACGACCGGCTCCTTACCAGGTACGACTACGACGCCGTCTTCGGCACGGTCCTGAACAGGTTCGTGATCCAGTCGGTGATCGGTGAGCCGCTGACGGTCTACGGCAACGGCAGCCAGGTCCGCGGCATCATCGAGATCAGGGACACCGTCCGATGCCTGCAACTGGCCTGCGAGAACCCGGCTGAGCGCGGCGAGTTCAGGGTGTTCAACCAGATGACGCAGTCGATGTCGATCACCCAGATGGCGCAGACCGTCGCCAGGCTCAGCCCGGAGAAGGTGACGATCGATCAGCTGGCGAACCCGCGGGTGGAGGAGGAAGGCCACCACTACAACGTCGTTCACTCCGGTCTCGTCGAGCTCGGCCTGGAGCCGCACCTGCTGTCCGACACGCTGATCGAGTCGCTCTTCGAGATCACCAAGCGCTTCGCGCACCGGGTCAGGCCAGAGGCGATGATCCCGACCATCGACTGGCGCAGGACGGCGAGCCAGATCGGGCTGTAAGGCTGGACGACTCCTTCGCCCCCCGCGGTGCCTCACCACCCAGCGGCGCTGGCCAGGAACCCAGCGGAGCGCCGTCAAGCCGACGCGAACCCGCGGCCTAGCCCGCCGGCTCCAGGATCACCACCGGGATCTGCCGCGCTGTGCGCTGTTCGTAACCGGCGAAGCCCGGCCATTCCCGCTTCTGCGCCTCCCACAGGCGCGTGCGCTCGGCGTCGTCAGCGAGGCGCGCGATCGCGACCCTCGTCTGCGTCCCCACCTCAACCGTGACGTGCGGGTGGGCGCGCAGATTGTGGAACCAGTCGGGGTTGGTGTCCGCGCCGGCCTTGGACGCGAAGACGATGAGCCGGTCGCCGTCGGTCCTGTACATCACGGGGTTGACGCGTTCCTCGCCCGACCTGGCGCCGGTCGTGTGCAACAGCAGCAGCGGCGCGCCCTCGAACTGCCCGCCGACCTTGCCGCCGTTCGCGCGGAACTCCTCGATGATCTTGGCATTCCAGTTGTCCGCCATGGCCGGCCTCCGAAGTGCAAGTAGTGGCAAGGGAAGCGCCTCGTCGCGCGCGGTCCGGGACAATAAGGGGGCGCCCGGCAGGACGCAACAACGAGAGCGCGCGAGCTATTTCGGCACCAGCCGCGACCTCCCGGCAGGCGACGATGCCTGGCAGGCGGCTGTCAGCCTGCGATTGCCGCGAGCCGTTCATTGACGGCGGCGACCCTGCGGGCAAGGTCCTCGATCTGATCAGCGGGCATCAGGGCGCCAGCCTGTCGACCGCGCGTGAAGCCAGCCAGCGCCGACAGCAACGCCCGCCGCACGTCCACCGCCTGCACGCGGTGCTGATGCAGCGCCCTGGCGGCGACGGTGTCAGGATTGGCCTTCAGGCCGAGCAGCAGGTGTTCGCTGCCCACGTAGTTGTGGCCAAGCCCGACGGCCGCGTCGACGGCCGCGGCCAGCGCGCCCCGGCATCGCGGATCCCGTCGGGCCGAACCCCTGCTGCGCGCTAGCGTCCGTTCCTGGTCAGCTGCCAGCGGCCAGTCGACGGGTCCTGGCAGAGCAGGTAGATGTTCGCCGGGACGTTCCGTCCGGAGGACGCAGTCACCTTCCACCACCGCCACGTTCGCTGCGCGCCCTCAGGATCGTTTTCTTCTCGCGCGTCTTGATCGTGGGCCGCCGGCTGCGCTGGCGGCCGTTCCAGTATCGCCAGCACCGTGTACAGGCGTTCCCGCCAGACGAACCTGGCCGGCCTGCCGTCGACCACCCACACGTCAACCGGCTCCGATCGGACACCGCTCACCTGCTCACCTGCCTGCGCGTCCGTGCGGTCCCGGACGAGCATCAATCCCCTGGTCCGGCTGGAGCCGGAAGGCATCCCGAGGACCGCTCGATCCGTCGGCTACCCGGGGGAAGACGAGCAGCTGCGCTTGGTTCGAAAATATATTCGATCAGCGTGAATGGCAAGACCTAGCCGGTGAAATGGCTTTCGTTAATGGCTGGTCTAAGTGCTTCGTGATGCTCTGCGGAGGCGAGTCAAGGCCCGCGGCTGGCCCGTGGTCACGGCTGGGTGGTGAAGCCCGGCATCGGGAAGCCCGCGAGCAGGTCCCTGACCTGTCCGGCGATTCGCTCGATGACCATGTCGTCCTGCTTGCTCGCGGCCCTGATCGCCTCGTCCATCCACGCTGCGACCTGCGGCATGTGCTCCTCGGTGAGGCCGCGGGTGGTGATCGCGGACGCGCCGATGCGCAGCCCGGACGGATCGAACGGCTTACGGGTGTCGAACGGCACGGTGTTGTAGTTCACCTCGATGCCAGCCCGGTCCAGCGCACGCGCCGCCGGTTTGCCGCCGATCTCCTGCGGGGTCAGGTCGATCAGGATCAGGTGATTGTCCGTGCCGCCTGAGACCAGGCTGTAGCCACGTTCGGTCAGCGCGGCAGCGAGCGCCTTCGCGTTCGCGACGATCTGATGGGCGTAGCCGCGGAACTCTGGAGCCGACGCTTCCTTGAGCGCCACCGCGATCGCCGCTGTCGTGTGGTCGTGCGGGCCGCCCTGCAGGCCTGGGAACACCGCCTTGTCGATTTCCTTGGCGTGCTCGGCCGTGCTCATGATCATCGCGCCGCGCGGGCCGCGCAGCGTCTTGTGCGTGGTCGTCGTGATCACGCTCGCGTGGCCGACAGGCGACGGGTGCGCGCCGCCCGCGATGAGCCCGGCGATATGCGCGATATCGGCGACGAGAACTGCGTCCACCTCGGCGGCGATCTGCGCGAAGGCCGGGAAGTCGATGGTCCGCGGAATGGCCGTACCCCCGCAGAAGATGATCTTCGGCTGCTCCTTGCGGGCCAGGTCGCGCACCTCGTCGACGTCGATCATGCCGGTGTCGGCGCGGACGCCGTACTGGACGGACCTGAACCACTTGCCTGTGACGGAGACGGGCCAGCCGTGCGTCAGGTGCCCGCCCATCGGGAGCGACATCCCCATCACGGTGTCGCCAGGCCGCGTGAACGCCAGGTAAACGGCGAGGTTCGCGGGCGAGCCCGAGTACGGCTGGACGTTGGCGTGCTCGACCCCGAACAGGTCCTTGGCGCGCTGCACCGCGATCGTCTCGATCGGGTCGATGTTCTGCTGGCCCTCGTAGTAGCGCTTGCCCGGATAGCCCTCTGAGTACTTGTTGGTCAGCACAGAGCCGCTGGCCTCGAGCACCGCCAGGGACACGTAGTTTTCTGACGCGATCATCCGCAGCTTCTCGAACTGGCGCCTGGCCTCGGCCTGGATCAGCTCCGCGATCTGCGGGTCGGTGCTCGCGACGTGCGGGACCGGCGGCTGGTGCATGAACATCCTCCCTGGTCACGGCCCTGAGCGGGGCAGCTAGGGTGTCGGCCTGGCTGCTGTCGGGCCAGCGCCACGACGGCCAGCGCCCCCGTGTGCTCCTGATCCTTCATGATGCCGGAACACTCGCGCACCCGCACACCTGCCCGGGCCGCCGCCCGCGTCCGCTTGTCATGAGATGCAAGGCGATGCCCGGTTTCTCCACTCCTGGGGCGGACAGTTACCCTGGCTAACGAACCCTGCGGCCGGACCCCTCGGGTGCGGAACACGGACGGAGCGGGATGCGGATCGGCCAGATCGCCATCGACGTCAGCCCGCTGCGCGAGAGCCGGGACTTCCGGCTGCTCTTTACCGGCAGGTTCGTGTCGATGGCCGGCAACGCGGTCGCCACCACGGCGGCCAACTGGCAGGTCTACGCCCTGACCAAGTCCTCGCTCGCCGTCGGCGCTCTCACGCTGGCAGATAGCGTCGGCATGTTCGCCGGCCTGATCGCGGGCGGCATGCTCGCTGACCGGCACGACCGGCGGTCGCTGATGGCGGGCACACGGGTGCCGCTCACGTTCCTGTCCGCACTGCTGATCGTCAACAGCCTGGTCGCGCGGCCCGCCCTGTGGGCGGTGTACGTGCTCGTCGCCGCGATCGGCATGCTCTCCGGTCTCGGCTCTCCGGCGTCGACGGCAGCCATGCCCGCGGTGGTCAAGCCCAATCAGCTCGCGTCCGCCGCGGCGCTCGGCGCGATGAGTCACCAGCTGGGCAACCTGGGCGGGCCCGCCCTGGCCGGCGCGCTGATCGCAGGTCCTGGTTTGGCCGCGTGCTACGCGATCGACACATCCTGCTTCGCGGTCTTCGCCGTGACCGCGTGGTTCATCAGGCCGCTGCCTCCCACCGTGCGGGCAGGCCGGCCGGGCTTCAGGTCGATGGCCGAGGGCCTGCGGCACGTCAGGCACAACGCGGTCGTCGGCGGCATGCTCGCCGTCGACACCAGCGCGATGCTCTTCGGGATGCCGTCAGCCCTGTTCCCTGCGCTGGCCCAGCAGCACTTCCACGGAGGTTCTGCGACGTTCGGGCTCCTCGCGGCCGCGCCAGGGTTCGGTGCGCTGGTCGGCGCCGCGACCAGCGGCTGGACCAGCAACCTCAGACGGCCAGGCATCGTGGTCATCATCGCCGGACTGTCCTGGGGCGCCGCCGTCGTCGGCTTCGGGTTCAGCACGAACCTGGCGGTCGCGCTCGCGTTCCTCGCGCTCGCGGGGATGTCGGATCTCATCTCAGAGGCACTAAGGAACGCGCTGCTGCAGCATTACACGCCGGACGCGCTGCGGGGGCGGGTGTCCAGCCTGTACCTGGCGCAGGTGACGACCGCACCGGCGCTGGGCAACGTCGAGGCAGGCCTCATCGCTCAGCTGTTCTCCGTGACGATCTCCGTGGTCAGCGGCGGCCTGGCGTGCGTCGCGGGCGCCCTCGTGCTCGGCGCGATCAACCCGGCCCTGCGCCGCGCGACCCTCGCCACGCGGGGCGACGACATCGCTCAGGAAGCCCCCGCCTCCGCCTAGCGCCGGTCCCGCCGCCCGCCGAGCGGCTCGCCGGCCGGGCAGTCACCTGGCAAGTCCGCTTTGGTGCAACTCCGGATCGTTTACAGGAATCGAAGAGGGCCAGTCAGGCTCGGTGCGGGTGTTCGGCCTGTATCGGTGTGACACCCATCACCGCGGATTGTTATGGATGTCCCACCGATACACGGTCTCATTGCCCGGATCCCTTCCGCGGGGCCATGACACGCCATCTCCCCGGCCATTCAGCCCTCCTTGCGTCGCAGCGCAACGGCCCGAACGCGGAACGTGACAGCCGATGCCGCTGCCCGGCTGGCAGGGCTGCGGGCAGCTCGGGCGGCGGCGCCGGGCCGGCTTCCCCGCGAGTGAATGTGACATCCAGTGGGATTTCCGCAGCGAACGCCGCATTGAGTCGGCAGGGGCCGGCGGGCGGGCGCGGTGCGGGTCACCGGGAGCGGCGGCGCCAGCGGGCGGCCCGGCGGTCAGCCAGGATCTGGCGGACCACGTTGCGACCAGGGATGCCGGTCACGCCGCCGCCGCCGTGCGTGGAAGAGCCCGCCTGGTACAGGCCGCGCAGCGGGGTGCGCAGGTCCGCGTAGCCGGCCGCCGGCCTGGCGTGGAACATCTGCCCCATGGTCAGCTCGCCGTGGAAGATGTTGCCGCCGACCAGGCCGTACTCCTGCTGCATCTGGTGCGGGCCGATCACCTGCCGGTGCAGCACTGACGCGGTGAACCCGGGTGCGACCTGCTCCACCCTGGCGATCACCCGGTCCGCGTAGCGCTCAAGTTCTGCCTCGTCTGGCTCATCCGCGTAGGTGTGCGGCACCCACTGCGTGAACAGCGACATCACGTGCTGCCCTGGCGGCGCCAGCGAGTCGTCGAACACACTCGGGATGCAGATGTCGGCGAACGGCGCTGTCGACGGGCGGCCGCCGACCGCCTCCTGGAACGACGTCTCGATCTCGTCAAGGCTGTCGGCCAGCACGATGGTTCCGCCGTGCACCTGCGGGTCGACGTCCGGGTGACTCGCGAACACCGGCAGCCGGTCAAGCGCCAGGTTGATCTTCACGGTGCCGCTCCTGGTCTGCCAGCCGCGGATGTCCGCCACGAAGTCGGCGGGCAGCACAGCGGGGTCGACAAGCTTGAGGAACGACAGCTTCGGGTGCGCGGTCGTGACCACCACAGGCGCAGCTACGTGCTCGCCGGAGGCCAGGTCCACCCCTGTCGCCCGACCGCCGGCTGTCGTGATCGCGGCGACCTCGGCACCCGTGCTGACCTCCGCGCCAAAGGACGTCGCGGCGGCCGCGAGCGCGGCCGTGACCGCGCCCATGCCGCCGCGCGGGAAGCCCCACGCCCCCGCCTGGCCGTCGGTGTCGCCGATGTGGTGGTGCAGCGTCACGTAGCCGGTGCCGGCGGACCGCGGTCCCGCCCACATCCCGATCACGCCGGATACAGACAGCAGCCCGCGCAGCGCGTCGCTGGTGAAGTACTGGTCGAGCAGGTCCGCGACGCTGCCGGTGAGCAGCCTGGTGATGTCGACGGCCAGCCTGGTGTCGACCTTGCGCAGGTGCCGCAGCAGCAGGCCCTGTCCTAGCAGGTCAGCAGGGCGACGGGAACCCAGCTTCGGCGGGATCTCCGTCAGCAGGGGGCCAAGGATGCCGGCGATCCTGACCAGCCTGCACTCGTAGTCCGCATAGCGGTCGGCGTCCTGCGAGGAGAACCTGGCAATCTCCGCGTGCCTTTCCGCGGGATCGGAGGGAAGGCGCAGGTAGCGCCCGTCGGCTCGCGGCGCGAAGTACGGGCCTTGCGGGTACACGTGATAGCCGTGCCGGTCAAGCTGCAGGTCGCGGACGAGGCCGACGGGCAGCAGCGAGACAACGTAGGACAGCGACGTCACCGTGTACGCAGGGCCGAACGGATGCTCGCTGACCGCCGCCCCGCCGAGCACGTCGCGCCGCTCGCAGACCAGCGTCCGCATGCCGCTCCTGGCCAGGTACGCGGCCGCGACCAGCCCGTTGTGGCCGCCGCCCACCACCACAGCGTCATAGCCCGCCGTCTTCGGCACCGCGCCCCCGTCATCGTGGCAGAGAGATGTCAGATCGTTAGATCAGCTCAGGTCAGCTCAGATCGGATAAAAGCAAGCATATGACCTGCCCGCTCCGTCCTCGGTCATGGGCGGGCGCTCCTCGCTGCACCGCGCCCGCGCGTACAGGCAGCGGCTGGCGAACACACGGCCGCCCGGCCCGGCATCCGCGGTGCACCTGCCTGATCGCCTGCTGACGTTCAGCTCGGCGCTGGACCTGGAAGGGGACGCCGAGTCGCTGCGCTACCGGTTCCGCCGCGACGGCCACTGAACCTCAGGTACTGCGACGGCTGAGGTCGGGCCGCTCCGCGTGGGACGGAAGTGTCATACCCGGCTGGGACGATGAGC
>DASUHI010000032.1:0-9274 GCA_036273575.1 Streptosporangiaceae bacterium | reverse complement strand
GGTTAGTGGCCGCGGAAGGCTTCCTCGAGCCACCACGAGCCGCGCTCTGAGGTGACCTTGGCATCGATCAGCAGCGGCCGGTCTCGCGGTCCGTCGAGCCAGTCCTGCACCTTCGACAGGTCCGTGACCTGGCGCACCTTGGCGGCGGAGAAGCCGAAGCCCCTGGCTATCTTCGCGATGTTGACCGGCGGGAACCTGACGGTGTCGAGCGGGTAGCCGTCGGGGCCGAAATGGTGGACCTCGGCGCCGTAGGCCTCGTCGTCGTAGACCACGACGACCATCGGCAGGCCGAGCCTGACGACGGTCTCTAGCTCGCTGACTCCCATGAGCGCCCCGCCGTCGCCAAGCGTGGCGACAACAAGCCGGTCGGGCCGCGCGATGGCCGACCCGATCGCTGACGCGAGCCCGAGCCCGATCGACTGGTAGGCCTGGGTGAAGCAGAAGCCGTCGGCGTCTGGCACCGACAGGTACATGCTCGGATAGCCCATGAAGTTGCCGGAGTCCACGGCCACGATCCGGTCGGCCGGCAGCATGTCGTCGAGCGCGATCGTGAGCGTCCTGGGGTCGATCCGGCGGCCGTCGCTGTCGTCCGTGTAGGGCACGTCGCGCCAGCGCACCTCGTCCTCGATCCGCTTCCTGACCTCATCGGCGCGATACCCGGTCACCACCTGGTCGCCCCAGGCCGCGGCCACGTCACGGGCGACGGCCGCGACGTCGCCGAGAACGCCGAAGTCGATGGGCCTGTGCCCGCCGAGCGCGCCCGGCTCGTCGTCGACCTGCGCGACGACCGTGCCAGGCGTGATCAGCGCGCCGTGCCGCATCGTCCACATGTTCAGCGCGCAGCCCCAGCCGACGATCAGGTCCGCGCCCCTGATCAGCTCAGCGGCCAGCGGCGAGGCGAATCCCCCGCTCACGTCCAGGTCCCACGGGCTGCCGCGGAACAGGCCCTTGGCGGCCGCCGACGTGGCAAGCAGCGCTCCGCAGTAGTCAGCCAGCCGCTCGAGTTCGGCCCCGGCCCTGGCGTTGCGCGCGCCGCGGCCCGCCACGAACACGGGCCTTCTGGCCTCGCGGAGCGCCGCCGCCAGCCTGGCCGCCGCCTCCGGCGCCGCGGCGTCCCTCAGCAGGTGCGCTCTGCGGCCAGGCCCGCGCGCCTGATCCCGCGCATGCCGGGCCACGGCGGCAGGCGTGGCCGTGAGCCCGGTCCGCGCCGTGTGCAGCACCTCGACCGGCGGCACCGGGCACTGCCCGGCCTGGACGTCGAGCGGCAGCGCCAGGACCACGGTCCGCCGTTGCGCCGCTGCGGTCCTGTACGCGCGCACCGTGTCGTCGACGGCGAAGTCCGGCGAGTGCAGGCTGGCGGGCACGGCGCCGATCGCGCTTGCCAGCGCCGCGACGTCGATCCTGAAGTTCGACCTGACCGCGCCCGCCGCGACATCGGCGGCGAGCACCACCATGGGCGTCCTGCTCTTGGCGGCCTCGGTGATGCCGGTCACCGCGTTGGTCAGGCCGGGACCTTGGTGCACGGATACGATCCCAGGGCGCCCGGACAGCCGGGCCCAGCCGTCGGCCATGCTGGCGGCGCCGCACTCATGCCTGGCCGGGACGAACCGTGCGCCGCGAGCGATCAGCGCGTTGGTGACGTGGAAGTTGCCGCTGCCGACGACCCCGAAGACGGTGTCGACGCCGAAGTCGGCGAGGACGGCGGCGACCGCGTCGCTGACGAGCATCAGGCGTGCTCGACCAGCGCCAGCGCGCGGCACGGGCTGCCGGAGCCGGTGACGATCGGCAGCGGACCCGCGATCACGACGGCTCCGGTCGCCGGCAGCTTGCTGAGGTTCTGAAGCTGGGTCAGCCCGTACTTGCCCGCTCCGAGCAGCGCGGCGTGACACGGGAACGGCGGGTCGAAGGAATGCGCGGTTCCGGCGTCGGTGCCGACCGTCTCCACGCCAAAGCCGATGACGGGCGCGTGCTCGGCCAGCCAGCGGGCGCACTCGATCGACACGCCAGGCGTGTGCGGGCCTGTCTCGTTCGCGTTCAGGAACTCTTCTTGGCTGCCGGACCGCACGTCCCAGCCCGTCCTGTACAGCAGCCAGCCGCCCTCAGGCAGCGAGCCGTGCTCGCCTTCCCACTTCTTGATGTGGTCGGCCTCGAGCAGGAAGTCGGGGTCGGCCGCGGCCTCGGCGCTGAAGTCGAGCACGACGGCGGGTGCGATCAGGTGGCTGGCGGGAACCTGCGCGACGTCCAGCCCGTCACGGCCGGTGATCCAGTGCACGGGCGCGTCGAAGTGCGTTCCCGTGTGCTCGCCTGTCGTGATGTTGTTCCAGTACCAGGCCGGGCCACGGTCGTCGTACTTGCTGATCTCTTGCAGCGACAACCCGATGGTGTTGCCGAACGGCTCAGGCAGCCTGATCAGAGGCGTGTCCGGGGTGAGCGGAGCCGTCAGGTCGATCACCTCAACGGTGCTGAGGCGCAGTGCGGCGACGAGCGCGTCAAGGACCGGCATGTCCATCCTCCCGGAACACGAATGACAAGGGCTTGATCGGTAACAAGCCTGCCGTAACCAGCCCCGGCAGGGAAGGTCGACCAGGAAACAGGTGATCTGTACAGTTCACGGTATGCACTCGGTGGCCGGCGCCGGCGTCGTGGTGACGGGCGCGGGCAGCGGCATCGGCGCCGCGCTCGCGCGGCGGTTCGCGGCCGAGGGCGCGAACGTGGTCCTTAACGACCTGAACGTACCCGCGGTGACGGCCGTCGCGGCGTCCTGTTCGGCCGCGGGCGGCGGCAGGGCCGTCGCGGTGCCAGGCGACGCAGCGTCGCAGGAGGGGGTCACGGCACTGATCGATGCCGCCAGGTCCGAGCTAAGCGAGATCGACCTGTACTGTGCCAACGCCGGCGTCGCTCGCGGTGGCGGGCCCGAGGCCAGCGAGGAGGACTGGGCCGACTCCTGGAACGTGAACGTGATGGCGCACGTGCGCGCTGCGAGGCTGCTGCTGCCCCGCTGGCTGCAACGGGGGAGCGGCCACCTGATCTGCACCGTTTCCGCCGCGGGCCTGCTGGCGACGCCGGGTTCCGCGCCCTATTCGGTCACCAAACACGGCGCGCTCGCGTTCGCCGAGTGGCTCTCGCTCACGCACCGGCACCGCGGCCTGACCGTACAGGCGATCTGCCCGATGGGGGTGCGGACCAGCATGTTCGACGGCAGCGACCCGAGGCTGGAGAAGCTGCTCGGGCACGACGCGATCATGCCGGACGACGTGGCCGGCACCGTTATGGCCGCGATCGCGGACGGCAGGTTCCTGATCCTGCCGCATCCCGACGTGGCCAGGATGTACGCGGGCCGTGCCGCCGACCCTGACCGGTGGCTCACCGGCCTGAACCGCATCCAGCAGGACCTCGAGACGATGCCGGACGCCAGCGCCTAACCCGTCTGCCCGAGCCTGCGTCGCGGCCCGGCCCGGCCGAGCACGGCGATGAGGACGGCCAGCACAAGCGCAGGCACGTAGACGATCGCGAAGCTGGCGATGTCAAGCCCTGAGGGGCCGGCGATGAACTGGTCGGCGGTCAGGATTGCAAGTCCCGACAAGTAAACCGGCGCGGTCAGCATCGCGATCAGGCGCGCGGCGACGGGCTTGGGCATCGTGAGGAGCAGCCCTGCCGCAGCGGTGAGCGCGACCGCGGCGAAGGCCAGCGCACCCGCTCCGCCGGACATCCACCCGAAGATGATCGCGTACAGCGGGATGGCCCCGGCAAGGCCCGCCGCGCACACGACACCCCAGGTCCATCTCGTCATCACGCGCGCTCCCCGTCGCGGGCCGGGAGATGCGGCCAGCGCTACCACCTGCAGGACCGCGAACAGCGAGTCGGCGCTGGCGAGCCCAGAGGACGGGGCCCAGAACGCCACGCAAGTGAACAGCGCCGCGGGCAGCAAGGCCACCGCGACGGCCGCAGCCCGCCTTCCCCGCCAGGCCAGGGCCAGCGGAAAGGCCGCGCAGAGCAGCAAGGGGACAATGGGGGCGGCCAGCGCGAACGCTCCAGGAGCACCGGACCTCAGCATCCCCCACGCGATCGCCGCCCCCCAGGCCAGCAGGATCAGCATCCACATGACGGGTATCGCGCGGCTGTAGACCGCGAGCGCGTCTGTGACGCCGGGGCCGAACCTCCCTGCGAGGGCAGCGCGTGCCCTGATCCGCAGGCCGCCGAGCGCCAGGTCCAGCGCGTCGGGCAGGCGCGGGCGGCGCTGGCCGTCCTGTGCGCTCGCCAGCAGCACGCCGATCATCTCCTCGCCGTGCGCGTGCCTGTGCTGGGCCGGGTACCAGGCCAGCAGCCGCCGGTACCTGCGCTCGAGCGCGGACATCTTCGTCACGCCGTCCCTCCCGCAAAGCCGGCAGCGAGCTTTCTGAGCCGGGATGTCGCGACGCTCGCGTTGGCGCGCAACCGCTCGGCCTCCTCGGCGAGACGACGGCTGCCAGTCGGCGTCAGCCGGTAGTAGCGGCGCAGCCTGCCGTCGACAATTTCCTCGCGGTCCGCGTCGACGAGGCCGTCGCCACGGAGGCGGTCGAGCGCCGCGTAGAGCGTGCCTGCCCGCAACCTGACCCGGTCGCCTGAGATCTGCGCGACGTCGATCATGATCCCGTAGCCGTGCTGCGGGCCAGCCGCCAGCGCCGTCAGGATCAGGAACGTCGGCTCCTGCAGTGTCTGCTTGCTCACGTCATCGTTATATACCGTCAAACGGTACATGGCAAGGGCACCATTGGCGGCTCAGGTAAGTCTGCGTGAACGGGCAGCGAGAGCCGCAGGTCGCGGGAGGAACGCCCGACCGCGACCGTGTACCGGCATGGTGGCCACGTCCATGCGCCCAGGTCGCAGTCCCAGCGCGCGAAGAGCCTGGCCGGGATGCGCAGTGTGACCTCGGCCCGCTCGCCGGGCGCCGCCGACGCGCTCGCGAACGCGGCCAGCACGCGTACCGGCCGGGTGCGGTCGCCGGGCGGTACGGCCAGGTATGCCTGCACGACCTCCCGCCCGGGGCGCGCTCCGGCATTTCGGATAACTACCCGTAGGTCCAGATCCCGGCCCGGCAGCCACCCGGCCGTCAGCGCGTGCACCGCTTCGTAGTCCCAGCTGGTGTAGCCGAGGCCGTGGCCGAACGCGAACAGCGGCGTGGTGCCGGCCGCGTCGTAGCCGCGGTACCCGAGCAGGAGGCCCTCGTCATACGCGAGAACGCCGTCGGCCGGCGCTGCGTGCAGCACAGGGCAGTCCGCCTCTGCCGCGGGCAGCGTCACCGGCAGCCGGCCGCCAGGCTCGGCGTCACCGAACAGCACGTCGGCGAGCGCCTCGCCCATGGCCTGCCCTGGCAGCCAGGCCTGGATGATCGCCGCGACCCGCCCGGCCCACGGCATCAGCACAGGCATCCCCGAGTTCACCACGACGATCGTCCGCGGGTTCACCTCGGCGACGCGGCTGACGAGTTCGTCCTGGCGGCCAGGCAGCGCGAGACCAGGGCGATCGAAGCCCTCGCTCTCGGTCAGCTCGGCCGACCCGACCACCACGATCGCGGTGTCCCCGGTGCTCGCGGCCGCCACCGCTGCGGCCAGCATGGCGTCGCCGTCCAGGGCTGGTTCGATGCCCAGCCGCAGGCCGAGCGGGCCTTCGCCGTCGGCGGCTGGCCTGAACTGCACCCTGATCGACACGCGCTGGCCGGCCTGCAGGTCGAGCCCGGCCCTGACCTGTCCGGGTCTGGTCATGGCCTGCACAGGGTCTGGCGGGACGGCCGTCGGCCGGTCGGCCACGACCTCGCCGTCCACGGTGATGGTCAGGTGCCCGACGCCCGCCGCGCCGAGCAGGTAAGGCCCGCTCACGGCCGGCCGGAAGCTGGCGTGCAGGACGATGCTGCCGCCCTCGCCCCAGCCGACTCCCGGCGGCAAGCCGTCCCACCAGGCCAGGGCCGTCGTGCTGCGGTGCTCGGTCCGCAGCATGGTGCCGTCGGCCGCGACAAAATCCAGGTGCAGGCCCGGCTCGCCGGTGACCGGGTCGACCAGGGAACCGGCGGCTGGCTCGGGAACCGTGGTCCAGATCTGGCAGCCCTCGGCGGCCGTGACGTCGGCCATGCCTGCCAGCCTGGCCGTCAGCGCCGCGGCCGGGGTGGACACGGCGACAGGCGCGACGACGGCGCTGCCGCCTCCCTGGATCGTGGGCCGGACCGCGCCGGGTCCGAGCACGGCGACGCTGGCCACCTGATCCGCGCGCAGCGGGAGTACCTGGCCTTCGTTGCGCAGCAGCACGTACGACGCGGCGGCTGCCCTGCGCACGAGCGCGGGATCGACGAGCCGCGCGGCGCCCCGTCCGCCGGCCGCACCGCCGCCGTCGTGGCTGGCCAGCGCGCCCACACGGCGGGCCAGGCGAAGCAACCGGACGATCTTGTCGTCGAGCACGTGCTCGGTGACGACGCCGTCGGCCACGGCTTGCGCGAGGCGCTTGCCCCAGGGCCCGTCTGGCCCAGGCATCGACAGGTCGAGCGTGGCCAGCGCCGTCGCCGTGGTGCTGCGGGCGGCGTGCCAGTCCGAGGTGACGACGCCTGTGAAGCCCCACTCGCCCTTGAGCACGTCCTTGAGCAGCCCGGCGTTCTCGGTCATCGGCGTACCGTTGACCATGTTGTACGCAGCCATGACAAGCGCCGCGTCCGCTTCCCTGACGCACGCCTCGAACGGCATCAGGTACATCTCCCTGAGCACGTGCTCGGCGATCGTAACGTCGTAGCTCCAGCGCTGGGTCTCGGTGTCGTTGCCAACGTAGTGCTTGACCGTGGCGCCGACGCCGGCGCCCTGCAGCCCGCGCACGTAGCCGACCGCGATCGCGGCCGTGAGCACGGGATCTTCGGAGAAGCACTCGAACCCGCGGCCGCCGACCGGAGAGCGCATCAGGTTGATGGTGGGCCCGAGCAGGACGTGGATGCCTTTGCTCCTGGCTTCTGCGCCGAGTGCCGCCGCGACGTCGCGCACCAGGTCGGGATCCCAGGTGGCGCCCAGCGCCGACGGGCACGGCAGGCTGGTGGAGGGCTGGCGTTCGTCCAGGGTGACGCCCCTGGCCCCCGCGGGCCCGTCGGACATGATCATCGGACTCAGGCCCAGCAGTTCGGCGCCCTGCGTGCTCCAGGAGTCGGCGCCGGTCAGCAGGAGCACCTTCTCGTCCAGCGTCAGCCCCGCGACCAGGTCGGTGTTGCTGGTGGCGGGTGCGGTGTTCGTCTGGGCGCCCGCCCGGCCGGGTGCCCGGCCGGGCGGGATCCGCCCCTCATCAAGAGTCGGCATGCGCTGAGCGTCAGCTGACAGGCTGCAGGTGCAGGATGGTGTTGAGGATGTATGGAGAGTTGGGAACCGGGTTGTTGTACTGGTTGCCCTCGGTCGGCCAGCCGGTGTAGTGCTTGGTGCTGTACTCGTACCAGGCCGCGCCGTAGAGCAGCGGGATGACAGGCGCCTGGGTGGCGACGATCTCCTGCAGCTTGTTCAGCGCCTGCTGCTGCACTGCCGGGTCGTTGGTGCCGGCGAACTGGGCCATGGCCCGCTGCGCGTCAGGGCTGTTGAACCGGCCGTAGTCGTTGGCGGCCGGCTTGCCGACCGGTGCGGACTGCGAGCTGTCCAGCCAGTTCTGGAAGTAGTAGTAAGGGTTGGGGCCCTGGTTGCTCCAGTGGATCATCGCGTCGAAGTTGCCGACCGGGTAGTCGGCGTACCACTGGGTGGCCTGGACTCCCTTGAACGACACCTCGAAGCCCAGGTTGTTCAGCTGGGTGGCGATCAGCTGAGCGTCGGTCGCGTAATCGGTATAGGCGGACGGGTCCTCGATGGAGAACTTGATCGTCTTGCCGTTCTTGGTCCATTTGCCGTTGACCTTGGTCCAGCCGTCACCCTTGAGCAGGCTCGTCACCGTGGCGGGGTCAGAAGCCGGCTTGAGGTCGTTGGCGTACCTCGAGTCGAGCAGCTTCTCGTCGATCGGCAGCAGCAGGCCGCCAGAAGAGGTGGCCGGGGGCTCGTAGTTGGTCTCACCCTGAACCGACAGCTGGGTCCGGTTGATGCCCGCGCTGATCGCGAGCCTGACCTTGGGGTCATTGAGCGGCGCCTTGGTGGTGTTCAGCCAGAGCGTGACGACGTTGTTGTCGGAGAACCACGGCTGGTCCTTGGTCCAGGTGTGGAAGTCCGTGCTCTTTGCGAGGAAGTTCTCCTCGATGTTGCTCACGGCGTTGCCCGCGTAGTCGATCTGCCCGTTGGACAGGGCAGGGTTGGCGGTGTCGTTGCTGACGAAGTTCGGGAAGATGATCGTCGGCACGTGCACCTTACTGAGCTGCCAGTACTTCCTGTTCTGGGTCAGCGTGTACTTCTGCGAGGAGAACTGCGAGATCACGTACGGACCGGTGCCCACGGGGTCGGGGTCGGCGAACGTGACGGGGTTGGAGACTTCCTGCCAGACGTGCTGGGGAACGACGTACATCCCGCCGATCAGGAACAGGTTCGCGTATTCGGGCTGGCTGAAGGTCAGAACCGCCGTCGTCGCGTTGGGGGCGGTCGCGCTCACCGGGATCGGCGGCGGCGACACGGGGGTCAGCGAGGGGTTGTTCTTCAGCAGGTTGAAGCTGAAGGCGACGTCGCTGGCGGTCATCGGCTTGCCGTCGCTGAACGTCACGCCCTTGCGGATCGTCAGAGTGAGCGTCTTGCCGCCGTCTGACCACTTGTACGCGCTGGCCAGCCACGGGATGGGCGGCTGGGTCGGCCGCATGATGTTGAACATCAGGAGCGGCTCGTAGATCAGCGCCGTCGTGTTGTTGGAGTTGCCGATGGACGTCGACACGAAGGGGTTGAACGAGCGGGTGAAGGTCTGCCCTGTGTTGTCGACAATCACCAGCGGCGCGCCTTTGGACGTGCCCGACGGCCCGCTGGCAGGCGAGCTGCTGCAGGCCGCGAGGCCCATGGTCATGGCGCCCACCAGGACCAGGCTCTTCAAGATCGGTTGTTTCATTGCCTAGACTCCAATGTGCCCGGCCGGCGTTCGCCGGCCTGTTCTTGTGACCGTGCGGGTCTGTGAGATCGAGTGCTGCGCGGGGTCGGCCGGGCTTAACCCGTCCGCCCGTCTGCTACGCGGGCTGGGCCATCACGCCTCCTCTCCGGGCTCAGCCGCGTCGTCGGGGTGCGGGTGCGAGGGCGAAGCAACTGGCTTCGGTGCGAGCGGCGCGCGCTGCGCCGGGCTCAGCGCGTCCGCGTGCAGCCAGCACGCGCTGGCCTGGCCGGTGCCG
>DASUHI010000031.1:0-12505 GCA_036273575.1 Streptosporangiaceae bacterium | reverse complement strand
CCTTCGTCGCGGACAAGTGGAGTGGCCGCTGGCTCATCTACTACACCGAGCGCGGCAGCAAGCAGGACATACGCAAACACAAATCCGCGGAGGCCGCGTGCCGAGATCTTTGAGGACGCGGCAGCTAACCGCCGGACTCCTTGGCCCGGCGCTGGACGAACTCGAAGCCGAACCGGCCCTTGACGCACAGGTGTCCGCTCGTCACGTCGTGATCGAG
The DNA here is from genome assembly GCA_036273575.1 of Streptosporangiaceae bacterium. Taxonomy (GTDB): domain Bacteria; phylum Actinomycetota; class Actinomycetes; order Streptosporangiales; family Streptosporangiaceae; genus Chersky-822. Next base: position 12,288 of record DASUHI010000031.1, on the reverse strand, counting down.
CGGCGAGGTGACCTTTACGATTGTGTTGTCCTGGACGTGCAGCTCCAGGTTGCAGCCGACCCCGCAGTACGGGCAGATGGTCGTGGTGACCGTCTGCCTGGACTCGTCCCACTCGCCGGCCTGGCGCAGCTTGTACTCGCTGGCCGGCATCAGCGCGCCCGTCGGACACACCCCGATGCAGTTGCCGCAGTACACGCACGCCGAGTCGGGCAGGGTGACGTCGAACTCGGTGGAGATCCTGGCGTCGAAGCCGCGGCCCGCCACCGCGATCGCGAACGTGTTCTGCGCGTCCTCCCCGCAGGCCTCGACGCACTTGTAGCACAAGATGCAGCGGGAGTAGTCGCGCACGTAGCTGTCGTTGTCGTACTTCACCGGCTGGGCGACGGTTTCAGCCTCGCTCCCGTCCGATGGATGATGCTCCCCTGGCCTGGCCGCGTCGCGCTCGCCCGCCTCCTGGGGAGATGACGGATCGCCGTACCGCGAAGGGTCCGCGCCGTACTGCTCGATCCACCTGCGGACCTCTGGCGCGGTGAGCTCCATGTTCACCGAGGACGCCAGGAACTCAAGGACCATCCGCCTGCTCGTGCGCACCCGCTCGGAGTCGGTGTGGACGGTCATCCCTGGCTCGGCCTTGCGGGAACAGGAAGGCACGAGCGTCCGCGAGCCCTCGACCTCGACCACGCAGACCCGGCACACGTTGACCGGAGTCAGGTTCTCCAGGTAACACAGCGTCGGGGTGTCTATGCCCTCCTGCCGGCACGCGTCCAGCAGCGTCGCACCCTCGGGGACGCGGACCACCTTCCCGTCGATCGTGACGTCGACGAGCCGCTGCGGGGCCGCCAGGAATACCGGGCTATTCATTCGGCTCACTTCCGTTCGCGCCGATCAGGCCGAGGCGCACCGCGGAGATGGCCGCGCCGACCGCGGTCTGGCCGAGTCCGCAGATCGAAGCGTCCCGCGCCACCGCGGCGATGTCGTCGAGCAGCGCGAGTTCTCGCTCCGGCGAGCCGAGCGGCGCGCCGCGCGCCATCCGGCCGATCAGTTCCTCCTGACGTACCGTGCCGACCCGGCAAGGAACGCACTGCCCGCACGACTCGTCGCGGAAGAACCTGGCGATGCGCCCCAGCAGGACGGCGACGTCCACGGTGTCGTCGAGCACCAGCACGACGCCGGATCCCAGCGTCGCGCCGATCGCCCTGACGCCCTCGAACGTCAGCGGCACGTCCAGGGCGTCGGGCCCCACGAACGCGCCAGCCGCGCCGCCCAGCAACACCGCCTGCAACGGCCGCCCGCCGCGTACGCCGCCCGCCGCGTCGATCACGTCGCGCAGCGTGACGCCGAACTCGTACTCGTACAGGCCTGGCCGCTCGACGCAGCCCGACAGGCAGAACAGCCGGGTTCCCGTCGAGTCCTTGGTGCCGAGCTGCGCGAATGCCGCCCCGCCGATCCGCAGGATCTCCAGCACGCAAAGCATCGTCTCGACGTTGTTGATCGCGGTCGGCTTGCCGAACAGGCCGGACTGGGCGGGGAACGGCGGCTTGTTCCGCGGTTCGGCGCGCTTGCCCTCGATCGAGTTGATCAGCGCGGTCTCCTCGCCCGCGATGTAGGCGCCCGCGCCGCGCCTGACCTCGACGTCGAACGCGAACCCCGCGCCCATGACGTCAGATCCGAGCAACCCGCGCGCCCTGGCCGACTCGACGGCGGCCCGCAGTCGCGCCTCGGCCAGCGGATACTCGCCGCGGATGTAGATGTACCCCTGTTCGGCTCCGCACGCGAAGCCCATGATTGCCAGCGCTTCAACAAGGGCGTACGGGTCCTGTTCCATCAGGACCCGGTCTTTGAAGGTGCCCGGCTCGGATTCGTCTGCGTTGCAGACCACGTAGTGCGGCCGGACTGGATTGGCCGTTACTGCCTCCCACTTGACCGCCGTGGGAAATGCCGCCCCGCCGCGACCGAGCAGCTTGGCGTCCTTGACCTCCCTGATCACACCCAGCGGCCCGAGGGCGACAGCGCGCCTGAGCATCTCGTACCCGCCGGCCGCCCGGTACGAGTCGAGCGACAGCGGGTCCACCTGCCCGAGCCGACTCAGCAGGCGCAGCGATCCGCGATCACCGCCCAGCTGCGGCACGAACGGCTCCCGCGCGTTCGGATCATCCGACTCTGGATCCGTTTCCGTCATCTCCGCGCCCGATTCAGGCGATTTCTGGTCCGGATTCGGATCCAATGTCGGTGGGCCGCTGATTTGACCGGCGTCGACGGGGGCTAGGACTAGGCGGGCGGCGTCGGGGCCCGCATGCTGGATCAGGACCGCCGAGCCCCGATCGCACTGGCCCAAGCACGGACTCCGTTGCCAGGTCAGCCCCGCGCCAGTCGCGGTCGCGCCGTTTCCTTCGGCGGCCGTGACACCCGAGCCGTTAGCGGCCGGGGCGTTGTGCCCGGCGCCGCCAGATACCGAGCCGTTGGGGCTTGAACCGTTTGTGCTTGGCGGGCCGTCCGCGGGCGACCCTTCCCCGCCGAACCGCAGCTCGAGGTCCGCGCACAACCGCTCGGCGCCGTTGACCTGGCAGGCGATGTCGTCGCAGACGTGTACGACGGTCGTGGGCGCAGGCGTGGTACGGAACAGCGCGTAGAACGACGCCACGCCGTAGGCCTCGGCCGGGGGGATGGTCAGCCTCGCGCAGACGTAATCGAGCGCGCCGGGGCTGATCCAGCCGATCCGCTCCTGCACGGCGTGCAGGGCTGGCAACAGCAAGTGCCGCCGACCGCGTGCGGCGTGGCCGCCGTAAGAGGCGTGGCCGTCGGCCTCCGTGCGCTGGCCGCCGTCCCAGCCGCCCTCGGCCGGTCCAAGCACCGACGCCACCGCGGCCTGTTCCTCTGTGGTCGCGGGAACAGCGGCGTTGAGCCGCAGGTCCACTACGCACCCGCCTTCGCGGGAGGATCCCCTGCCATCGCGGCGGGATCCCCGGCATTCGCGGCCTGGCTCGCCTCGCCGTTCGCCGGGACCTCATCCAGCTTGTCGATTCGGATCGCCGTGGCCTTGAACTCCGCCGTGCCGGACTTCGGGTCCCAGGCGTCGAGCGTGAGGATGTTGGTCTGCACCTGCTCGGGGAAGTGCAGCGTCATGAACGCCAGGCCGGGCCGCAGCGTCTGGTCGATGTGCACGGGCACCGTCAGCGATCCGCGCCGCGACGACGCCCTCGCGAGCTCGCCCTCGGCCAGGCACAGCCGCTCGGCATCCTCCGGCGACAGGTTCAGCGTCTCGGGCCGCCTCATCGGCGTCGTGTACTTCCCGGTCTGCACGCCTGTGTTGAACGAGTCGAGCCGGCGTCCGGTCGTGAGCCTGACCGGGAACTCGTCGGACAGCTCGTCCACAGGCCCTTCCTGCTCGACCGGGGTGAACGGGGCCGGCGCGCCGCGCTTGGCCGGATCGTTCTCCCACAGCCGCGCGTGCAGGAACAGCTCGCCCGGATGCGTCTCGTCAGGGCACGGCCACTGGATGCCGCCGAGCTTCTCCAGCCGCTCGTAGCTCATGCCGGCGTGCATGGGCGACAGCGTACGCAGTTCGTTCCAGACCTCCTCGGCGGAGGGGTGACCCCAGTCCGTGCCCATCCGTCTCGCGATCTCGGTGATGATCTCGATGTCGTCGCGGGCACCGGCGGGCGGATCCAGGGCCTTGCGCACGCGCTGCACACGGCGCTCGCTCGAGGTCACGGTGCCCTCGGCCTCGCACCAGGTCGCCGTCGCCGGCAGCACGACGTCGGCCAGCGCGGCCGTGTCGGTCAGGAACATGTCCTGCACGACGAAGTGCTCGAGCCCGCCGAGCAATTTGGCCGTCCTGCCCGTATCGGCCTCTGACCTCAGCGGGTTCTCGCCGATGATGTAGCACGCGGTGAGGTCGCCGTGCTCCATGGCGTCGAACATCTGCGACAGGTGCCAGCCTGCCTTCGGTGGCAACGGCCTTCCGTTGACGGCCTCGAACCTGGCGCGGGCCGCCACGTCCTTGACCACGTCCTGGAAGCCTGTCAGCTTGTTCGGGATCGCGCCCATGTCGCCGCCGCCCTGGACGTTGTTCTGGCCGCGGAGCGGGACCAGCCCTGAGCCGTACCGGCCGACGTGACCGGTCAGCAGCGCGAGGTTGATGAGGGCGAAGACGTTGTCGGCCGCGTTGTGGTGCTCGGTGATCCCGAGCGTCCAGCAGATCTGGGCCCGGTCGGCGCGCGCGTACTCCCTGGCCAGCTGGCCGATGAGGGCCGCGGGTACGCCCGTGTCCTGCTCCGCGCGCTCGAGCGTGTACGGCTCTACCGACGCCGCGTACGCCTCATAGCCCGTGGTCGCGCGACGGATGAACTCCACGTTCGCCAGGCCCGCGTGGATGATCTCCCTGGCGATGGCGTTGGCCAGCGAGATGTCAGACCCGACATCGAGGCCCAGCCAGGCGTCTGCCCACTGCGCGGACGTGGTCCGGCGCGGGTCAACCGCGTACATGCGGGCGCCGCGCCTGATACCGCGCAGGACATGGTGGAAGAAGATCGGGTGCGCTTCGCGCGCGTTCGAGCCCCACAGGACTATGAGGTCGGCATCTTCCGCCTCACGATAGGAGCTGGTGCCGCCACCGGCTCCGAACACAGCCGCCAGACCGACGACGCTAGGAGCGTGTCAAGTTCGGTTGCAGCTGTCGATGTTGTTGCTGCCCATCACGGCCCTGGCGAACTTCTGGGCCATGTAGTTCATCTCGTTGGTTGCCTTGGAGCAGCTGAACATGCCGAAGGACTTGGTCGCGTCCCGCTCCCTGGCGAGGGCGAAGCCGGCGGCCGCGCGGTCCAGCGCCTCGTCCCAGGATGCTGGCCGCAGCACGCCGTCGTCCTTGACAAGCGGCTCCGTCAACCGTACCTGCTTGCTCATCGAGCGAACCTTCCCGCCAAAATCCGGCAATACGCCGAGCTTAACCCCGTGCCAGGAAACCGGTCCACCGAGCCTGCCGCCGGGCTGGCTCACATAGAACTGGCATGAAGCTCACAGGTTGCGCTGACCTGATTATGGTGCGATTGCCCGGGGCGGACTAGGAGCGAGGATATGGACCAGGGCGAACTTCTTGTCGTCGACGACGAGCCGTTCCTGCGTGACGCGGTCGCTGCGTCGCTGCGCTTTCTCGGCTTCGACGTCTCGACGGCGGGCACCGGCGGTGACGCGCTCCGGCTGGTCAGGGAGCAGCCGTACGACCTCGTCGTGCTCGACGTGATGCTGCCGGACACCGACGGGTTCGAGATCGTGCGCAGGCTGCGCCGGGAGGGATGCCACGTCCCCGTCATCTTCCTCACCGCGAAGGACACCCAGGCCGACAAGGTCAACGGGCTCACCCTCGGCGGCGACGACTACATGACCAAGCCATTCGGCCTCGAGGAGCTCGCCGCGAGGATACGGACCGTGCTGCGGCGGACCAGGCCGGCGGCCGCCTCCGGGCCCGTGCTCGCGTTCGCCGACGTGGAACTGGACCAGGACACCTACGAGGTACGCAGGTCGGGGAGCCTGATCGACCTGTCGCCTACCGAGTTCCGGCTGCTGCGCTACCTGATGCTGAATCCAGGCCGGGTGCTGACCAGGGCCCAGATACTGGACCACGTCTGGGACTACGACTTCGGCGGCTCAGGCACGGTCGTGGCCACATATATCGGCTACCTGCGGCGCAAGCTAGCCGCCTACGGCCCCGAGCTGATCTACACCCAGCGCGCCGTGGGCTACCGGCTTCGGCTGCCCGCCGCCTCCGGCGATGCCGCCTAGGCCGCGGCTCGCCGGCAGGATCCGGCGACCGCAATTGCGCAGCCAGGTTCTGGCCGGAGTACTGCTCGTCACCCTCGCCGCGTTTGCCGTGTTCGACGTCACCGCCATTAGCGAGTTGCGCCGCTACCTGCTCAACCGCACGGACTCGAACCTCCAGGCAGTCGTCAGCTTGGCCCGGCCGGTACCGGTTGCCGTCCACACCAGGTTCCCTGGACGCGTGAGCATCGTCGCGGGGAGCCGGTCGGCACCGCCCCCGAAGCCGGCTACTGGCCGGAGCATCGAGTTCGCGGCACCGCACATTAAGCTCCGCCCCGCCTTTCTCGACCAGTACTACCTGGCCTTCGTGCGCAAGCGCGGCGCGCCGCGGGTGTTCATCGAGGGCAACCCCCACCTCGTCCCGCGGCAACTGCGCGCGCTCGGCGGGGTAGCAAGCTGGCGCGCCATCCGTTCAGGGGTCAGCGTTCGTGGCAACACCCAGCTCAGGCTCTGGGCGCGGCCGATAGCCGGCGGCACCCTGGTCGCGAGCACCAGCATCGGCGACGTGAACAAGACGGTCGGCCGGCTCGGGCTCATCCTGATCATCGGCTCGATCGGCGCCGGCCTGCTCGTCGCCGCTGGCGTGATCTTCGTGCTGCGCCGCGGGCTGCGGCCGATCGAGGTGATGGCCGCAGAGGCCGATCGCATCACGGCCGGCGATCTCGCCGACCGGGTCAGCCGCCATGACGCCAGAAGCGAGGTCGGGCGCCTGGGCACGGCGCTCAACGGGATGCTGACCAGGATCGAGACGTCCGTCGCCGAGCGTGCCGCCAGCCAGGAGCTGACCAGGCGATTCTTCGCCGACGCCAGCCACGAGCTGCGAACGCCGCTGGCATCGCTGCGCGCCAACGCCGAGCTCTATCAGCAGGGCGCGCTGACCACCCGCCCGCAGGTCGACGAGGCGATGCGCCGCATCGCGCTAGAGGCGCAGCGGATGGGCAAGCTGGTCGACGACATGCTCAGGCTGGCCAGGCTCGACCAGTACCCGGACCGTGATCATGACCTCGTCGACCTCAGCGCGCTGGTACTCGGCTGCGCCGAGGCCGCCAGCGTGACCGGCGCCCGGCAGACCTGGCGGACGAGCGTCGCGCCCGGCCTGGCGACCACCGGCGACCAGGAACTGCTGCGGCGGGCGGTCGACAACCTGCTTGCCAACGTCCGCACCCACACGCCGGCGGGCACGGTCGCGACGATCAGCGCGGCCCGCAGCAACGGCTCTGTGGTGATCGACGTCAGCGACGACGGACCTGGCGTGGCCGCCGAGCTGCTGCCGCGGCTGTTCGACCGCTTCTACCGCGGCGCCCCGGAAACCCCCCGCGATCCCGGCCCGGTCGCCGACGGTCCGTGCCCGGGTTCTGGCCTGGGGCTCGCGATCGTGACGGCCGTTGCCGCGACCCACCATGGCACGGCAGCAGCCAGCCTGAATGAGCCGCACGGCCTGCGGGTCACCATGACGCTGCCAGCTGCCGAGGCGCCCGAGGCCAGCACCCGGCCCGAAGGGCCCGCGTCATTGCTCAGCGAGGATCGCTTCGAGCTCGGCTAGCGGATCACGGACAACGGGGCCGCGGGTTTCCACGACCGCGCTGCGGATCGTCCCGGCGAACGTGAACGGCGCCGCGTACCCGTCGCCGACCGCGGGACCCCACTCATAGCCGCAGGTGAGCCCTGCCTGGACGCCGTTGAACCCGGACGGCGTGAACCGCGGGATGATACCGCGCGCGATCTGCACGCCGTCACAGCTCAGCACGCCCGTGCCGCCGGGGCCTTCATCCTTGGTGAACACGTACTCGATCCTGTGCGCGCCAGGCCCGATCACCTGCCCGGCGACGATCGGGTGCCGTTCCTTGCCGTAGAGGTTATGCACGTAGCGGATCCTGCCGTCGAGGATGTGCAGCGAGAACCCGCCGAGCGCGGAGCCCAGCGCGAGCAGCACCCCGTCGGTACCGCCAGCACCGCCCACCTCGACGTCGACGATCAGCGCGTGCGACCGGTTGCGCACGTTGGCCGCGACCGTTTCCGGCACCTGCGCGCCGCCCTGGAAATAACGAAACCGCTCCCTGGGCCGCCGGCTGTCCGGTTTTGGATGAACAAGGGCCCACAGCACCCTGTTGTCCAAGGGCAGCACCTTGTTGCGGCGAGCCTCGACCCACCACAGCGCGACGAGCTCATCCACGAGATCCTGATGCTGCGCGGCGAGATCGGTGGTCTCGGAGAGATCCTCCCGCACGTTGTAGAGCTCCCACACGTCCTCGTCGAACGGCGCGTTCGGGTTCTGGTCGTCGTACAAGGGCCCGACGGGGTGGAACGTCACCGCCTTCCAGCCCTTGTGGTAAATCGCCCGCGACCCGAACATCTCCGAGTACTGGGTCTCGTGCCGCTCCGGCGCGTCCCTCGTGCCGGGGCCGAGCAGGTAGCCGAAGCTCTGGCCGTCGATGCCAGCCTGCGCGACGCCGTCGATCTCCTCGGGCAGGTCCACGCCGATCAGCTCGGTAACGGTCGGCAGCACGTCGATGGCGTGGGTGAACTGGAGCCTGATCCCGCCGCGCTCGACCGGCCCGCCCGGCCAGGAGACGATGCACGGGTCCGCGATCCCGCCCTCGTGCACTTCCCGCTTCCAGCGCCGGAACGGCGCGTTGCCCGCCATCGTCCAGCCCCACGGGTAGTTATTGTGGCTGAGCGGGCCGCCGATCTCGTCGATCCTGTCGTACATCTCGTCGCCCGATGCCGGGTCGAGGTTGACCATCCTGACGTCGTTGATGGACCCGGTCGCGCCGCCCTCGGCGCTCGCGCCGTTGTCGGAGACGACCACCACGATCGTGTTGTCGCGGTCGCCGAGTTCGGCAAGAAAGTCCAGCACCCTGCCGATCTGCTCGTCCGCGTGCGACAAGAAGCCCGCGAAGCACTCCATGAACCGGGCCGCGACGCGCTGGTCCCGCTCGTCGAGCGAGTCCCAAGCCGGCACCCACGGCGGGCGCGGCGACAGCTTCGTCGAAGGCGGCAGCAGGCCGGCCACGAGCTGCCGCTCGTACGTGGCCTGCCGCCACGCGTCCCAGCCCATGTCGAACCTGCCGCGGTAGTGTTCGCGCCACGGCGCCGGCGGCTGGTGCGGCGAGTGGCAGGCGCCTGTCGCGAAGTACAGGAAGAACGGCTTGTCGTGATCGACCGCGCGGAGGTCGGCGACATACTCGATCGCGCGGTCCGCGAGGTCCTCGGTCAGGTGATAGCCGTCCTGCATGCGCGCGGACGGGCGCACCGAGTGGTTGTCGTGGTACAGCGCGGGCACGAACTGGTGGGTCTCGCCGCCGTGGAAACCGTACCAGCGGTCGAAGCCCCTGGCCAGCGGCCAGGTGGCGCGCGACGCGGCCATGCTGGTCTCGTCTTCTGGTGACAGGTGCCACTTGCCAACCGCGTAGGTCGCGTACCCGGCGCCGCGCAGGATCTCCGAGAGGTAGCCGTTCTCGCGCGGCGGCTTGCCCCAGTAGCCTGGGTACCCGATCGCCAGGTCCGCGACCCTGCCCATCCCGCTGCGGTGATGGTTGCGCCCCGTCAGCAGGCACGCGCGGGTCGGCGAGCAGAGCGACGTGGTGTGGAAGTTCGCGAGCCTGATCCCGCCGGTGGCCAGGCCGTCCATCACGGGCGTCTCGATGTCCGAGCCGTAGCAGCCGAGCTGGGCGTAGCCGACGTCGTCCAGCACGACCATCAGCACGTTGGGCGCACCGGCGGGCGGCGTTGGCTGCGGCGGCCACCACGGCTCTGAGTCACGCCAGTCTTGTCCGATCCGGCCGCCGAACTCTTGTGACATTCCGCCGTCCTTCCCCCGCTATGCGGCGCTCGGTAACTTTGGTCCGTGGCGGACGAGATCGCGGTCCTGGAGTCAGGACGCAATCTAAAGGAACTCATCCGCTATGTGCTCGGCATCGCCGTCGGAATTCTCGTGCTGTTCCTGCTCTTCGGGCGGCGGCACGAGCTGATCGCGGCGTGGCACAGGCTCAGCCACATCGGTGCTGGCTGGCAGGGGGCGGGCTGGGTGGCCGCCGCCGCGGCGGCCGAGGCAGCGTCGCTGTGGGTGTTCGCATTCCTGCAGCGCACGGTCCTTCGGCTAGCGGGCGCGAGCCTCGCGATGCCCGGGCTGTTCCTGCTCACGATGGCCAATGACGCGATCGCGAACACGGTTCCCGGCGAGCCGGCAGTTTCGAGTGCGTTCCGTTATCGCTATTACCGGCGGCGGGGCGCGGACGGGGCCAGCTCCGGCTGGACGATCTTCACGATCCTGATCGCCCAGGCGATCGGCATGTCGCTGCTGCTCCTGCTCGGCGTGCTGGTCGCGCTCGCGGGCGGACCCGGCGGCCGCGATACCCGCGCCGCCGTCATCGGGCTGGTCATCGTCGCGGCGTCAGCCGCGGTCCTGGTGCGCAGGGACCTGGTGATCAGGCTCGCGGAGGCCGCGGTGCGCGGCGTCAGGCGGGTCACCGGCCGCCCGCGCGGCAACATCGGCACCCGGATCACCTCGACGCTCGCGCGCATGCGGGAGATCCCGCTGAGCGCGCGAGCGAGCGTGGCGGTTGTCGCGCTGGCCGCTGGCGTCTGGCTGTGCGACTTCGCGTGCCTGCTTTGCGCGCTCGGCGCCGTGCACGCGGCGATCCCGTGGGCGGGTGTGCTGCTCGCGTACTGCGTGTCCGAGGTGGCGGCGTCGCTGCCGATCGTGCCTGGCGGCATCGGGGTGGTCGAGGGCAGCCTCGCGGTGATCCTCGCCGCGTACGGGGCTGGACGCACCTCCGCGCTGTCCGCGGCGCTGGTGTTCCGCGCGGTCAGCTTCTGGCTCGCGATCGCCGCTGGCTGGGTGGCGGTCGGGGTGATCGCGCGCCAGGGGCGCCGTGCCCGCTTTACAGACTGACGGATCCGGTGATCACATGGCGAACCGGTGTATCGGTGAGTCACCCATCGCCGCAGACTGCGATGGGTGTCCCACCGATACAGCGCGCCTCTCCTAGGGGACCCGCTGGTGACCCGAGCCGACCTGGCTGGACATGCCGTCCAGCTGGTCGAACAGGCTCCGGTAGCTGCGCAGGACGTTCCTGAGGCCCTCGGTGTCCGAGGCGTCTCCTGACTCCCACGACGACAGCGACTCCTGGCGCTGCCTGAGGGAAGAGACCAGGTTCTCGATGGCCTGCTCGACCAGCCCAGAGGCGAGCTTGACCGACTCGCCTGGGTCGTCGACGAACATGGCCTTGATCTCGCTCCACTGCTGGGCGTCCGGCGCTACCGCGGCGGCGTCTGGCACCGCTGGTGCGTCCGCCATTGCCATTTCATCGGCCGGACGCGCGGCGGCTACCGCCGGGGCGACATCGGGCATGCCTGGCTCGCCGTCCTGGTAGCCGGTCTCGCCATCGTCGTAGCCGGTCTCGTGGCTCTCGATCACCACGACGTCCTCCTCGACGACATCCGACCCGCCGGGACCCGCTTCCGTGGGATCCGCCTCATCCGCGGCACTGGTGGCCGACGGCTCGTGAGGGGTCCAGACCGGGGCATCGCCTCTGTGGGTGTCCATGCGGCTGTCTCCTTCGCTGTAGCTGGCCTAGTCAGGGCCTGGTGTCGCCGGCCCGCTGGCGGGCGGCGGCATCGGGTGCGGCGGCGGTGTCGGCCTCAGTCTGCGAGGCGGACGGCGGAACCGCACCGTTCGGCGTGCCAGCCGGTCCCTCGTGGGCGGCCGCTGGCTCGCGGACGTCGGAGTCGCCGAGTAGCTCGTCGAACATCTCGCGGTAGTGGATCATCGCCTGGCGCATGTCCTCGGTCGAGGCCGACCCGCCCGCGGTCGACTCGCTGATCGCGTGCGCGGCCCGGTAGTGCTCGAGCGTGCGCGCGTGCTCGACGGACAGGTCAGCCAGCATCTGCTCGTAGCCCTCGGTGGGGTAGCCGCGGTCCTGCAGGACGGCGGTCACGAGCTGCTGTGCCTGCGAGACTGCCGAGGCCGGATGGTCGACGAACCGCTCCTGGATGCTGGTCCACTGGGCGGCGTACTCGGTCCGCGCGGCGGCGGTGAGCGGGCGAATGTCGAGGCTGCGCACCCGGCGCTCCCTGCTCGCCAGCTCGGCTTCCGCCTTGCGCTGGCTCTGCTGGTCGGCCACGAGGCGGTCATATTCAGGCCCGAAGCGTTCCCTGAGCCGGCGGCGCCTGGATGCCGTGGCGGCGACAGCAGCCACGATCAGGATGATGACGATGACCACGATGATGGCCACGGTGGCTCCTGTAGACATTGGGGAACCTCCTTATGAGGGTTGTTGCGCACCTCGTCTCCCCTGGTTGCGTTGACCCAAACTAAAGGCCAGAAAATGGCTGCCGTGAAGGCACGAGGTCGCGCGGCCGTGGGTGGCCAAGAAGCTCGAGGCCTATTTGCAGTACGCGAGCGCCGCCGACGCCGCCTAGCCCCGGCCAGGAACTGGCCGGCTGACCGCGAGCACGCAGATGTCGTCGAGC